>NC_014972.1:0-333750 GCF_000186885.1 Desulfobulbus propionicus DSM 2032 | reverse complement strand
GATCACCAGAAAATATATAGCCAATGTAAGAACATGCCAAAAAGATGAGAGAAACAAGCGTTATTGCCTGGAAAAGAAAGGCGCTTTGCCAAGTGAAAAAAGAAAGAGCCACACTGGCTCCCCAGAACGATGCGAGGAACAGGGGGGCGAACCATCGAAGCAGTTTATGGGAGATGATCTGAATGCTGTAAAAACCCGTGCGTAACGGATTCATTACGGCCTTAACACGCATCAATCCACTGAAACTGCGATTAACAATCCTGATTTTACGTCCAATCTCTTTGTCAAATCTGCCGGAAGTTTCTTCCTCACAGATTGCGTTTGGTTCATAAACACCTCTGTATCCTTGAATGATAATTTGAAGGGGGTTGACAAAATCGTTAATATCGGTTGGGAGCAATTCTTTGTAAAGAACTCGTCGAATCGCGTAAATTGCTCCGTCACCGCCCACGATGGAGTGCAACCTGCTCTCTGCGGTCTTTAATAAAATTTCGTAACGCCAATAGGTACTTTCGCTTTTAGATGCAGCGGTTTCGGTAATATCATTATATCGGGCTTCTCCGACTACATACCCAATTCGGTGATCTGCGAAATTTGCTACCAAATTTGTTATTGCATCTTGATGAAAGATGGCATTGGCATCTGAAAAAACGACAATTTCACCAGTTGCCTCCTTCATGGCGAGATTAATTCCCATGGTTTTACCAAGCCGGCCTTCCTGGCGGATCAATTTCACACCTTGAACATCATATTGCTTGACAATTTCATCTGTTTTATCGGTAGAACCATCAGAAATAACGATGATTTCAATTTTATCCTTTGGATAATCCAACGACAGGGTATTTTTTATTTTTTTTTCTATAACTGCTTCTTCATTATAACATGAAATAATAAAAGATACAGAAGGTGTTATGCGCGCTTTTCTGATAGATTTATTGGGAAGAAGAAGAGAGAGAAAGAGAATAAATATTGGATATCCCAAATACACATAGAAAAGAATTCCTAAGGATATGCAAGCAACCCCTAATAAAATGAAAATCATTTTATAAACTGATATATTGTCTGAGTTTTGGGCCAATTAAATTAGCAATAGACAGTGGAAGCTTGCTCCACAGGTTTGCTGCTAACTGCCGATTTACGCCATGCTGTTTCAGAGATGCTGGGCTGGCATATTGGTTGATATCGACGGGTAACTTATCCCAGTGTAAGGGGTTTGGCTGAGCTCCCCATTGAGCTTTGAATCGGTATGTGCCACTATTTGGGGTTGAGCGGCCAAAGTCAAAAAGATTCGCTCCGGCTTTTATGGAGAATTGCAATAAATTCCAGTATAATAACATATTTGGGCCCAATTTGTTGTATTTGCGAATGGTTGAAGCCCAAGGGATTGCTGTGTGTGTACCGCAGAAAAGGATGATTCCGCAACCAATTGGTTTTTCGTCGAGAAATACCAATCCCATCCGACAAGAGCCACCGTAACTTTTAAGGATGGAGGCAAAAAAATATTTGGAATGGACTGGTGAGCCCAATTCGAGCATGTTTTGGCTAAACACCTGATAAAATGATTTTATATCCTCATCCCCCTCCCCGAGCCGAAACATGAGACCGTTTTTTTCAGCTTTTAATATTTGGCTGCGCAGTTTTGATCTAAAACTATTCCAAAGTTCCTTTGGATCAGCAGGCAGGGACAGAAGCATTGATACTTTGCTATTATTAAAAATTGTTGATTGATGAGATAATCTGGTTCGAAGTTCAACTGTGGTCGCTTTATATTGCGCTGCTGCTTGTTGTGCCTTGTCGAGAAGTCTGTCACGTGTGAGATAATCGTCCGCAATAGGACCGGCCACATCACAAAATGGGAGTGAAACCAATTGGTTTTGCAGAAAAAATAATTTTAACTGGAAAAGCGGAAGTATACCGCGAACTTTGCCTTGTTCTTCTGCTATTAGGTAGTGTGCTTTGTGACCATAAGCCGTTTCAACCGCTTCTTTCCAGGCCCAAAGATGATAGGGCGTTGCATCGGGGTGTGATAACGCATAGTTATCCCATTTTTTCCGATCTGTCTCAACCGCTTTATTGATGATCATAAAAATTGCTATCCAGATTCAATTAGTGCGTTTGTGATATTTACACAATTAAATTCATGCCAATTCCAATAACCATACAATAAAGATATCTTTTAAAAGTTATTGTAAAGGTATGGAGGTGAAAGCAAAATCTGTTAACAATCGCATTAGCCTGGATCTTGTTTTACCTAAATTGTTGTAGTGACGAAACCGAGATAACAATCTTGCATTATGCATGCGAGGCTGATGAGGGTCTATTTCCCATGGATGAATATAAAATATGAATGGATTTTCATCGTTGTGGTTGATTCTTTGAAGACATAAATAAGTAAACCAATAAGGAAATAGCCGAAAATACCCCCCCGGAAACTGGAATTTTTCTACCGAGCAGGATAGCCGTGGAAATCGGGTATTCGAGTAGGCCATTGGCATGCCGGTAGGCAAAACGGGGTGCGTCGGGAATGCCGTAGGTGTCGTGGTGGATGGGAAAAATCGAGGAGTCGTAGGTAAAGCCGAGCTCCTTGAGAATGTCAATTGCCCACAAGGAATTGGCGGTGATTGAATAACTGGGTGCACGATAGCCAAGCACCGGTTCTCCGATAATTTCTTCTAAAATTGCTTTTACTCTGGCGGTGTCATCTCTGAATTGCTCGGGGGAGAGGTCATACACCTTACGATGCCAGTAGCTATGACAACCGATGCTGTGTCCCCGATTATGGATATTGCGAACGAGATGAGGATATTTTTCAGCTACCCAGCCAACTATGAAAAAGGTCGCTTTGGTATCGTACTGATCCAATAACTCGAGCACATTTTCAGTATTGCGCACAACTCTATGCTCCATTCCATCCCAATCGTCGGTTCGAATAATGTCCTCAAAGGCCGAAACTTGAAAATAATCTTCAACATCAATGGTGAGATAGTTGTCGATTGAAGTCATATAGGAAGCGTATGTTATGGACGATATGAGGTCAAAAGAAGTATGCGGTAATAATAAGAAGAGTCATCATTTCTTTCTGAGCAGGAACTTATTGCTCAACATGAGCAGGCTCAGCCCGAGTACAAAAGTAAATATCCCTGAAAAATCATGAAGAAACCCCTGAGCCACTTTTCCCCCATAGATACTGGCTAAACCTGCGGTGGCAGTGAGGCGCACGATATTGGCAAACATGGCAACCGGAGCGGCCAGAAAAAATAGTACCCATTTTTTCCACTGGACAAAGTCGGTGAACCAGGCGAGGGCTGCGGCCAGGGCAAACATGGTGGTCAAGGAGCGGAGGCCCGAGCAGGCATCGACGACTTCCAAAGTCGTCTGCGCAAGGTGGAGAACATTGCCTTCACGAAAAATAGGGATACCAATCATCCTGACCACCTCTTCGGTGATCGCACTGGAAAAAAGCTGCATAGGAAAAGCGATCTTGTTCCAGATGATAGCTGGAAGCGGAACCATGAACAAAAGGTAGGCGATCGGCAGTAGCACTTTTTTCGTGATGGCCTTGCCTAAAAGGAAAAGAGTTATTCCCAGCAACACAAGAATAAGGGAAGTTCTTTGGAGAAAATATTCCGAGCCGACCCTGGCAATGTAGAGTTGACCAAGTCCTGCAACCAGGAAGGGAAGGCCCCAATTGGTCGGGAGAATTGACAGCTGGCTGAGTTCTTCTTTCATGGAATAGACCATGTAGCCGCTGATCAGGGGGATAAAAAAGCCGTGGGAATAGTTGTCGTTGGTGGACCAGTCATTGGCCAAGCTGGTCAACACGGGGAAATAGAGCCCTGCCAAAGCTGCAACCACGAGAAACAAGAGAAGAAAGGTCGAGTTCGCCCTAAAAAGAGAGGATATGGCGTGCATGGTTACCGTCCAGGAAGGAAATGTTCGAGTTCTACCATGGCGAGACCGGCGAAACGCTGTAACAGTTGCTCCGTCTGGGCGATATCCCCCTCCTGTACCGGCGCCATAAGCCGGACAAAGGTTCCGTCGCGTCGCTTCATGAAAATCGCATCCAGCACCAAGTATATTTTTTCCCAGTATTCCGAGGCAATGATCCTGCCGCGGTTTTGATACCAGTACACTACGACTTGGTATTCGTTGCCGTTGCGAATCAGCATCTCACTGACGTTTACCGCTGATCTTCCTTGAGCTGGCTGGACCTCGATGGTTTTCACCGAATCAATGCCCCAGCCCCCTCCGGGGATACAGTTTTTGGGTGAATGGTATCCACCGCCGGTGCCCACCGACTCGTAGAAAGCGGCATAAAAATTGAGCTCTCTCCCAGATGGGGTCGCATAATTGTATTCGATGTAATCGTCCACGCCGAGCATCTCAATGACCGCATCCGTGGATTTTCGACTGGAAAGAGCGTGCCATTCTCCTAGAACCACGGGAAACGTGCTCAGCGGCTGCTTGATGGGCGTCCGGACCGTGCCCGAGACCCCTTGTAGAAGAAAAAAAGTGCCCATCAAAAGAACAAGCACCAGAAGAACACGGCGCACGGAAAGCTTGTTTTTAGGAAGAGAGGAGATATCGACCATACATTGTTCCATGCAAGAGTTCTTGTACATCTACAGCGTTCCAGGACCATTAAGGCACGGGGCCACCTTATGTGCCCCTGCGGGCAGTCACTGAAGGAATGGTATGGATTTCATGGTACAGGTCTCAACGGGCCCGGTCAAAACAAAAAAACATCCACAAATCGTCACGACAAATCAGAAGATTCCAACAGGCGATCTCCCACCGGCCAAGCCCGGTTGCCTTGACTTCGGGAGACAAAGCATATTTAATGAGGGCAATTGTGCCGTATCATCCCACTTCTCTGCAACACGGAAACCATGCCGACATTTTTCAATAAATATCACCCGGTCCGCAAAATCTTCTTTTTCCTCGGCGAAGGCGTGCTGATTTTTAGCAGTGTCCTGGGTATTCTTATTGTCTTTTCCAGTTGGGACAGCTTTCTTGTTACGCCGTCGGAATATACCTTGAGATCCATGACGGTCACCCTGGTTTTTCAGCTCTCCCTCTATTTTTACGATCTTTACGATCTGCGCAAACCCGGAACCACCACCGATACCTTTATCAGGATGATGCAGGCCTTTGGCGTCGGCTGCATTGTCCTGGCACTACTGTATACCCTATTTCCCTCGATCATCATCTCCACGTTTATTTTCTGGGCCTGCTACCTGATCATTTGCGCGAGTTTGCTTGCATGGCGCTCACTGTATTATCTCGTTCTCGAGAAAAAGTTGTTTGCCAGTGAAATACTCATCGTCGGCATGGGAGAAATGGCGGAAAAAATTGCCACGGAAATCAAAAACAACCGCGAATCCGGCTTTGTCATTGCCGCATTGGTCGGATCAGGCCCCCCTACGTTCGACCATGCTGACATCCCGGTGTTGGCAAACCTCGCCGAAATGAACAATGAACCCCGATTATCCAGTGTAGAGCGAATCGTCGTTGCCCTTGATGATCGTCGGGGAACCATGCCCATTGCCGAGTTGTTGCACAACAAACTGCGTGGCCTCCTCATTGAGGACGGAATTTCATTTTATGAGGCGATCACGGGAAAAATTCTCGTCGAAAAGGTCAATCCAGCCTGGCTGATCTTTTCTGAGGGGTTTGATTGCGGGCGCATGACCTATCTGATCAAACGCCTGCTCGATCTCTCCCTCGCTGTGGTAGGCCTCTGCCTCAGCCTGCCGATAACCCTGATAACCGCCATTCTGATCAAGCTCGAGTCGCCTGGCCCGATTTTTTACCGGCAGGAGCGTGTGGGCGAACGGGGCAAGGTTTTCTCGATCATCAAATTCCGCAGCATGCGGCAGGATGCCGAAAAAAACGGGGCTGTCTGGGCCAAGAAGAACGACAGCCGAGTTACCCGTGTCGGTGGTTTTATCCGCAAGGTGCGCATCGATGAAATCCCCCAGATGTGGAATGTCATCCGCGGACAGATGAGTTTTGTCGGCCCGCGTCCGGAGCGGCCGGTTTTTGTCGAGCAGTTGGTGGAAAAACTGCCCTATTACTCGCTACGGCATGCGGCCAAACCGGGCATTACCGGCTGGGCCCAGGTCTGTTATCCTTATGGCGCGTCAGAAGAGGATGCGCTGCGCAAATTGGAATACGACCTCTATTACATCAAGCACCAGTCCATTTTCATTGATTTGCTGATCATTTTCCGGACCATCAAGACCGTGCTTTTTCAGAAAGGCTCTCGGTAAAAATGGAAAATCACCCATCTCGCTACACGATTTGGCCCTGCTACCAGTGCCACAATTCCTTGGTGGCGCTCAGGGTAAACAGCACCTGGTGATCGGTATACTGGTCGGTATCCAGTTGGCCATCGGAGACATAATAGGTGTACTTCACGCCCGCGGTGTACCAGCGAGCAAAGGAATATCGCATGCCAATCCCGAGTTCATAGACGTCCGTGTCATAGGTCAGGTCGCCTGTGGCTGTGGTCGACGGTACGCCACCAAGCGCATCGAGATATTCTCCCTGCGGATCCATCTCCGATTCCCAACTGTAGCGACCGAAGAAATCAAACCCGAGGGCTTGGGTCGCCTGCACGGTCATGTTGGCCCGGACATTGTAGGTGTCAGTCAGACCTGACTCCTCGGTCCCGCTGAAATTTTGCGTTTCATACCGCTTGTCCGCCTGGAGCGAATACGATGCGTGCTCGTACTGCTTCATGAAAGAGAGATAGGCGTTGTACCCCCACTGTCCTTCCAATCCTTGGATTTTCGCGTAGGAGGGACCCCCGCCCAACGCAAGACGCGTTTGGGCATCAAAGGCATGATCCCAACCGACCGACCATTCATGGGACTGCGAGTCGCGCCGGCTCTCACCGTCGTATTGAGTCTCCGAAACAACATACTTCGCCGGAAAAAAATCCCTCACACTCCGGACATAATCAACGCCGAGGCTGGCCCCGTATTCATCCAGATCTGGGTTGGCGGCGGCTGCGGGCTGATTGGCAGCAGTTGGTGGCGGCTCGTCATACAAGCCGCGGGTGTAGTTCGCCCCCACGCTGGACCGCCAGTGCTGGTTGAAGCCGTGGGTCAGATTGGCGAAAAAGGAATGCTTGTCGTACTCGTCATAGCTGTCGCTCCCGCTCGCCCCTCCCTCTTCATTGCGGAGTACGGCGTAGCTGTATCCTCCGCCAATGCGGGTCGTTTCCAACAATGCGTAGGATGTACGCACCCCTGCGGTATTTGTCCAATATTGACGGCCGCTCAGGTCTCTGGACAAGGCATCGCGGGAAGGCCCTTGGTCCTGACCAGTGGAACCGGATGCGCTGCCGTCGCTGAAAAAAGAGGAGGACGCCTCCGGATCGTCGGAATAGAGGAAATCATCGGAGAGCGTCAGGGACCACCTGCTGGTAAGGAGGCGCTCGTTGCCGACGCTCAGTTGATGATCGACCTCGTTCTCGTCATCGACAAAATCATAGTTGAGTTTGGGGGAGTAACGGAGGTTGAGCGTATCGTACACGCCTTTGGATACCACGGTGATATCGGGTCCGATGCTGATTTTTTGCACATCGCCTTCGTTCTCTTTGTCTGCTGCTTGCCGGTCATAGGTTCGTTCGCGAAAATCGTATCCCGTTCCCGCCGAACCAGTCACCGTGGTCTCCCGGGCAAGGGCTGGCCCTGCCCCCCCGGCGAGCGCAAGACATGGCCAACAGAGGGCAAGCAACAAAGATCGGCGCGCACGCTGCATGGATCGCCTCTCTCAATGGGCTACGACGACATCACCGGGTTCGAGCAGGATGTTCTTGTCGGTATTTTTTCCGTCAAGAAAATCGTCATAATCGAATTCGAATTTTTCGACCTTGCCCTGTGCCTTTTCCTGGCCTTTTTCGACAATTTGATCGTTGCCTTGGCGAATGATGCTCACCTTGTTGTCGGCCCATTCGGTGAATCCGCCGGCCTTGGCAATCGCCTTCACCACCACGGTCGGATAATCGAGTGGGAACACACCGGGGGTTCTCACCTGGCCCATGATCGTATACTGTCGGCTGTTGCTTTTCAGCAGGGTGACGATCACATTCGGGTCGTCATAAACGGTTCCGTACAGCTTTTTCAGATAATCGGCGAATTGGGTAAGCGTCATGCCAACCGCATAGACATCGCCGATATGACGAAGCGAAACCCGGCCGTCCGTTCCGACCTCGGCGCCAGCCCCACGGCTGGCGGCGTCATCCTGTCCCCCTGGAGCCATTCCTTCCATCGCGGCGGGGGCCGCGGCGGGATTGCCTGGTCCGATGGCCATGGGCCCTTCCCCATACACCTCCACATAGAGAATATCCCGATAACCGATGACATACTCCTTGTCCGATTGGGCAGGAGCCTTCTTGCCGAGGATTTCCTGGCGATACTGCTCCTTGGTTTCGTTGGCAATCACTCCTTCGCCGCTCGATTCGGCAGCCCAGGAAACGCTCAACCAACAACAACAGAGAACAACCCAAACGATCGTCTTTACGGTCAGGGAAACTGTCTTCATACGCTCCTCGCCCCAAAAAGCTTCATCAGATAAATAAGTTGACAAACCATGCTACATGCAGAAAGAAAATAGTTCAAAATAAAAAAATGGAACGTCTCCATTTTTTCAACACTGGCAAGCAGTTGCTCACCGATTCGTGCATTGCCTGAAGCGCTTCCCAACACGGCAACTCCCGGTATGGTCTTGCCGTGCGGCCCGGTTTCGTTGCTCCGGGTACGCTCTTTTTTTATTCCTTAATCTTTATAAGTTGTTATAAAATGAACCGTGCAGTCAGATCAGCGTAATACCAATTCCCTTTTGCCAACGGAGTCATTATGCCATTCAAGAAACTGTTCCCCCTGCCCCTATTGCTCGTGCCACTCCTCCTGCTCCTGCTTGTTGCCGCGTGTTCGGACGGCGGCAAAAACAAAGAAGAGCATTACAACAAAGCAATGGGGTATCTTGGCGAAAACAAGGAAAAAGAAGCAATCATTGAACTGCGCAACGCCATCCAGATCGATCCCAAATACGCCGATGCCCGCTATCAACTCGGCCTGCTCTATCTCAAGAGCGGCGATGTCCGGCAAGCCTTTGCGGAATTGCAGCGCGCCGCCACCCTGGACCCGAAAAATCTCGATGCCAAGATCAAGACCGCAGAGTTCTATTTGCTGACCAAGAAGAAAGAGGACGCGCAAAAACATATTGACGAGGTTCTCGTCCAGGCACCGGACAACAAGGATGCCTTGGCCCTGCAGGCCAACCTGGAGTTGGTTGACGGCAAATTTGACGCAGCCATTGCAACGGTCGACAAGGCTATTGCCGGGGCTCCCAACGAAGACCGGTTTTACGCCATCAAAGGCCGCGCCCTGAGTGCCAAGCAGCAGTTTCCAGCGGCAGAAAACGCTTTTTTGAAAGCCCTCGAGTTGGACGGGAAGAAACTCGCCAATCATGCGACGCTGGCTGCCTTCTATGTGGAACGAAAGGAATTGAGCAAGGCCAAAGCCAGCCTGGAGAAAATGGCCGCCGCCTTTCCGGATTCCTCGCAGCCGTACCTGCAGATGGCCTCCATCGAACTGATGGAGAACAATCCTGACGCTGCCGAGCAGCATCTGACCCAGGCGCTCAAGGTTGACCCGAAAAACAGCAAGCTGAAGACGGCCATCGCCGATTTCTATTCCAAGAAGGGGAAATTCGAGCAGGCGGAGCAACTCTACAAGGAAGCCATTCAGGATACGGACAAACCCGAGGACGCTGAGGCGCAGCTGGCCAATTTTTACTTTGACCACGGCAAGTTTGACCAAGCCAAGGTGGAATTGGACAAGGTGGTGGCCAAGAATGCAAAAAACGCCACCGCCAAATTGGTTCAGGCCAAATTCCAGCTGAAGGATGGCAAAAACCAGGAAGCACTGGATATCGTGACCGGTTTGCTTGGCGACTATCCCAAATGGAGTGAACTTTTCTTCGTCAAGGCACTGGCCCACAGCAATCTCAAGGATTTCAAACTCGCCAAGGAAGCCTTGCTGGAGGCCATCAAACTCAGCCCGGGGTTTAGCAAGGCCCACTCGCTGCTGGCCCTGCTCTCCCTCCAGGAGGGTGAATTCGAGACCGCTAAAAAGGAAGCGGCCACTGCCCTGAAAATCAACCCCCGCGATTTTCAGGCCGCCCTCACCCTGGCCAAGGGGGTACTCTTTTCCAAGGAGTATGAAACCGCAGAAAAGATGTTCAGCGAACTCCACGCCAAGGTGCCTGACAACGTCGAGGTGCTGGGCAGTCTCGGGCTCACCTATTTGGCCATGAAACAGGAGGCCAAGGCCAAGCAGACCTTTGAAAAATTGCTCGCGGTCCAGCCCGACAACGCCAAGGCCTTCAGCTTCTTGCTGCAGCTGGCGCAAAAAAGCGGCGCGCAAAAGGAGGCGCTGATCAAGATGACCCAGGCCCAGATCGACAAGGCGCCCAAGAGCGCCGGGTTACAGATTCTGCTGGCCAACCTGTTCCTCAGCGCACAGCAACCGGACAAGGCCCTTGAGCTCTACAGCAAGGCCCAAGAGCTCGACCCGGACAACCCTCAACCGTATGCCATGAGTGCTCTTATCCTGACGCGGCAAGGCAAGACCGATCAAGCCATCGCCGAATACCGGGATCTGCTCGCCAAGCAACCCAACGCCATCGGCGCCTACATGGGGTTGGGCAGCATCTACGAGCAGACGGGCAAAACCGATCTGGCCAAGGAAGCCTATCAAAAGGCCTTGGCCGTCAAGCCTGATTTTGCCCCGGCGGCCAACAACCTGGCCTGGATGATTGCCGAGAGCAAGGATCCGGATCTGGGGGAAGCCCTGCGACTGGCCATGACCGCCAAACAGCAGAAGCCGGACGACTATCATATCATCGACACCCTTGGCTGGGTACACTACAAACGCGGCTCGTTCAGCCTGGCCCGCAACGAATTCGTTCAGGCGGTGCAGAAACAGGAGGATATGCCCATACTTCGCTACCATCTGGCCCTGGCCCTGTATGGGGAGGGCAAGAAGCAGGAGGCCCTGGCCTCGACGCAGCCGTTCAAGGAAAAAGAAGAGGCTGCCGCCACCCTGCAAAAATGGCAGAGCGAACAGTAGGCTCGGTACAGTAACGATTTTGGGGTACGGTTATGCAGCTGGGAAAAAAAGCGGTTATCGGCAGGCGAAGACTGCAGCAGAGAGTCCAAGAACTCGGTCGCTTGATCACCCAGGAGTACCGGGACCGGCAGCTGGTGCTCCTGGGCGTGTTGAACGGCGCGTTCATCTTTGCCGCCGATCTGTGCCGGGCCATCGACCTCAAACTGGAAATCGATTTCATCCGGGTGACCAGTTACGGTGCCTCGACGGAATCCTCGGGAACGATCCGCCTGCTCAAGGAACCGAGCATCGACCTGAACGGCAAGGATGTGCTGCTGGTGGAGGACATTGTCGATACCGGCACCACCATGGCTTGGCTGCGCGATCATTTCCGTCAAAGCCCGGCCAAATCGGTGAAAATCTGCTCGCTGATCGACAAGCAGGAACGACGGATCGTCCCGGTCGAGGTGGACTACGTCGGTTTTGCCCTTGATCGAGGGTTTCTTGTCGGTTACGGGCTGGATTGCGCGGAACAGTATCGCAATCTGCCGGCAATTTATTCCCTGCGCTAGAAAAACAAGCCCGGATAGCCGGCCCGGGTCGAATCCGTTTGTCATTTGCTGCCATGGAGGCGACTATGCACAAAAAAAATTTCGCCGTGATCCTCTCTGGATGCGGCCATCAGGATGGAGCCGAAATCCATGAGGCGACCCTCGCCTTGTGGGCTATCCACAAAAACGGGGCAGACTTCCAATGCTATGCACCGGACATCAAGCAACACCATGTGCTCAACCACATCACCGGTCAGGAAATGAACGAACAGCGCAATGTGCTGATCGAATCGGCGCGGATCGCTCGGGGCAAGATCGCCTCGCTGGCCACCTTTGTCCCTGAGTCGGCCGATGCGTTGGTCATCCCCGGCGGCTTCGGCGCGGCCAAGAACCTGAGCAGCTATGCTTTTGATGGCCCAAAGTGCATGGTGAACAGTGATGTGGCCCGGGCGATCAAGGCCATGCACGCCGCCGGCAAACCGATCGGCGCGCTGTGCATCGCCCCGGTGATCCTCGCCAAGGTGCTGGGCAACGTGATCCTGACCATTGGTCAGGACCCAGCTACCGCCGACAACCTCGCCGCAATGGGCGCGCGTCATCAACCAGCCATGCAGGGGGAAATCGCCATTGACCGAGAAAACAGGATCGTCAGCACTCCTTGCTACATGCTCAATTCCCGCATCGACCAGATCGCCGACGGTGCCGACAATCTTATCCGGGCGATGCTGGACTTGATGAACTGATCCCGCGTTGTTCCTCCTGCCCCCTTTTTCCGCGTTCCAACAGGCACTCGACAGGGAAGCGGCTTTTGCCGTCTCCCTGTCTTGACTCCTTCCGCCAGCGATTTATCTTTTGGTCAAAAATGTTCAGGGTGGTGAGGCGGTCATCTCTCGGCCGAGCCGCTCCCGAGAAACACCAGGAGAAAACGATGAATACGATGAAAACCTTTCTACTCATGGCTGCCCTGACCGCCCTGTTCATGGTTGCGGGTCAGGCCATGGGCGGCCAGCAGGGGATGACCATCGCCCTGCTCCTTGCCGTGGGCCTCAATTTCTTTGCCTACTGGAACTCCGACAAAATGGCCCTGGCCATGAACCGTGCGCGCGAGGTATCGACAGCAGAGGCGCCCGATCTTCATGCCTTGGTGGCCTCCCTGGCGGCACGGGCCAGCCTCCCTAAACCCAAGGTCTATGTGGTCGATAATCCGACCCCCAATGCCTTTGCCACCGGACGCGATCCCGAACACGCGGCGGTGGCGGTGACCACCGGCCTTCTCCAGGTGTTGGACCGATATGAACTGGAAGGGGTTATCGCGCATGAACTCGCGCATATCAAAAACCGCGACATTCTCATCGGCTCGATTGCGGCGGTCATGGCGGGAGCCATCTCCTATCTGGCCACCATGGCTCAATGGGCCATGCTGTTCGGCGGCGGCCGCAGTGATGAGGAAGGGGGGAGCAATCCGCTGGTGATGCTGGTCACCATGCTGGTGGCGCCGCTGGCGGCCACCTTGATCCAGATGGCCATCTCCCGTGGCCGGGAGTACCTGGCCGACGCCACCGGCGCGCAGATTTGCGGTCATCCGCAATCGCTGGCCAATGCGCTCAACAAATTGGCCAACTACAACGCCCAGCAGCCCATGGATGTCAATCCGGCCTCGGCCCAGATGTACATCGTCAATCCGCTCAAGGGCGGGTCCATCGCCTCCCTGTTTTCCACTCATCCCCCCATGGAAGAACGGATCCGCCGACTGCTGTCGATGTAATCAGCGGGGAAAGCGGACGCAGTTTCACAAACGGTTGATCAGGGCGGCAAAGACTGCGGCATCCAGGCAGCCCCGTCCCATCAACAGGCCGCTGATTCCGGCAAGCTGCCACAGCGAGGCGGCATTGTCAACCGTGACCCCGCCACCGTAAAGTACCGGACCATTGTCGGTGCTCCGGGCGATCTGCGGCAGCAGGGCGACGATCTCCCTTTCGCTCCGTGCCATCTCCAAAGTTTTGGGCGTTTCCGGAGTATAGGCCCAGATCAGGCGGGGTAACTCCTCGGCGGCCATGGCTGCGGTTTGCGGGATCAAAAGTTCCCGGTCCACGCAGACGATAGGCTGCAGCTCTTCCGCCAGCGATTCATAGGCCTGTCTGGCCACATCCTGAACGGTTTCGTGGAAATAGCGTCGTCGCTCGCGATGGCCAATCAGGGTATAGCGCACCAGCCCGCGCAGCCATGCGGCTGGTGTGGAACCGGTATAGTTGCCCTGCGGATACGGAGAAACCCCCTGCGCGGCCAGGGCAATGCCATCGCGCCCCCGCAGATGTGCCGCAACCCGTTCCAGCATCAACGACGGCACGGCAACCACCATCTCGAGATCGGCATGCGGCCGATAGGTGGCGGCGAACACCTCGCACCACTGCATCGCCCGTTCCGGCGAAAGATTGGCCTTCCAGTTGGCCAGCAGTATTTTTTTCATCACAGCCCCCAGGCATCTCAAGGAATTCAGCACATCATGCAGCTCTGTTGCTGCCCGTGCGGGTCAGGTTCCCCCGCTCAACCTGGTGCAGCAGCGGGCTACCGCAGCAGGGACCGGTGGCAGCCACCGGTCCACATTCGCTCATTTTCTCTCTGGAAAAAGGTGCGCGGCCAAAACAGCCCGCACCTCCTGCTCGTGACCGCTGGCGATAACCACTGTCTTGCCGCGGCTCTGGTGGCCGCTTTTGAGGACAACCGACGACTTGGGCAGATGGAAGAGTTTGGCCAGGTAGGCAACGACCGCCTGATTGGCCTTGCCGTCCACCGGCGGCGTGGTCACGCGCAGCTTGAGCATGTCGCCCTGCAAGCCGGCCAGATGGTTGGCCGCGGCGCGGGGCTGGACCTGCAGACGAAGCAACAGGGAACCATCCGCCAACCGCTGCAGACAGGGAAGTGCATCCGGACCGGCCGCCATGTTCCTCTTCGGGTCGTTCAACCGAGCAAAATAGCGGATTATTGCAGGCTCACCGCGATCTGCTGCAGGGTGGGGACGAGAAAGCTCTGGAGAAAGATGATGATCAGGATGAGGATCATCGGGCTCAGATCAAGGCCTCCCATGATGGGGACCACCCGGCGAATCTTCATCAACAGGGGATCGGTGGCCTGACGAAGAAAGCGGACGATGGGATTATACGGATCCGCATTCACCCAGGTGATGACGGCGCGGGCAATCACCACCCAGATATAGGCGCTGAGGACAAAATTGATCAGTTTAGCCACCGCCAAAAGGAAGTTACCGAGCATGAACATATGGATACCTATAAGCTAAGGTGAAGGGATGAGGACTTCTTCTCGTTGCGGCAGCCGATCGGTAAACCTTTTGCCAAACAGCCGCGACCATGTTCAGGCAACCCGGCTGCCGGCGGCGATTGGACCGACGACCGTGGTCAGTACCAGCCGTTCCGTGCCACCGGTCAGCTGTTCTTTAGCGGCCAGCACCATGCCCTGCGAGGGGATGCCCATGAGTTTGGCCGGCTTGAGATTGGCGACAATGATCACCCGCAGCCCGAGCAAATCCTCGGGACGATAGTGCTGGGCGATGCCGGCCACAATGGTTCGCTGTTCCGGGGCCTTGACCGTCAGCTTGAGCAAACGGTCCGATTTGGCCACCTTTTCGGCGGCCACAATTTCCGCCACCCGCAGTTCCACCGTCTGGAACTGGTCAAAACCGATCAGTCCTTCGCCAAGGGGTGGCTCCGGCCCCTTCTTGTTCGGCTGTTTGCCGGCAGCGGGCGCCGCCGGCGTTTCCGTCTTCTTGTCGATTCGCGGGAACAGCTGGGTGCCTTTTTCGATGGCTGTGCCCACCGGAATGTACCCCCATTTTCTTGCCTCGTCCAAGGTGACGCTGGCAAACTCGGTGCCCATACCCAAGGCGGCGGCCATCCTGGACGCGGTATCCGGCATGATGGGTCCCAGCACCAGAGCGATCTTCCACAACGATTCAGCCAAGAAGGCAAGAACGGTCCGCAGGCGACCGGCCTGATCCGGCTGTTTGGCCAGCTCCCAGGGAGCATGGGTGACAATGTAGCGGTTGAGCAGCCCGATAACCTCCCAGATGGCCTGCAGTGCCTTGTGGAACGTGAATGCCGCCATGTTTTCCTGGTAGTGGTCAAACATGGCGGCGATGGCGCTCATCAACTCCCGATCCTCCGGGGCGAACAGCGCGGCTGTTTCCGGCTCGGGCACCCGGCCAGCGGCATACTTGTCGATCATGGTCAAGGAACGGGAGAACAGATTGCCCAGGTCGTTGGCCAGGTCCGCATTGTGACGGGCGAGGATGGCGTCGCTGGAAAAGGAGGAATCCAGCCCGAAACTCATCTCGCGGAGGACAAAGTAGCGGACCGTATCCACGCCGTAGGTCTCGACCAGTTCCCGGGGCCGCACCACGTTGCCCAGCGACTTGGACATCTTGGTGGCATCCACGTTCCAGTAGCCGTGGACATGCAGGCGCCTGTACGGTTCAAGCCCCATGGCCCGCAGCATGGTCGGCCAGTAGATGGCGTGGGGCTTGAGGATATCCTTGGCGATCACATGCTCGGCCTCGGCCCAGTACATGGCGAACTCCGGGCTGTCCGGGTAGCCGATGCCGGTCAAGTAGTTGATCAGGGCGTCAAACCATACATAGGTGACGAAGTTCTGGTCAAAGGGCAGCGGAATGCCCCAGGTCAGGCGGGAGGTCGGCCGGGAGATGCACAGATCCTCAAGCGGTTCGCTGAGAAAGGAGAGCACCTCGTTGCGGTACCGCTCCGGGGTGATGAAGTCCGGGTGTCGCTGGATGTGCTCGATCAGCCAGTCCTGGTATTTGGACATGCGGAAAAAATAGTTCTGCTCGGTGATGGCCTTGGGTTCCACCAGATGATCGGGACATTTACCGTCCACCAGTTCCTTTTCGGTCAAAAACCGCTCGCAGCCCTTGCAGTATAAGCCGGAATATTCGCTGAAATAAATATCACCGCTCGCATGTACCTGCTGGAGAATGGCCTGCACGGTCCGGACATGATCGGCATCGGTGGTTCGGATGATCTTGTCGGGCTGAATGGCCAGGACCGGCCAGGTGTCCTTGAAGGCGGCACTGATACGGTCGACATACTCCCGGGGCGATTCCCCGGCCTTGGCCGCTGCCTCGGCGATTTTCTCGCCATGCTCGTCGGTCCCGGTCTGGAAACGGACCGTGTCGCCGCACAGGCGACGAAAGCGGCTGTAGGTGTCGGTGACGATAGTGGTATAGGCATGTCCCAGATGGGGCAGGGCATTGACGTAATAGATCGGCGTGGTGACGTAGGTTGGCATGCTGCAATTATCGTGAAAAGGTATAAAAAGGGGGCTGGCCCATCAGTTCGCTGGCGGTTGTCAAAGAAGGCGGCTCCTCCCGGGCCTGGTCAACAGTCACTCCTCCTCTGGCTCGTCCTTCATGCCCCAGATGTCGATGGCGGCAGGCTTGGACCAACCGCCTTTCTTGCCCGGCCCCTTGCGGCCGGTGCTTTTGGCAATCGGGTCGGCGGCCCGCCACTCTTCCTCGGTCAGCAACCGCTCCTCTCCCTCGGAAGAAACCGCCGCCACCTTGCCAAGCAAGGGAATCTGTCGGGTGACCAGGTAGGTCTTGCCCTCGAGCTGAACCTGCCGGCCCACCCGGGGCATGCCCTTTTTCATGGTCTTGTAGGTTTCGTATTCGTAGGTCAGACAGCAGAGCAGACGGTTGCACAGGCCGGAGATTTTGGCCGGATTGAGTGGCAGATCCTGGGCCTTGGCCATCTTGATCGAGACCGAGTCGAACTTATTGAGAAAGGCGGTGCAGCACAGTTCGCGACCGCAGGCGCCAAGCCCGCCGGTCATCTGGGTTTCGTGGCGGACGCCGATCTGGCGCATCTCCACGCGGGTGCGGAATTCCTGCACCAGCGCCTTGACCAACTCGCGAAAATCAACCCGGCTTTCGGCGGTGAAGTAGAAGATAATCTTCGAGCCGTTGAAAAATCGCTCCACCCGCACCAGATGCATGGGCAGGCCCAGCTTCTCGATCTGTCGACGACAAAGGCGAAAGGCCTGCTGTTCCAGCTGCGGCAGTTGCGCGTACTTCTCGCATTCCTCGTCGCTGGCCCGCCGATTGATGCGGTAATTCACCGGCCGGGCAATGGCGCTGTCCACTCCCCGGGGGGAACGGCTCACCACGGTGGCGGGCTCTGGTCCCTGCTCGGTGCGGACCATGACCCGGTCGCCCCGAACCAGATCGGTCAACTGGGCACAGGCGGTTAGCTCCTGCCCTTGTTCGCGAAAGCGGATTTTATAGTAATGCAGAACCGTTTCCTCGCCGCAGCCTTCCCCAATCGGGGCCGGCTCGACAAGCTGCGGTTCGATATCGGCGTCTGTCATGATGGTTCAGGTCCAAGGGATACCGCAGTCAAAAAGATCCAGGAGCAGCACTTCACTGGTCAGGCCGCGATTGCAGTTTCTGGCAAGTGCTTGTTCCGCCAGATCAATGGCCGTCATCTTAGCAGATAGCTGGGGCAAATTCCAGCGTTCTCTTGCCGTCAGCACCTCGGGGGCGAAGGGACGGACATCCTCCATGGCCCTGGCGGCCATGGCGTTCTTGACGAAGATGCGCAACAGGGCCAGCAACGGCTCCAGCCCCTCCTTGGTCTCGGCCAGTTCCACTGCCAGCGCCAGGGCATGCTCCACCCGCTCGCCCTCCGTCTGCCCTTGGGCGAGCCATGCAGTCACAACTTTCTGATACACCGTCAATATTCCGTCGGCATCGAAAGCCAGAGCCTGCCCAGGACAACCGTCGGCCAGGGCCGCCAGGGCCGACCGATCCGCCTCGTGCAGCTCGGGCCGATGAATGCGGAGAATTTCGGCGGCCAAGGGAAGGGGGAGCGGCGCAAAGGGAATCAGTTGACAGCGGGACACGATGGTATCAAGGATCGCGCCGGTAGCATTGCCCATCAGGATAAGGATATTGTCGGCGGGTGGCTCCTCCAGTACCTTGAGCAGACTGTTTCCCGCCTCCCGCCGCATGGTGTGCACCTCTTCCAGCAGAACAACACGCTGTCGGCTCTCAAGCGGAGGAAAGCTCAGGGCTTTTTTCAATTCCCGAATCTGGTCGATCTTGATGGCCGCTCCCTCGGGCCGGATGCGGACCAAATCGGGATGATTGCCCGACTGGAACTTGCGGCAGCCGGGACAGACCCCGCAGGGGCGATCCTCCCGAGGCGCCCGGCAGAGAAGCACCGCCGCCAATTCCAGGGCCACGGTGGTCTTTCCCACTCCGTCCGGACCGGCAAAGAGATAGGCATGTGCCAGCCGGCCGCTGTGCAGGGCACGGTCGAGCAGGGCAAGGGCCTTGGCCTGTCCGAGAATGTCAGAGAAGGCCATGGCTCAGAACAGACTTTGCTGCCGCATGTCGATCGTTTTTTTGGCTCGTGGCGCGGCTATTGATTCCTCGGGGCCGGGTTCAGGCTCCGGCTCGCTGCCGGTCGCCCCGGATTGGGCAACCCGGGTGGCAGCCGCCTGCTCTTCCTCGCCGCCCGCCCGCAGATAGAGATAGCGTTCCAGGTGCCGCTGGTACTCGGTCCACTGCCAGCCGGAACCGCTCATCTTCGCCCGCAGACCACCCATGTACTGCATTTTGGCGTCGATGTCGTCGAGGTGATGCAGGAGGATGGCCTCCGGGGTCATGGGCAGCACAGGTGCGCCGAAATCATGCTGACCGTGATGACTGAGGATGATGTGCATCAGCCGGTCCACCTGCTCGGCGCGCAGGTCCTCGACCTGTTCCGCCGCCTTGCGCACCATTTCCACCCCCAACACCAAGTGGCCGACCAAGCGCCCCCGATCGGTGTAGCCAAAGGGCGTCCGGGTAAAATCGAACTCCTCGATCTTGGCCAGATCATGAAGCAAGGCACCGGCAACGAGCATGTCCCGATCGATGAACGGATAATGGCCGGCGATCTTGGCCGCCAGGGCGACAATGGACAGGGTATGCTCAATCAGGCCGCCGATATAGGCATGATGCAGTTTCTTGGCCGCCGGTGCACGCTGAAAGCGGTCGAGGGTATCGCCCTGAAAAATCACGGACAACAGGGCCCGCAACGGCGGATCGCCAATACCCGCGATCACAGCTTCCAGCTCGGCGGCCATTTCCGCCAGCGGCCGGGGACTGGCGGGCATGAAATCCGCCAGATCCACCGCTGTCTCCGCCACCGACTGAAGGGTGATGACCGCCAGCTGCATCTGGTCGCGGAAGGGCTTGGCCACCGCCTGCACCAGGACAAAGCCGCCTTCCTCGACCTGGGGCTCAAACTCCAGGGCATTGTCCCACACCCGGGCCTCGACCTCGCCGGTACGGTCCATCAATCCCAGGGCCAGATAGGGCTTGCCGGCCTTGGTTTCGGCCAGAGATTTCCGCGCCACCAAAAACACTTCCTGGAACTGTTGGCCGGCGATCAGTTGGGCGACAAACATCTTCTTTGCCATATCACGAACTCCTCGTCACCGGCGCCCGCATGGGCGGAACGGGCACCGTTGAAATCGACCGGTCTTACGGCTCAGACATTGAAACGGAAGAGGATGCAGTCCCCATCCGCCACCACATACTCCTTGCCCTCGGAGCGCATCAACCCCTTGTCACGGGCCACGGTCTCGGAGCCGCAGGCAATGTAGTCGTCATAGGCGATGACCTCGGCACGGATGAAACCGCGCTCGAAATCGGAATGGATCTTGCCGGCCGCACCCGGCGCCTTGGTACCTTTTTTGATGGTCCACGCCTTGGTCTCCTTTTCGCCCACGGTGAAAAAGGTGATCAGGCCCAGCAGGGCATAGCCTGCCTTGATCAGCCGATGCAGCCCTGGCTCCTCCATGCCCATCTCGGCAAGGAACTCGCGCTGTTCCTCGCGGTCCAGCAGGCTCAGTTCCTGCTCGATGGCCCCGGCGATCATCACCATCGATGCTCCCTCTTCGGCCGCGACCTTGCCCAGTTGTTCGACGTGGCGATTGCCGGTGGCCAGATCGCCCTCATCGACGTTGGCCACATAGAGCACCGGCTTGGTGGTCAGCAGGCAGAGATCGCGCACCAGATCCCGCTGCTGATCGTTGTCCGGAAACACGGTTCGGGCCGGCTTGCCTTGATCGAGCGTCGCCTGGAGGCGCTCCAGAAAGGCCGCCTCGGCCAGCAACCGTTTATCGCCCGACTTGGCCTGATTGCGGCTCTTGGCCAGGCGTTTTTCCACCGTCTCCAGATCGGCGAGGATCAGCTCGGTGGTGATCACCTCCACGTCGCGCAGGGGATCGATGGAGCCATCGACATGAACGATGTTGTCGTCCTCGAAGCAGCGCACCACATGGAGGATGGCATCAACCTGGCGGATGTGGCCTAGGAATTGATTGCCCAACCCCTCCCCTTGGCTGGCCCCCTTGACCAGGCCGGCGATATCGACAAATTCCATCTGGGTGGCCACCTTGTTCCGTGTCTTGACCAGCTCGGCCAGCTGGTCAAGACGCGCGTCCGGTACCGGAACAATGCCGACATTGGGTTCAATGGTGCAGAACGGATAATTCTCCGCGGCGATGGCCGCGGCGGTCAAGGCATTAAAGATCGTTGACTTGCCCACATTGGGCAGGCCGACAATTCCACAACGAAATCCCATGCAATCCTCGAGAAAAAAAGGGTCAGCAGCCCAGGGCCTGAAGATGGAGAACACCATCTGCCTCTTGTCGCTGCGGGTGATTCGGGTATAGTGCGTTCTCTTCCCGGCACGGCCGGTCCCCTGTGATACACTATCTCGGAGTTTTTGTGCAAGCAGTTCCGAATATTGATCTCCTGATCACCAACTGCACGCTCCTTCCCGACCCCGGCGAAGCACCCCTGCCCGCGCCGGCCTTCATCGCCGTCGCCAACGGCCAGATCGCGCGGCTCGGCCCGATGAGCGCATGCCCGACGCGGGTCAGCGGGACAGTGCTGGACGGACAGGGACAACTGGCCATGCCCGGTCTGATCAACGGTCACTGTCACGCCCCCATGACCCTGTTCCGCGGCCTGGCCGATGATCTGGACTTGGCCAGCTGGCTTCATGACCATATCTTTCCCGCCGAGGCGAAATCGGTCTGCCCCGAAATGGTTGTTTGGTGCGCCAAGTTGGCCGCTGCCGAGATGCTGCTCAGCGGCACCACCACCGTGGCCGACGGCTATTTTTTTGAAGACGAGGTAGCGCGCGCCTGCGCGGAAACCGGCTTACGCTGCGTGGCGGCCCAGGCGGTGCTCGATTTCCCGGCTCCGGGTGCCGCAGATCCGAAGCAAAATATTGAGGTGGCGGCCCGTTTCCTTGAGCGCTGGCAGGGACGCGATCCGTTGATCACCCCGGCGATCTTTGCCCATTCCCCCTACACCTGCGGCAACGATACCTTGCGACGGGCCAAGGCGCTGGCTCGGGCGCACGGGGTGCCGCTGTTTATCCATGCCGCCGAAACCCGAACCGAACATTCTCTGATCGCCGAACCGCTGGCCTCGACTTCCCTTGGCCACCTAAGTGCGCTGGGCATTCTGGACCGCGACACGGTTTGTGTCCACTGCGTCTGGGCGGACGAGGACGACCTTGACCTGCTGGCCCAAGAAGGCGCCTCCGTGATCAGCTGTCCGCAAAGCAATGCCAAGCTGGCCTCGGGACGGGCACCCCTTGCAGCGATGATTGACAGGCGGATGCGGATTGGCCTTGGCACGGATGGCGCCGCTTCAAACAACAATCTCGATCTGTTTCGCGAAATGGATTTTGTCGCTAAAGTACACAAAGTCCGGCCCAACGAGCCGACTGCCGTTCCAGCCCGTGAGGCGCTGCGCATGGCGACCCACGGCGGCGCCGAGGCCATCGGTCTGGGTGGTGGACTGGGCACCCTGGCCCCCGGCGCACCCGCCGACCTGCTGCTGCTCGACCTGCACCCCCTCTGGCTGCAGCCGTTCCACAGTACCAATCTGCTGGCATACAGCGGCTGCGCAAGCGCGGTGCGCTCCGTGATGGTCAATGGCCAGCTAGTGGTCCACAACCGGCGGGTACTGACCCTTGACCTGAAGGAAGCCTGCGCCCACGTCCGACGGCTGGCAAAAGGATCCCCTCCCTAACCCTTTTCCGTTGCTTGCCCTGCGGCGCGCTGCCCTGCCGCCTTGATGGGCGCCGGCTGCCCTCAGCGCCACCAGATGACCCGCTTGGGCGGATTGCCAAAGGATTCAAACGCATCGCCGGACTCGCGCAGCACGGCGTCGAGATCTTGGACGGTAAAGGCATAGCCATCGGCTCCGGCGAGGGCAACAAATTCTTCCTTGGTTTTCAGCGCATCGTATCGGCAGCGAATGTTCTCGTCAGCTCCGCCGGCGATGAGCAGTGCTTCCACGTTTCTTTTCGACATGGGCATCTCCTTCCGTTTTCGTGTTGGCTTCTCAACGACTTGCCCTGAGCAGGATCACAGCGCATACCAGGCAAGCGACTACCTGGCCAGAGCAACAACCAGGCCGATTGGCCGTACATCCAAAAAAAAGCGCCACACAATGCGGTTACCTTCGTGACGATCAACAATCAGGCAGACTGCGTCACCACCTTGCGACAAAATGGTTCACCTTTGTCATCAAATCTCCTTTTTTGAAGCTGAAGGAACTGCCCAATCGATCGCCAGCCCCGCACGCGGTGTCAATCAACGCCCCCATGATCGACAAACCAAGCATCACGGCAAAAAACCATAAAAATTTCTTGACTCATTATTTGTCATGCGCTATAGAAAATAGCTTTATCAAAAGCAAGGTACAAGCAAACCCTTCACGGCAGTCTACACAGGTTTGCGGGCGCTTTTACAGCGGCGAAGGATCCCCTTCCTTTTTCCCCCACCTTTTAGCCAGCACCATCATCGTATTGAGCATGGAGTTGCAGAACCTGCTGTAACTCCATTTTTTATTCATCAACCGACAAGTATCGAACGGCAAGCAGCGCAGCGAGCGACCTGAAGCGGCAATTGAGGAACGCGTCATGAAAAAAGACTTGAACAAAGTACGGAATATCGGCATCAGCGCCCATATTGACTCGGGCAAGACCACTCTGACCGAGCGCATTCTGTTTTACACCCAGCGCATCCATGCCATCCATGAGGTCCGGGGCAAGGACGGCGTCGGCGCCACCATGGATTCCATGGAACTGGAAAAGGAGCGCGGCATCACCATCCAATCCGCCGCCACCTACTGCTCGTGGAGGGACTATGACATCAACATCATCGACACCCCCGGTCACGTCGACTTCACCATCGAGGTGGAGCGCGCCCTGCGGGTGCTCGACGGCGCGGTGCTCATCCTCTGCTCGGTGGGCGGCGTGCAGTCGCAGTCCATCACCGTCAACCGCCAGATGACCCGCTACAAGGTGCCGCGCATCGCCTTTGTCAACAAATGCGACCGGACCGGCGCTAATCCCTTCCGCGTCACCCAGCAGTTGCGTGACAAGTTGGATCTCAACGCGATCATGATTCAGCTGCCCATCGGCCTGGAGAGCGATCTGGCGGGCATGGTCGATCTGGTCAGCATGAAGGCGGTCTACTTCGACGGCGATCAGGGCGAGAAGATCCGGTATGAAGAGATCCCCGCCGAGTTGCGCGAAGAGGCGGAAGCCAAACGGGAAGAACTGCTCGACGCGGTGTCCATGTTCTCCGACGAGCTGATGGAGGCCATGCTGGAAGAGGCCGAGATTCCCGAGGCATTGATTCACGAGGCCATCCGCCGCGGCACCCTGAGCCTGGAGCTGACTCCGGTGATGATCGGTTCGGCCTACAAGAACAAGGGCGTGCAGCTGCTGCTCGACGCGGTCAGCGCCTATCTGCCCTGCCCCACGGACATCGAAAACACCGCCCTGGATTTGGACAAGGACGAGGCTGAGGTGGTGGTCAGCAACAATCCCAGCGATCCGCTGGTGGCCCTGGCGTTTAAGCTCGAGGATGGCCGCTACGGTCAGCTGACCTACATTCGTACCTATCAGGGCGTGATCCAGAAGGGTGACACCATTGTCAACAGCCGTACCGGCAAGAAGGCCAAGGTGGGGCGTCTGGTGCGGATGCATGCCAACGAGATGGAAGAGATCGAAGAAGCGGGTTCCGGCGATATCGTTGCCCTGTTCGGCATCGATTGCGCCTCCGGCGACACCTTCTGCAGCCCCGGCCTGAACTGGTCGATGAGTTCCATGCATGTGCCCGCGCCCGTTATCTCCCTGGCCATCAAGCCGGTGGACAACAAGGCGCAGATCAACATGTCCAAGGCTCTCAACCGCTTCACCAAGGAAGACCCCACCTTCAAGACCTATGTCGATCACGAGACCAGCGAGACCATCATCTCCGGCATGGGCGAGCTGCATCTTGAGGTCTATATCGAGCGGATGAAGCGGGAATACAAGGCCGAGGTCGAGGTCGGCGCACCGCAGGTCGCCTACCGCGAGACCATCACCCAGCGGGCCGAATTTGACTACACCCACAAGAAACAGACCGGTGGTTCCGGTCAGTACGGCCGGGTTGCCGGCTACATGGAGCCGCTCGAAGAAGGCGAGTACGAGTTTGCCGATCAAATCGTCGGCGGCGTCATCCCGCGAGAATTCATCAGTTCTTGCGACAAGGGTTTCCAGAAATCGCTGGAGAAAGGCACCCTCACCGGCGCGCCGATCACCGGAGTCCGGGTGGCGATCAACGATGGTTCCTACCACGCGGTCGACTCCTCGGACATCGCCTTCCAGCTGGCCTCCATCGGCGCCTTCAAGCAGGGATACGCCAAGGCCGCGCCGGTGATCATGGAGCCGATCATGAAGGTGGCGGTGGAGGGCCCCTCAGAATTCCAGGGCGCGGTCATGGGCAGCCTCAATCAACGCCGGGGCGTGATCATCGGCACCTTCGAGGAAGGCAACTATACCGTGGTCGAGGCGGAGATGCCATTGGCCGAGATGTTTGGCTACTCGACCACGCTCCGGTCGCTTACCCAGGGCAAGGCCGAGTTCACCATGGAATTCGCCACCTACAAACAGGTGCCCAAGGGCGTGGCTGATGAGCTGATCAAGGCCTTTGCCGCGCAGAAAAAGGATGCGTGAACCGGCGTTCCGCTGTAATCGACATACACGTGAGAGTTAACCGTTAAGAGGTGGAATTATGGGATACGAACCACTAGTTCAGCAGAACCCGCTCAGGGTTCTGAACATGAGCGGAGAGAACAATCAGATGGGGCTGGTCATGGCCCGCGCCGGTCTCGGCAAGACCGCTCTGTTGGTCCAGATCGCCCTGGACGCTATTCTTCGGGGCAAACGGGTCATCCATGTCAGCATCGGTGAGTCGATCGAAAAAACCAAGACCTGGTATGACGACATCCTGGGGCTGATTCTCCAGGAGCACAGCGTCAACCGACCGCACGAACTGATCGACATGGTCGCCCGTCACCGGATGATCATGACCTTCAAAGTGGCGGCTTTCAGCCGGTCACGCCTGGAAGAGCGGCTCAACGACCTGGTGTTGCAGGACATCTTCCGCCCCAACTGCCTGATCGTCGATGGTTTTGACTTCGTCAACACCGACCGCGAAGCGTTGGAAGACATCAAGAACCTGATGGAAAACATGAACATGCAGGCTTGGTTCTCGGCCATCTGCCATCGGGAGGACAAGCGCGTCTCTCCGGCCGGCGTGCCCGCGCCTTGCCATGAGATAGACGATCTCTTTGACATGATCATCCTGCTCAAACCGGAACAGGATGCCACCATACAGCTCGACATCATCCGCAACTACGGCGAGCAGGTGGAGGGCGGCAAGGGCCTGCGCCTCGATCCCACCACCATGATGGTCAAGGAAATGTAATCTCGTTCCCGCACCAACCAGGGGCTGTCGGACACCACCGGCAGCCCCTTTTTTTTCAGGGATGCCTGCTATGCGATTCCGCCCCTGTATCGATCTCCATGACGGCAAGGTAAAACAGATCGTCGGCTCCAGCCTGGGCGACGATCCGGCGCGGCTGCAAACCAATTTCTCCTCCCCATTCCCCCCCTCCCACTACGCCGACATGTACCGGCGCGACCAGCTCACCGGCGGTCATGTGATCATGCTTGGTCCCGGCAACGAGGCGGCGGCCCGCGAGGCTTTGGCGGCCTGGCCGGGCGGCTTGCAGGTGGGCGGCGGCATCACCCTCGACAACGCCGCCCATTGGCTCGACCACGGCGCCTCCCATGTCATCGTCACCTCCCATGTGTTCCATGACGGACAGCTGGACCAACAGCGGCTCGACCGTCTGACCCGGCTGGTCGGCAAAGAACGCCTGGTGCTCGACCTGAGCTGCCGCTGGCACGGGGACGGCTATTACGTGGTCACCGATCGCTGGCAAAAATTCACCCAACTGCGGATTACTCCGGCAACCTTGGACAATTTGGCTGCCTCGTGCGATGAGTTTCTCGTCCATGCGGTGGATGTCGAGGGCAAGTGCATGGGCATCGATACCCGCCTGCTGGAACTGTTGGCCGACGCTGCCCCGGTGCCCACCACCTATGCCGGCGGTGTCGCCAGCATGGCCGACCTGGATCACATCCGGATCAGCGGTCGTGGGCGGATTGACGTCACCGTGGGGTCGGCCCTCGACATTTTCGGCGGCTCCGGTTTGCGCTATCAAGACGTGGTGGCCTATCATGAACGCGGATGATCATGGGCCAGAAGGACACGACCGCAAACTGGTCGAATTGAAGCTGCTCGTTCCCGAGGACCTCCACCGGGCATTCCAACGCTGCCTCTGGATCCGGATCAATGAAACGGGGCAGAACCAGCTGCAACTGATGGAGGAAATGGTGCGAAATTTTTTGATTAAACACGGTTGTTAATCTCGGAGAAAACTCTCCCCTCCGCTTGACCTCCCCTGTTGGTTCATTTATTATAGGCGAATTGTATTGGCTCCGGTGTCGTTTGCCCCGCTTCTGTCGCTACCCCCTGTCTCCATGCTCGAACGAAACACCAAGCTGGATAAAATCCGCGTTGTCGTTGATAAAATGCCAAGCCTGTCGACCACGGTCGGCAAGGTGCTGGAGATCTGCAGCCGACCGGACACCGCGCCCAACGACCTCAACAAGGTCATTTCCCTTGATCCGGTCCTGACCGGACAGGTTCTCAAGCTGATCAATTCCGCCTACTACTCCCTAGTCAACAAGGTCACCTCCCTGACCCGGGCGATTATCATGCTGGGCTTGAACACGGTCAAGAACCTTGCCCTGTCCACCGCCATCATCCGCAGTGTCGGCCAAGCCAAAAAATCCAAGGCCCTCCCCATCAAGGCATTCTGGGCACACTCCATCGGGGTGGGTGTCATGGCCAAGCTGCTCGCCGCCGAGCGCGGTCTGCCCCTGGCCGAACGGGAGGAATATTTTGTCGCCGGCCTGCTCCACGATCTCGGCAAAATCCCCTTTGGCGACGAGTACAGCGAAGTCCTTGCCCAGACATTGAAGGTTCAGGAGCCCCTCAATGCCCTGGAAAGGAAAATGATGGAAATCGACCACGAGGAAGTTGGCGAGATGATTGCCGCCAAGTGGAAGCTCAACGCCGTCATCACCGACGCCATCTGTCATCACCACTCGCCGTGGGATGCGGCTGCGGAGCACCGGGCTTTGGTGGCCACCGTGGCCCTGGCCGATTTTTATGTCTGTCTCTTCGATATCGGCTATGCCGGCAATCGCTTTCCCGACGAAACCCGGCTCGAAGCGTTGCTGGAGTTGTGCGGGCTCAAGTGGAATACCGTTGTCGGCCTCCGGGAAACGGTCGATGCGGAAATCACCAAGGCGGAAATCTTTCTCAAAGTCTGACATGACCTCACTTTTCCTTCTTCCACTTGGGATGCGCCAATGATCAAAGTCAAATTCTGGGGTGTACGCGGGTCTATCCCCTGCCCCGGCCCAAAGACCATGAAATACGGCGGCAATACCGCCTGCATCGAGCTGCGCTTTCCCGAAGTGAACCGGCACGTCATCATTGACGCTGGTTCCGGCATCCGTGACCTAGCCAACTTCATGCTCGCCAACGATCTTCCCAAGGGGCCGATCTCGACGGAGATCTACTTATCCCATACCCACTGGGACCATATCATGGGCTTCCCCTTTTTCGTGCCGGTGTACATTCCTGGAACCCGGATCAAGGTCTTTGGTCCGGTGACTTATGAGGATGAACCTCTGGAGGCGGTGGTCGGCGGTCAAATGAAGTACCGCTATTTTCCAGTCAACATGGGCGAACTCGCCAGCAGCATTGAATACCAGCGGCTCAAGGAAGAACCAATGATCGATCTTGGCGACGGCATCACCCTGTCGACCGCGATCATCAATCACCCCATCACCACCTTGGGCTACCGTTTCAGTTTCCGGGGCGCGGTTTTCTGCACCGCCTACGACACCGAACCGTTTCGCAACCTGTTCGTCACCGACCCCAATGCCTCCAACTACGACGAGTTGATGGCCCAGGAAGGCGAGGAAGCGGCCCGCGAGCAAAACCAGGTGCTGGAAAATTTTTTCAGAGGCGCCGATCTGCTGGTCCATGACGCGCAGTACACCAGGGTCGAATATGAACAAGGCAAGGTTGGCTGGGGCCATACGCCGATCGAGGATGCGATAGCCGCCGCCGCTCGGGCAGAGGTCAAGCAACTGGCCCTGTTTCATCATGATCCGGAGCGCAGCGATGACCAGTTGGATGCCATGACCGACTTGTACTGCACCACGGATGCAAATCATCCCCTGCGTATCTTTTTTGCCCGGGAAGGGCAGGAAATTATCCTGTAACATGCGCATGAACCGTTTGTCCGCATTGCATAGCCTTGCGTTGGGAGTCTGTCCATGAAACCTGTTGTCCTCGACTGCATCGGCCTTTCCTGTCCCCAGCCTGTTCTGCGGGTCAAGGAAGCCCTGGAGCAGGGAGTCACCTGCATTGAGGTCTTGGTCGACAACGAGGCCTCGCGGAACAATGTCAGCCGTTTCGCTCAAAGCCAGGGGCATGCCGTGGCATGCGCCAACCGACCCGGCGGCGGTTTCGCCCTGACCATCACTGCCACGGCCGGCCAGAGTGCGCAATCCGTTGGCGCGGAGGAGTATCGATGCACGATCCCAACCGCGCCAAAGCTGATCTACGTGATCGCCTCGGATACTATGGGACGGGGTAGCGACGAACTCGGCTGGGCCCTAATGCAAACCTATATTCAAACCATCAAGGATGTCAGCCCGTTGCCGGAAAAAATCATTTTTTACAACAGCGGTGTCAAACTGGTCGCCGCTGCATCGGGGGGGCTCGACGCACTCAAGCGGCTCCAGGATCTGGGTGTTGAAATCCTCGCCTGTGGCACCTGTCTTGATTTTTTCAAGTTGAAATCAGCCATCCAGGTGGGCCACATTTCCAATATGCATGAAATCATGCAGGCGATGACCGCCGCCGACAAGATACTCAGCCCTTATTAATCAATGGTCCCTCCGCTGCTGTCCGCCTCATGACCGCTTCTCCTCCTTCTTGCGGGAATAGAACCCGACTCCTATGAAATATCGCGCTCCCATATTCTCCCGACGTGCCCTCCCTGTATGCGCTCTTTGCGCTCTTTTTCTCCTGACGTTCATCACCGCGTGTCAGGCGAAGAAGGCTGCTCCCGAGGCATTCGACGAAGACCGCAATCAACTGATCGCCCTGATCCTCAGCCAGCAATTGCCGGCGCAACACTTCAGTCACGAATCCCTGGATGACAACCTGTCGCGCAAGGCGTTTGACCTGTATCTGCGGCAGCTCGATCCCCGCAAGCGATTTTTGCTTCAATCCGACGTCAACCAGCTCAACGCCTTTGCCACCCATGTGGATGACGAACTGAGCCGCGGCAATGTGGTGCTGCCGGACGCGGGCATGGAACTGCTTAACGACCGCATCCGCCAGGTGAAGAAACTGATCGATCCGCTCCTCGATCGGGGATTCGATCTCAACCACTTGGAATACCTTGAAATCGAGCCCAAAAAACTCACTTTTGCCGAAAATAGGGAAGCACTGCAGGAACGCTGGCGCCTGACGCTCAAAATGCAGGTGATCGATACCTATTTCGATCTGCTTGAGGACAAGAAGGCGCAACAACCGGATATTGTCAAACAGATCAGCCCCGAACACCATCCAGCCGAATTGAAGGAGGCGATCAAGAAGGTGCGCGAAAGCACGCACCGGGCGCTGAACCGGCTGGAGCAGCAATCGCGGCAGGATCATTACGACCGTTATTTCGATGCGGTGGCGCGAGCCTTTGACCCGCACAGTGACTACATGGCTCCCTCATCAAAGGAAGACTTCGATATCCAGATGAGCGGTTCGCTGGAAGGGATCGGCGCGCTCCTGCGTGAAGATGATGGCCTGATCAAAGTCATCCGGATCATTCCAGGTAGCGCTGCGGAAAAACAGGGCCAGTTGCAGGCCGAGGACACCATTCTCGCGGTTTCCGAAAAGAATGGGGAGCCGGTTGATATTTCCGAAATGCGCATTCGCGAGGCCGTTGGCTATATTCGAGGCCCCAAGGGCACCGAAGTGCGCCTGACCGTGCAAAAGCCCGACGGCAGCAAACGTACCATTCCAATCATCCGCGATGTGGTGCGGATTGAAGAAACCTATGTCAAATCCACGGTGGTCAAACAGGGAAAACACGCCATCGGCTATCTGCGAATCCCGAGTTTTTACCGTGATTTCGTTGCACAAAGCAATGGCAAGGAGAGCCGTAACGTCAGTGACGACACCCTGGCGGAACTGATCAAGCTCAAACAGCAGAAAATCAGCGGCCTGATTCTCGATCTGCGCAATAATGGCGGCGGAGCGCTCACCGATGCGGTGCAGATTTCAGGCCTCTTCCTTCCTGGTGGCCCGGTGGTCCAGGTCAAGGATTCACAAGGCAGCGTCCGCGTGCTTGAGGACGAAGATCCCGATGTCGCCTACGATGGCCCCCTAATCGTGCTGGTCAACCAGTTCAGTGCCTCGGCATCGGAGATTCTGGCGGCGGCACTGCAGGATTACGGCAGGGCCTTCATTATCGGCGGCGAGCACACCCACGGCAAGGGTACCGTCCAGGCGATGATGGACATGAATAGAAATCTGCCGCTCTTGCATCTGCAGAAATACGACGATCTGGGCGCGCTGAAACTGACCATTCAAAAATTCTATCGTATCAATGGTGGCTCGACGCAATATAAGGGGGTGGAGCCGGATCTCGTGGTGCCCTCGATGTTTGATTATCTGGAAACGGGCGAAAAATATATGGATTATTCCCTGCCCTGGGACCAGGTCGAGCAAGTGGATTTCGCGCAATGGAATGGCGACCGGTTGATTACCGAACAGCTCCGCCAGAAGGGCACACAGTGGGCCGAAAAGAATACCGCCTTTCAGAAGATCAGGCAGGAGACGGGGAAAGCGAAGGCACGAGCAAAACAGACCCATGTGGCGGTGTTTCTCGACGGCATGTGGCAAGAGCGACTGGAACTGGCGGCCACCCGAAAGGAGGCGAAGGATGCTGGATTGCTGACCGGCAACGGAGAGGACGACGGTGAACCGGTCGAAGAGAAAAAGCTGGATGAGCTGGTCGCCACCGATCCGTATATCCAGGTTGCTCTCTTTCTCTTCAAAGACGGAAGAAATGCGGGCCTGTCGGCAGGAGCCTCCCGATAAATTTTTTCTTGAAACAAATCAGCAATCATGCTAGAGCATGCGGTGCATGAATCGCCATTCATTTTTAATGGCTGAAAGATTGCTGAAATATTGACAGAGTCAGAACCACCGGCAAAGCCGGTGGCTTGAAAGACTGTGAACCGCTCAAAGCGGTCTCTTTAAAATATTATCTGACCACCATATGGTGGTCGCCTATTTAAACAAGTTCAGTTGTTCGACTCGCTGATCCTCTTGCTCCTGGTTACGGATATATGCGCGAACCATTGCCTCGTCGGCACCAACGGTTGACACAAAATAGCCCCGTGCCCAAAAGTGCATCCCATTGTAGTTCTTCTTTTGCCCAAGGTAATTGCGTGCGATGTAAATCGCACTTTTCCCTTTCATGTAGCCCACAACCTGGGCCACCGAATACTTCGGCGGGATCGACAGTAGCATGTGCACATGATCGGGCTGCAAATGCCCCTCGACAATCCGACTTTCTTTTTGCCGTGCAAGATCATGGAACACATCACCCAGATTTTTCCGAAGTTGGCCATAGAGTATTTTTCTTCGGCATTTCGGTATCCACACTACATGGAACTTGCAATCCCATCTTGTGTGGCTTAAACATTGTATGTCGTTCATGAAGCCTCCTTTTTCGTGACTTTGACCGGTTCACGAGGCGGGAGGCTTCTTTATTTTGCAGGAACTGTCAAACTGTTGTTGTCCCCCGGCAAAGCCGGGGGTTTACCCAAGGGAAATTACATTGATCTCCAACGCCCTCCAGATGATGGGCGAGAGTTGTGCACCATGGAACTGCAGAAGGCGCTGGCAAACAAGAAGAAAGAGATCCTTTCGTTGTGGATTGAGCGGACGCTTGACAGTTACGCCTCACCTGGATTTTTCAAACAGTCACAGGATCCGTTTGCCAATCCCGTGGGAAGCAACATTTCTGCCGGCCTGACATCCATCTACGAACTGTTGCTCACAGATACCGACCAACAGGCCTATTGCCAGCCGATCGATCAGGTCGTCAGGATCCGAGCTGTGCAGGACTTCACTCCGGCACAGGCCGTGGCGCCTTTTCTTGAATTGAAATGGGTCGTGAAGCAGGTTTTCTCCCTTGACAAGGAGACCAAGCCATTGCTTGGCCTTCTCGATCAACTGGATTGCACCATTGACGGGATCGCATTGACCGCATTCAACATTTATTCTGAATGTCGAGAACAATTGTACCAGAACCGCATCCGTGAACTGAAAAGTGGCAGCGCAATTCTCACCGATGCAGCGTGCCCTTCCGCACTCATGCGGCAACACCTTGACACATCCGGCCCTGACGCCGGGAAGTAGGCTGTGTGACCGGTCGAGCGGCTTCAATTGTGGAGATTGAGGCGAAAGCTCGGCTTTTTATCGTAACTTTTTTTACAAGTTACAGTTCAACTTGAATGCGAAGGAGTGATCGATGAAGTACGCCTTCCCTTTGGCGGCAGTAATTGCCCTGGTGTTGATTGCGCTGATAGCCGTGCAGATACCGGGAATGCAATACCTCTTTGGTGTTGTCATACCCTATCTGGCTATGGCGCTGTTCTTAGGCGGTTTTTGTTACCGGGTGATCCATTGGGCCCAATCGCCGGTACCGTTCAAAATCCCAACCACCTGTGGCCAGGGGTACTCGCTCCCCTGGATCAAGCATGACAAGCTCGAAGCCCCGGTCAACACCGCCCAGGTGGTGGCCAGGATGTTTCTTGAAATCGTTCTTTTCCGTTCACTCTGGCGCAACACCAAGGCTTCGGTCTATGCAGGACCCAAGCTGACCTACGAGTCGAGCAAGTGGCTGTGGCTGTTCGCGATCATGTTCCACTACAGCTTCCTGGTGATCGTGGTCCGTCACATGCGTCTCTTCCTCGACCCGGTACCCTGGCTGGTGTCCTTCGTCGAAACGGGCGACTCCCTGCTGCAGATCGGCGCGCCCACCATGTATACCACCGATGTCACCATTGTCCTTGCCCTCCTGTTCCTGTTCGGCCGCCGCTTGATGAACCCGCAGGTCCGCTACATCTCGCTGGTCAACGATTACTTCCCGCTGTTCCTGATCCTCGGGATCGTGATCACCGGGATCCTGATGCGTTTCTTCCTGCGCACCAACGTGGACATCAACGCGATCAAACAACTGGCCGTCGGCTTGGTTACCTTTTCTCCGACCATCGTCACCGAGATCAGTTCACTGTTCTATGTTCATCTCTTTTTAGTGTGCACACTGCTTGCGTACTTTCCTTTCAGCAAGCTCATGCATATGGGCGGTGTCTTCCTCAGCCCGACCCGAAATCTGGCCAACGATTCGAGAATGAGACGCCACGTCAATCCCTGGAACCCGGACATCAAGCCGCACTCCTATGCGAGCTATGAGGACGAATTCCGTGAGGATATGATCGAGCAGGGCATTCCCGTTGAGAAAGAGTTGCCGCCTAAGGCTAATGACTAACGCTGGATAATTCAAGAGTATAAGGATAGAGCAATGGCAGTAGTAAAGGTAGATATGTTGGCACGAAGTGTTGCCGAAGGACCTTCGCTGATGACAGGCTCCATTCCAACTAAGGATTGGATGGATGTTCCTGCCGTATTCAAGCCAGGGAATTACGCCTACCCGGCCAAAGCCGAGATCATTCGATATCTCGACAGCCAAAAAGGTGTCAGTTTCCCCAATGCCCGCGAGTGGAGCCCGGAGGACGATGACTGGAAACTTCCAGAGAACTGGAAGGAAATTATAATCCAAGGATTGGCAGACCGCCTGGATCGCTTTCGCTCCCTGAAAATCTTCATGGATTGTTGCGTCCGTTGCGGTGCCTGTGCGGATAAATGCCACTTTTTCCTCGGCACCGGTGATCCCAAGAATATGCCGGTTTTGCGAGCGGAACTGCTGCGTTCCATCTACCGCCAGAACTTCACCCGCGCGGGCAAGATTTTGGGCCGGCTTGCCGGTGGTCGCGAGATGACCGTGGGTGTACTGAAAGAATGGTTCATGTATGCCTATCAGTGCACTGAATGCCGCCGCTGTTCGGTTTTCTGCCCCTATGGCATTGATACGGCCGAAATCACCATGATGCTGCGCGAGTTGCTGCACTTGGTTGGTGTGGGCATCAACTGGGCGATGGAGCCGGTTGCCAACTCCAACCGGACCGGCAACCACATGGGGCTCACGCCTCAGGCCTTCAAGGGTAATGTGGAGTTTCTCTGTGATGACATCGAGAATCTCACCGGCATCCGGGTCAATCCGACCTTCAACCGCAAAGGTGCCGAGGTCCTGTTCATCACCCCGTCGGCTGACGTGTTTGCCGAACCGGGTATTTTTACCTGCATGGGGTATCTCCTGCTGTTCGAGGCCATCGGCCTTGATTACACTTGGTCAACCTACGCTTCCGAAGGCGGCAACTTCGGGTTGTTCACTTCCAACGAGATGATGAAGAAGCTGAACGGCAAAATGTATGCCGAGGCGAAACGTCTGGGAGTTCGCTGGATTCTTGGTGGTGAATGCGGCCACATGTGGCGCGTCCTGCACCAGTACATGGATACCATGAACGGTCCGGCAGATTTCCTGGAGGTCCCCCGCTCACCGATCACCGGCACGGTGTTCGACAATGCCGCCTCCACCAAAATGATTCACATCTCCGAATTTACCGCCGATTTGATCAGGAACAATAAGATCAAACTCGACAAGAGCCGCAATGCTCATGTCACGGCAACCTTCCACGATTCCTGCAACCCGGCGCGGGCCATGGGTCTGTTGGACGAACCAAGGTATATCCTGGATAACGTGGTCGAAAATTGGGTGGAGATGCCCGAGAATACCATCCGTGAGAAAACCTTCTGCTGTGGATCGGGAACAGCGCTCAACACCGACGAGATCATGGAACTCCGCATGCGCTCGGGACTGCCGCGCGCCAATGCGGTCAGGTATGTCCACGATAAGCACGGCGTCAACACGCTCGGCTGTGTATGCGCGATCGACAGAGCAACCCTGACGACCCTCATGAACTACTGGGTGCCCGAGGTACAGGTGGCCGGTCTCAGTGAACTCGTCGGCAATGCGCTGGTGATTGAGGGTGAACAACGACAAGACCTGACCGAAGGGCTCAGGACCTTGGTTTAATAGATCGGCAGGAAGGGAGGAAAAGCTATGTACGATAGCGGTAAAATAATTCCGGGACTGATCATTTTCGTCCTGATCATCACCATACCCATTTGGTACAATCGCGGCACCGCTGGGTCGGTACCGAAACCCGTGTTGCCCAAGGATGCCAAAACCTGTGTTCTGCCGGCCGCCGAGATTCGCGCCGAGCATATGAAACTGCTCAACGTATGGCGTGACGATGTGCTGCGCGACGGGAAGCGGGAAACCTTTGAGCTGGAAGGCAAGCAATACCAGAAGAGCCTGATGCTGACCTGCATGAAATGCCATACGAGCAAGAAGCAGTTCTGTGACACCTGTCACACCTACGCATCGGTTACGCCCTATTGTTGGGATTGCCATTTGGCTCCTGTTGAGTGAACGGCTAAGGAGGAAGAGACAGATGGATACAAATAGAAGAAATTTCCTCAAGGTAGCCGGTATTTCCACACTGGCGGGCCTTGGCGGAACTGCGGTGGTTGATCGTTTGGTGTCTGGCGCGGGTTTGGCCCATGCTACTAGTGCTGGCCACGGTGCGGAACAGGCTGGAGCAGCCGCTGGGCACGGCGGTGCCGCACAAGGCGGGATCCGCTACGGCATGGTCATCGACATCAAAAAATTTCAGGAAGATCCCGGTTTGGGCGCAAAGGCGGTCCATGCCTGTCATAAGATTCACAACGTGCCGCAATTCCCTGACAAGCGGGACGAAATTAAATGGATCTGGATGACCAACTTCGAAAATGCTTTCCCAGAGAAGCCAAATCTCTACCTGGATGAAGCCAGCGAAAAGCACCAACTGCCGATCCTGTGCAATCACTGCGACAACCCGCCCTGTGTACGAGCCTGCCCCACCAAGGCGACCTTCCGTTCCGAGGACGGCATTATCGGCATGGATTACCACCGCTGCATCGGCTGCCGGTTCTGCATGGCAGCCTGCCCCTATGGCAGCAGAAGTTTTAACTGGCGTGATCCGCGCTCCTTTATCACCGATATCAACCGAGATTACCCGGCCCGTACCCGCGGCGTTGTCGAAAAATGCAATTTTTGCGTCGAACGCGTCCAGATCGGCAAGCTGCCGGCCTGTGTCGAGGCCGTTGGCGACAGCAAGGCTTTGGTTTTTGGCAATCTCAATGATCCCAACTCCGAGATCCGAAAGATTCTCAAAGAGCAGCATACCATTCAGCGGAATCCTTCTCTCGGAACCTTACCCTCAGTCTTTTATATCGTGTGAGAGGCCCCCATGTTTGAAAAAGCATTAAAAGGAAACAATTACTACTGGATGTGGCTGGCCTTCCTCGGCTTTTTTATCGCGGTGGCGGCTTTCTGCTATCTCCGTCAGTATTTTTACGGACTTGGCCTGACAGGCATGACCCGCGACGTCTCCTGGGGAATCTACATTTCCCAGTTTACTTTTCTGGTCGGTGTGGCGGCGGGAGGCGTGATGTTGGTGCTTCCCTATTATATTCATAACTTCAAGGCATTCGGTCGGATCACCATCCTCGGTGAGTTTCTCGCCATCGCCTCGCTTTTGATGTGCATGATGTTCATTATGGCCGACCTTGGTCAGCCGTTGCGTGGTTTGAACGTCCTGTTCTACGCCACCCCGCATTCCATGCTGTTCTGGGATATGTGCGTGCTCTGGGGCTACCTGTTGCTCAACGCCCTATGCGGATGGGTGATCCTGACCGCCGAGCGCAAGCAGATGCATCCGCCAAAATGGATCTATTTCTTTGTCTATCTGTCGATTCCCTTTGCCTTCTCGATCCACACTGTCACCGCCATGCTCTACTGCGGTTTACCCGGACGGCATTTCTGGCTGTCAGCGATCGTTGCTCCTCGATTCCTCGCCTCAGCCTTTGCCGCAGGTCCAGCGCTGATCGTGGTCATGGCCCTGATCCTGAAACGAGTCGCAAATTTCGATGCGGGAAAACAAGCCATCGACAAAATGGTGACCATTATCACCTATGCGGCCATTGCCAACATGTTCTTTGTCGGCCTGGAGTTTTTCGTCGGCTTCTACTCAGACATTCCGGGTCACAAACACACCCTGCAGTATCTGTTCTTCGGATTGGAACATCATGGTCATGTCTACAATAACCTGGTTCCGTTCATGTGGGGCTTTGTGGTCCTCTTCCTGGTTGGCATCGCCCTCATCACCATTCCCTACACTCGCAGGCAGAGTGACCTTTGGCTCGGGGTCGGTTGTGCCTCCATTTTCATCGCCTTCTGGCTGGACAAGGGCATCGGCTTTGTCCTTGGAGGATTTGTTCCCACACCGACCGAAGAGATTGTCGAGTATTACCCGACGCTCAACGAGCTGTTCATTACTATCGGAGTCTGGGCCACCGGCTTCTTTATCCTGACCATCCTCTACAAGATTGCCATCGGCGTAGAACACGAGATTGAAGCCTGATCTCTGCCAAAGAGAAACAAGAAAACCCCCGATTCGTTCGGGGGTTTTTTTTTACCCGCACCAACCAGCCGTTAGAAGGCGCTGTGCAGATACCAGCGCCAAATCCCGACGATCTGTTCCTGAAAGAAGAGATAGGACAGGGCAGCGATCGCCAGAAAAGGTCCAAATGGAATACGAGTCTGTCCTCCCCTGCCTTGTTTGACCATGGCGATTCCACCGACGACACATCCCGCCACGGAGCTGGAAAAAATCACATACAACAAACTCTGCCAACCCAGAAAGGCCCCGATCATGGCGAGCAACTTAATGTCGCCACCGCCCATGCCTTCCCGTTTGGTCAACGCCATATACCCCCACGCCACGGCATAGAGGATTCCGCCGCCAAACAGAATACCAAGGGCCGATTGCTGCCAGGTTATCTGGTCGATAACCAACGACCCGGCAAATCCAATCACGATTCCCGGCAGACTGATCCGATCGGGAATTATTTGATGATGGATGTCAATAAATATGATAACCAGCAGGGCAGCGCTAAAGACAAAATAGACCAACAATTCAGCGCTGAGGCCAAAACGCCAAAACAACAGGGCGGTCAAAGCTGCCATCGCTGCTTCCACCAAGGGATACTGCCACGAAATAGGCACTTTGCACGTTTTGCATTTGCCCCCCAGCAACAGAAAACTGACAAGGGGAATGTTCTCCCACCATGTCAGCGGCTGTTGGCAGTAGGGGCAATGGGATCCAGGAAACACGATAGACGCGCCTTCCTCGGGCAAGCGAAGAATGACCACGTTGAGAAAGGAGCCCACCACGGCACCGATCAGGGCGGCAAATACGGTCAGCGATGCTTCCATTGTTGATAACCACCTGTTGATTAAGGATAATATTTAATTTGTATCTTCGTTGTATCGCTTTCCATGCCACAGTACCAGGAAAATTGCAGCATAGAGCGTATCGAGCAGCTCTCCAAAGATTTTTACCGTCTCACCCTGCGATGTCCCATGATCGCTGCCCATGCCCAACCGGGCCAATTCGTGATGGTCGCCTGCGGTTTAACCCTTGATCCGTTGTTGCGCCGACCCTTTTCCATTCATCACTGCACCCAGGATGGGACCTTACAGCTGTTGTTCAAGGTCATTGGACGTGGTACCCAGTTGTTGTCCGAATGCCGAACAGGGCAATCACTTTCCCTGATTGGCCCTTTGGGACACGGTTTTCGTCTCCAACCCGGACGGCCTGTTAGTCTTGTTGGTGGCGGCATCGGCATCGCGCCGCTGCGATTTCTTGTCCACGCCCTGCAGCAGGCCGGCGGAGCTGGCGCTGATTGCACGGTCTTCCTTGGTTCCCGTTCCGGAGACGAGCTCGCTCCTCTGGCGATGGAATTCAGCGCCTTGGGGTGTCAGGTGCATACAGCTACCGACGATGGCTCCCTTGGACATCATGGCTTCATCACCGAACTTCTAGCACCTGAGCTCAGTCGCTTCAGCAAGGTCTACACCTGCGGCCCCCACCCGATGATGGCCACGGTGGCCGCGCTTTGCCACTCGGCCGGTGTCGCCTGTGAAGTTTCGCTGGAGGCACACATGGCCTGTGGTCTGGGCGCGTGTCTTGGCTGCACGGTGCATGGCACCGAGGGGCAATATCTGCATGTGTGTAAACAAGGTCCGGTTCTCGATGCACAGGAGGTGGCATGGATACGGTAACCTCTGTTCCCGTGCCCGATCTGCGGGTCCAACTCGGCCCACTCGCCCTTGCCAATCCGGTGATGACCGCCTCGGGCACCTTCGGTTATGCGGCGGAGTTTGCCCATCTTGTTCCGCTGGCCAGCCTCGGAGCGGTAGTGGTCAAAGGCATCTCCTTGCATCCTCGCCCAGGCAATCCACCGCCGCGTATTGTCGAGACTCCGTGCGGCATGCTCAATGCCATTGGCCTGGAGAATGTCGGCGTCGAGCGGTTCATCAGCGACAAAATGCCGTTCCTCCGCACCTGCGGTTGCCGGGTGGTTGTCAACATCCTTGGCGATTCCATCGAGGAATACGCTGCCCTGGCCGCAGCACTCTCCGATGTTGCTGGCATTGATGCTCTCGAGGTCAATATCTCCTGCCCCAATGTGAAGAAAGGTGGCGTGGCCTTCGGCACGGTTCCAGAAATGGCCGCGGCGGTGACCGCGGCAGTCAAACGGGTGACCACGCTGCCGGTGATCGTCAAACTCTCGCCCAACGTCACCGACATCGTGGCCATGGCCCGAGCAGTGGCGGACGGTGGTGCCGATGCCCTGTCCCTGATCAACACCTTGATCGGTATGGCCATCGATGCGCGCACCCGCAGACCGAAGCTGGCCAACGTCATTGGCGGCCTTTCCGGACCGGCAGTCAAACCGGTGGCCCTGCGCATGGTCTGGCAGGTGACCTCGTCGGTCTCCATTCCGGTGATCGGCATTGGCGGCATCGGCACCCCCGAAGATGCGATCGAGTTTCTCCTCGCCGGCGCCTCGGCCGTGCAGGTGGGCACCGCCAACTTTTACAACCCTGCCGCCGTGTCCCAGATCCTTGCCGGCATTGAAACCTATCTGCGCGATCAAGGCGAAACCTCGGTGCGCTCCATCATTGGCGGCTTGCGCTTGAGTAAATGACCATGACTGCTCAGGGATTGATCTGTGTTTCGGTCGCCAGCGAGGACAAGCATCATATCCTGTCAGCTGTCACGCCGGTCCTGCCGCTCGTCGATGTGGTTGAGATCCGCTTGGATGGCATGCGCGATCCACAATGCGGGCAGTGTATCGCTGCGCTGGACAAACCGGTGCTGGCGACCAACCGGCCGGCTTGGGAAGGGGGGCAATGGACCGGTTCCGAAGAAGAGCGCGTGAATCTGCTGTGCGCAGCACTGCGCTGGGGCGCCCGCTATGTCGATGTGGAACTGGCGACCGCATCCGAGTTGCAGGCCCAGATCATCCAAGAGGCACACCGCCATCAGGCCAAGGTGATCGTGTCCAGCCATGATTTCGACGGCACGCCGGACGCTGCGCAGCTCCACGCAACTCTGCAACAGATGATGGCCAGCGGTGCCGATATCGGCAAGATTGTCACCACCGCCGTGTCAGCGGCCGAGGTGTTGCGGGTACTGGCCCTGCAACAAGACGCTCTGGCCCACGATTTTCCCCTGTGCGCCTTTGCCATGGGCCGTGCTGGCACCATTAGCCGCTTCGCCACCCTCTTTCTTGGTGGCTTCATGACCTACGCGGCCCTGTCGGAAGCGCAGGCCACAGCCCCCGGACAACTCACGGTCGACAACCTTCACCGCCTCCTTTCTTTGCTCGACCACCGCCCATGATCAACGGTCAGACGCAACTTTTCGGCATCATCGGCAATCCGGTGGAACATTCCCTCAGTCCGGCGATGCACAACGCCGCCTTTGCCCATCTGGGCCTCAATGGTGTCTACATTCCCATGCGGCCGGCGGATCTGGGCGACGGCTTCCGGGGCCTGAAAAGCCTCGGTTTTGTTGGTGTCTCGGTCACCGTGCCGTTCAAGGTGGCGGTTATGGACTACATCGACGAGGTCGATCCGGTGGCCCGCAAAATCGGCGCGGTCAACACCCTGTTGTTTCGTCGGGACCAAGACGGCCAGAACCGCTGTCTCGGCTACAACACCGATTGGCTAGGCTCGAATCAGGCCTTGGCCGAGGCGCTGGACCTAGCCACCAGTACCGTGCTGATCATCGGTGCCGGCGGGGCGGCCCGCGCAGTGGGTTTTGGCCTGATCGAGGCCGGAGCCAGGGTCCTGGTGACCAACCGCACCGAATCCAAAGGTCGGGATCTGGCCCGGCAGCTCAACTGTCCCTTTCTCAGCGCCCACGAATTGCCGACCGCCCAGGCCGATGCCCTGATCAACACTACCTCGGTGGGCATGGCGCCCAAAAAGGAGGCCGTGCCGATCGACCCGGCCCTGTTGGCCCGCTTTCCAGTGGTGATGGATATCGTCTATGCGCCACTCTCCACCCGTTTGCTCGTCGAGGCGAAACAGCGCGGATGCCGGACCATCGACGGTCTCAAGATGCTCCAGTACCAGGGAGCAGCCCAGTTTATCCTCTGGACCGGCCGTGAGGCGCCCCACGCGGTCATGCGCCAAGCCCTGCTGGAAGAACTGCGGTCAAGACAATCCTAATCCTATGCCAGCAACACTCCCATGATCACCATCCAACCCGTCGCCACCATCGATGCCGTTGTCACGGTTCCCGGTTCCAAAAGCCTGACCCAACGGGCCTTGATTGCCGCCGCCTTGGCCGAAGGCTCCTCGCAACTCCTTGGCCCCCTGGCGAGCGAAGACACCCATTTCACCATGAACGCCCTGCGGGCCATGGGCATCGCCTGCGATGACCGCGACCCCAACCGCTGGCAGGTCGAGGGCAGCGGTGGTCGAGTCCTCGCCCCCGAAGGAGACATCTTTCTCGGCAATAATGGCACCGCCACCCGCTTTCTCACCTCGGTGGCCGCCCTGGGTCAGGGCCGTTTCCATATCACCGGCAGCGAACGGATGGCCGAGCGTCCGATCCTGCCGTTAATGGAGGCCCTGCGCGGCTGGCAGGTCAGCATCGATAGCGACGCCGGCACCGGCTGCCCGCCTCTGACCATCATGGCCAAGGGGCTTGCCGGCGGGCGCACGGTACTGCCAGAGGGCAAATCGAGCCAATACCTCTCCTCCCTGCTGCTGGTGGCTCCCTATGCCAACGCACCGGCTGAATTGGAAGTCTTGGGCGAAATTCTCTCCAAACCCTATGTGGAGATGACGCTGGCGGTAATGGCCGATTTCGGCGTTCGGGTCGAGGCCGCGCCAACGCTCAATTTCTTCCGCATTCCCCGGGGGAGCTATCAGGGACGAACCTACGCCATCGAGGGCGACGCTTCCGGGGCGTCCTATTTCTGGGCCGCAGCCGCCGTGACCGGCGGACGGGTCACGGTGGCCAATGTTCCGGTGCCCTCGCTCCAGGGCGACGCCAAACTGCTGCCCTATCTCGCCCGCATGGGGTGCCGCATCGAGCAGACCGAGGCAGGTATCACCCTGATCGGTCCAGATAGGCTGGAAGGTATCGAAGTGGACATGGGCGACATGCCCGACGTGGCGCCGACCCTGGCGGTGGTGGCGGCTTTTGCCGAGGGCACGACCATCATCAACAACATTGCCCACCTGCGCATCAAGGAGTGCGACCGCCTGTCGGCGGTGGTCAACGAACTGCGTAAACTGGGCGCCGAGGTGGAGGAAGAGCCGGCGCGGATGATCATCCATGGCAAACAGGGCGGCCGCACACTCCATGGCGCCTCCATCGCCACCTACAACGATCATCGCATGGCCATGAGCTTTGCCGTCGCCGGTCTGCGCATCCCCGGCGTGTACATCGGCAACCCCCAGTGCGTGGTCAAATCCTTTCCCGATTTCTGGGAGCGGTTCGCGCGCCTTGCGGAATAAACGCAAACCCCTGAGCAACAGCGGACATTGATCACGGATCGTTGTTGTCCGCATCCGATAACAGCAACAAGAGGGAGAAAAGATGTTGAGCAACAAACAATGGGTTGGGACGCTTGCCGGTTGCCTTGCGCTGACGTTACCCCTGTGCGCGTCTGGGTGGGCGTGGACCTCTGGGTCGCATTACACCTATGGCGTCGAGGGGGTGCTGGGGGCAACACCGCCCCCACCGGGCTGGCACTACCGCATGTACAACCTCTGGTACACTCCGGATGAGCTGAAGGACAACAGCGGCAACACCGTGCCCGGGAACTTCGAGCTCGATGTGTTTGCCTCGGTGCAGCGCATCATCCACGTGACCGATGTCAAGATTTTAGGCGCGGATTATTTCTACGACGTTATCATCCCCTTGGTCGACCAAGAGTTTACCTCTGGTTCGTTCTCGGACAGCCACTCCTTCACCCTCGGCGACATCACCTTGGAGCCTTTTGCCCTGGCTTGGCGGCAACCGCGATGGGATGCCTCCTTTGCCCTGGCGGTGATTGTCCCCACCGGCCACTTTGAAGGCGACGAACCCGCCTCGCCCGGATTGGGCTATTGGTCCGGGATGATGACCGTGGGCGGCACCCTCTATCTTGACGACCAGAAAACCTGGTCGGCCAGCGTCCTCACCCGGACCCTGATCAACGGCGAGCAGGAAGACACCGACATTACCCCTGGTTCGGAATTTGTTGCCGAGTACGGCATCGGCAAGGAGTTCCAGGTCAACAGCAGTCTGATGATCCGCCCCGGCCTGACCGGCGCCTCCTACTGGCAGTTCTCCGACGACAGCGACGAAGCGGGTGCGGCGGCCGATCAGCATAAAAAGGCCCATGCCCTCGGCGCCGAGGTCAATGTGTTCTACCTGCCGATGCTCTGCCAGGTGAACCTGCGCTACCTGCAGGAATACGGCGTTGACAATGGTCCGGAAGATGCACGGTTCGTCGCTACCCTGACCAAATCCTGGTAATCCCGCTTGAGCTGCACCGTCGGCTTTTCAATCACGGAAAAGTCGGCGGTTTCTCGTTGGCCACCACGTCACCACACGGAGGATCCCCATGCTGGAACAGTACAGAAGCAAAGCGGCCGAACGCGCCCTCCTCGGCGTCCCTCCCCTGCCCCTGACAGCCCTGCAAACCCGGGAACTCACCGAACTGCTGGCGGCCGGTCACGGGGAGCAGGCAGCCCTGCTCCAACTGCTGGCTGATCGGGTCGAACCCGGGGTGAGCAAGGCAGCCGGCGTCAAGGCAGACTGGCTTGAGCTGGTGGCCAAAGGGGCGATTGCGGTCGACCAGTTGCCTCCCCAGGCGGCCATCGCCATGCTCGCCCAGATGGGCGGCGGCTACAATGTCAGCGCCCTGCTGCGTCTGCTGCGCATCGCCCCGCTGGCCGAAGCTGCCGCCGAGGCCCTTAAAGGGCTGACCAAGATTTACGAAGCCTTTGACGAGGTGGCCGAGTTGGCCACGACGCATCCTGCGGCGCGCGGCGTGCTCGAATCCTGGGCCGCGGCCGAGTGGTTCACCCGCAGTCCCGCATTGCCGGAGAAGATAGCCTGCACCGTGTACAAGGTCGAGGGTGAGATCAACACCGACGATTTCTCCCCCGGCAATCAGGCCCAGACCCGAGCCGATATCCCCTTGCACGCCACCTTTTTCGGGGTGACCCGCTTTCCGGACGGTATCCGCACCATCGCCGACCTTCGCGCCCAAGGGCGGACCGTGGCCTTTGCCGGCGACGTGGTCGGTACCGGCTCTTCGCGCAAATCGGCCATCAATTCGGTGAGCTGGCATCTGGGCGAGGATATTCCCCATATTCCCAACAAACGGCGCGGCGGCCTGGTGCTGGGCGGGATCATCGCCCCCATCTTTTACGCCACCGCCCGCGATGCCGGGGTACTGGCGATCGAATGCGAGGTGGCCGGCCTGCATACCGGCGACCAAGTGGTGCTCAACCTGCACCAGTGGACCCTGGAACAGGAAAACGGACAAGCCATTCCTCTCAAACCCGCGCCGCTGACCCTGCTCGACGAATACCGCGCCGGTGGCCGGCTCAACCTGATCATTGGCCGCAATCTCACCCGTCGGGCCTGCGAGGCCTTGGGACGCCCATTCCCCTCCCTGTTCCACGAGGTCACCAATCCTGTACCCAACGCTGACCACGCCTATACCCTGGCGCAGAAAATGGTTGGCCTGGCCTGCGGCGTTGTCGGTGTTGTGCCGGGCACGGTCTGCGAGCCGCGGATGACCACGGTCGGCTCCCAGGACACCACCGGTCCCATGACCATGCAGGAACTCGCCGAACTGGCCTGCCTGCGCTTCAAGGCCGATCTGTTCATGCAATCGTTCTGCCATACCGCCGCCTACCCCAAGGCCTCGGATCTCGGCCGCTGGCAGAGCATGACCGAAACCACGGTGGTCTGCGGCGGCGTGGCCCTCAAGCCCGGCGACGGAGTCATCCATTCCTGGCTCAACCGGATGCTCGTTCCCGACACCGTGGGCACGGGCGGTGATTCCCATACCCGTTTTCCGCTGGGCATCTCCTTCCCGGCCGGTTCCGGTCTGGTGGCCTTTGCCGGAGCGCTGGGTTTCATGCCCCTGGAGATGCCGCCGTCGGTGCTGGTCCGTTTCCATGGCCGCCGCCGGCCGGGAATCACGGTGCGCGACATGGTCAACGCCATTCCCCATGCCGCCATCCAACAAGGGTTGCTGACCGTGGCCAAGAAGGGCAAGAAGAACATCTTTGCCGGTACCATCCTCGAAATCGAGGGCGTGGACGACCTCAGTGTCGAGCAGGCCTTTGAATTGAGCGATGCCTCGGCTGAGCGCAGCGCCGCCGCCTGCACGGTCAAGCTGTCGCTGGCCGCAGTGATCGAAAATGTGCGCCAGAATAGCGCTCTGCTCCGGGACCTGATCGCCGATGGCTATGCGGATCGTTCCGCGTTGGAACGGCGCATTGCTGCACTTGAGGACTGGCTGGCCTCCCCCCGCCTGCTCAGCGCGGACAAAGGGGCGGAGTACAAGGCGGTGCTCGACATCGATCTAAGCGCGATCACCGAACCCCTGCTGGCCTGCCCCAACGACCCGGACGATGTGCGCCCATTGCGCGAGGTGGCTGGGGCAGCCATTGACGAGGCCTTCATCGGCTCTTGCATGACCCATTTGTCGCACCTGCAGGCCGCGGCACGGTTGCTGCGGGACGAACCCTATGCGGCCAGCCGGCTATGGATCGCCCCCTCCACCCGCATGGACCGGGACATCATCCAGCGGGAAGGGGGATTGAGCGTCTTTGCCCAGGTCGGCGGCCGGGTGGAGATCCCCGGCTGCAGCCTGTGCATGGGCAATCAGGCCCGGGTACGACCGGGGGCGACGGTGATGTCCACCTCGACCCGCAACTTCGACAACCGTCTCGGCGACGGCGCTCGGGTCTATCTCGGTTCCACCGAGCTGACCGCGATCAGCGCGCTTGCGGGGCGTCTGCCTTCGCCGGAGGAATACTTTGCCTTTCTGCAACGCAAGGGGATGCTTGCCGACGGCTAACAGCCAGCAAATCGACCGTTCTCAGGGGATGAGCTGCCCGTAGTTGATCTGCTCGGAAAAGACCCGGGCCAAGTTGTTGTCGATGACGTAGATGCAGATTTCCTTGGCGCCCTGACGGGTATAGCCGAATTTTTTCTGCAGGTTGTGCATCATGAAACGGACATCGCTCTGGATCTTGTGATCATAGGTCTTGAAGGACTCCTGATCGAACTCCTTGACCGCGCGGCGGAAATTCTCGTTCTCCAGAAAGGGGTCGAGCACCTTTTCCTTGAGATGGTGGATATAGCGTTCGTGGAGGTGGAGGTACAGCGCGGTTTGGCTGATGTCCAGGTTGTCGCGCAGGATTTCCTGGGTGAGGGTGGTGGTGGTGTACGCCTTTTGCACGCTGTTGCGGAAGGCCGTGGCGTCGGCGGACGAGACCATCAACCGGGACTCGATGCGTTGAAAGAAGGCTTCGTTGATGTCCAGCCGCTCGCCGGTGAAGCGGCAGGTTTCGCTGGTCCCGGGTTCAAAGTTGACCGCGAACAGATAGTTCTGGATGTCGCGGGCGATCTGCTCCTCGTTGTAGTCGTAGAGCGATTCCTTGACCGACTGCAACACGGCGTAGTTGTACATCCGCAACAGGGAATCGAGAAAGCCCATGGGCAGGAAGGTCTTGTCCTTCTTGCAGTATTTGCGGAAGAAGAGGCCGAGCATCGACATGTCGATCAGCTTGTCCTCACGGGCGTAGCGCGCATAGAACTCGTTGAACATGCGGATGGAATCACGACCCGACAACCCCTGCCAGCCGTCCTGTTCCGATTCGGCGATGATTTTCAGCCGCCGCTTGGAGGTGAACCGCTCCACGTCCTCCTCGCTCAGCCAGGGCGGGATGTGGCCCGTATAGATCTCCATCTTGAGCAGCTGCAGGTTCTTGTCGCAGTAGAGCGCATACTTGTCCGGATCCTGAATCCATTCGAGCATGGCCTCCGACCGGGTCCGCAGCCGGGTGGCGACGATCACCCGGGCAAAGTTGTGCAGCACCCGGGGGAGAAAACTGGCATCGATGTGCCGGCCAAAGACCTCACGATAAATCTCGATTTCAGTTTTAATATCGAGAATATAGGGAATATTGACATATTCGATCCGGTCGGAGAAGGCAGCCAGATCGGTGAGCACCTTCTTGTCCTCTGGGTTCATCAGGGCGAAAAACAGGGAATTGACCCGCTCCTCGACATGATCGACCTTGTGCACTCCGTCGCTGATGATGTTGTGCAGATCCATCAACCGCTCGGTATTGTGCGACTTGACGTCCATCAAGGCATAGATGCCGTTGTTGCTCTTGGCATAGCCTGAGTAGAGATAGGGCACCTTGCCGGCGGGCGAGAACAGACTGTTGAGGGTACGCTGCACCTCGTCGTCGGTGCGAACATTGCGCTGCGAGCGCCGGTCGCCGGGGTTGAACACCGAAATGCCGGCCCCCAGCCGCCGATTGAACACATACGGCCGGGCAAAAACATGGTCCAGCACCTTGAGGGGATCGCCCTCCTTTTTCAGCAGCTCCTGGTAGAGCGACAGGCAGAGGGTGCAGGGCTCCTCGCGGAACACCCATTCGTATTTCTTCTCGGTGAACAGCTGGGCCTTGAACCGGTCGTCCTCCAGCAGCTCATCGAGGAACTGGCGCCGGATTTCCTTGGGGATGAGCAACAGCGGGTGATCGTGACTCGGGCAGGGCAAGGTCAGCCAATGGCCGCCTTCCCCCTGATCGCTGCCCATGGTCTGGCCACCAACCGATTCGGGAACCTTCAACCGCCATACCACCTCGAACCGACTGCCTTCCGGAGTGTTGGCATACTGTTCGAACTTGCGCAGCAGGTTGTTGAGGAAGGTCGATTTGCCGCTGCCGTGCGGACCGTCGAAAATATAGATCTTGTTCTGCTGGTCGCCAACCGAAAGCGATTCCACATGGCGAACCAGCCGGTTGGCAAAGAGACGATCGGCAAAGAAGGGCCGGTCCGAGCCCTCGACAAACAGGCGGCTACAGTCGTAGTGCAGATAGTTGATCGATTCCGGATCGTTGCGGTATTCGTCAAAGCCGTTGCGGACAAAATGATGTACCATGTCGGCATAGACCTGGGTGACGTTGCGGATATTGCGTTCCGGCCGCTCGACCACCTCGCGGAGGAATTGCGTGAACGACAGCTCCGCCTGCCGATTGTGATCGCCCCGATACTTGTGCAGGGTCTGCAAGGCTTTGGTCAGTGCACCCATAACGTTCCCTTTCCTTGTCGCCGAGCCGTCATTCCGCGAGCGTCCGCGACAGGGTCCTGTCTTTCATGGTGAAACGGAACCGTTTCCAGCTGATGGTCCGCTTCGGGGTTTCTTCCCGGGGCTGTCCGTCCTCTTTGCCCGCCTTGACCGGAATGGGCACGCTGGTATAGAGATGCACCTCGTCGCCCCAGAGAAACTCCACCCCGAGCAGCACCCCCTGGATGAAATCGCGCAACAGGGGTTTCCCCTCGAACACATGGTCAAGCACCAGGGCATTGTTCTCCGCCACCGTCACCTCGACGCGCGGTGGATGATACAGGCTCTCGGCCACCATCTGTCGGTAATCGACGGCCTTGCGGCTCTTGACATAGTACTGCCAGGTCATCCGTTCCCGGTTGAGCCGTTTGCCGGCGACGAACAAGCGGTAGCGGTCAACAAACTCCTGGTCGATGAAGCTGTTGATAAACATTGAATCGCAGTAGTTCTCGCGGATGTGGAAGATGTACTCCCTGCCCTGGCCGGTGGCCCGGTCAAAATGGCGCCGCTGCTCACGGTCGGCGGTCTGAAAGTATTCCAACCCGGTGCGTCCCTTGTCCGCCTGCTCCTCCAGATGCTGGAACAACCGCAGCCCCAAGGCATAGGGGTTGAGCCCGACCCGGGGCATGGAGGTCACCTTGGCGTTGACAATGGCGTAGTCGACCTCGTGGCCCCTGATCCGCTCATCGCCGAGGAAGAGGGTGTCATGCCAGTAGGAGGCCCAGCCCTCGTTGAGGATCTTGGTGCGGATCTGCGGCTGGAAGTAGAGCGAGGTCGAACGGATGACCTCAAGGATCATCAGCATCCAGCGGTTCTTCTCCTGGTTGAGAAAGGGCGAATACTCCATGAGAAACTGGAGCAGGTCCGTGCGGCCGACGCTCTTTTTTTCCTTCAGCTTCCTGGCGTGCAAACTCTCCAGTTCGGTATACTTCTCGGTGACGCTCTTGACAAAGCGCAGATCCCCGTCTTCGGGATACTCCCTGCACATCCGGTTGTAGCGTTCGATCTCCCGGGAATAGGTGCTCACCATTGTTTTCGGCCCGCGCTGGAGAAAGACATCGAAGTAGTAGTCGAGCAGACTGAGGGGCTGGTCGCCGCCCGCTTGGCCGACATCGGCCAGCAGATCGAAATAGCCCACCAGGTTGTCGATGGTGCGGGCGAACTCGATCACATAATCCACCCAGCGCCCCTTTTCCGAACGCAGCTTGGCGAACAGCCGTTTGTCGGCCAGGGCCCGGCCGGTGAAATCGTAGTCCCAGGTGTGGCGGAAGAAGAGATTGTTCTGAAAAAAATCGATATGGCCGATGACGTGGTAAAAAATCATCACGTTGAGCCAATCGGGATTGTTGTCGTTGTAGTAGGAAATCGGCGGCCGGGTATTGATCACCGTCTCGTAGGGATTGTTGGGATACAGCTCGTAGCGGCCCTGCTCGCGCAGCACCTCCACCTCCTGCACCCAGTAATCGTAGAGGGTGGGGATCATCACCTTGGGGCCGAGTTCCAGCATGTCGCGGTTGGTGACCACGTATTCCAGGGTCTCGTCCTCGAAGCGCAGGCCTGCCTGCCGGGCGCGTTCCTTGCACCCCTCCATGATCCGTTTGGCATGCTGACTGATCAGTTCCATACTCGCACCGGAGGCCCCGCCCTCATTCAGAAATCAGATGTTTGATGCCCTCGATGATCCGCGTCTCGGTGCTCTCCTTGGACATCACGTCCAAGCGCAGCAGGGCCTTGCGTGACTCCAGCAGACCGGACTTGCTCAGATATTTTTCCACCTCGGTGCGACGGGTGCCGTCGAGACCGTTCTCGGCAATGGTGATCCCCACGCGGCTGGCGTAGACGAGCATCTTTTCCAGTTCGGGCAACGACTCCTCGCCGTAGGTATCCCAATCGTCGCCGTCGGTGCCGTGGAAAACGTAGATGGAATAGTCGCGGGCCAGTTCCTCCTCGGCCACGATCCGGTTGACCAGACGGTAGGCCGAACTCACCTGGGTGCCGCCGGCCACCTGCATCTGGTAATAGGCCTGAAAGTTCTCCACCTCCCGCGCCTCGGTATCGTGGAGGATGAAGCGCGTTTCCACCTGATTTTGGTACTGGTAGCTCAGCCAGGCGTAAATGAGCACGTGCTGATTGACTACCAACTCGGTCGGCTTGCCGGCCATGGATCCCGAATAGTCGCGAACAAAAAAGACCACCGCCTGGGACTCGTAGTCTTTTTCCTTGGACAGGATGCGGTAGACCCGGTCACGGGGCGAGACCATCAGGGTGTTGACATCGACCGGGGTGCCCGCCTGCAAGCGCCCCAGAGCGATGTTGGTCTGCAACACCCGCTTCAGGGTGGCCTTCTTGTCGAGGATCTGGCCAAAGCCGCGATTCTTGTCGGTCAGGTCGTAGGCAAAACGGGTCAACGAGCGTTTCTTGCCCTTATCGCGCAGGTTGGGCAGGGCGAACTGTTCGGTGAGGATGCGGCCCAGATCGTAAACCGTGGATTCCAGTTCGTGGGTGCCGCCCTGGCCCTGCCCGGCGCCACTGCCGCCGCCCTGCTGTTCGCGGATCGGCTGCTCGCCGATCACCTCGCCCTCTTCACCCTCGCCAGCCCCGCCTTCGCCTTGCCCCTGGCCTTCTCCACCCTCGCCTTCCTCCTCTTCGGGGATGCGGTCGTGGATCAGCTTTTCCTCGACCGTGGTCGGGATGACCACCACCTTGTCGTCGCCGTCCCGGCCCGGCTTGACCAGCTTGCCCACTCGGATCTTGCGCGGAAAGCCGTCTTTTTCCCGCTGCAGGTCACGCTGGAGCAGATGATCGAGCGACTGGGCCGCCACCAGCGACATCAGGGGCGACGGATTGCCCTGGCCGAGCATCTGCGGATCAGTGTAGCTGTACAGCGAACGGGCCACAGGCGGCGGACCGATCAGATGGTCACGTACGGGATCGCTCCCCTGCTCGGCCATCGCCAGCTCGCGCTCGATCACCCGCCGCTGGTCGTCGGTCAGTCCCTTGGCTTCGAGCCGCTGATAGAGTTGCCGTAATCTGTACATGGCTGCCCCTGGTCCGTTGCCTCCACCCTCAGTTCTCATCCACCTGGGTACAGAAGTACTCGATGGTCTTCTGGGCGCAGGTGACACAGTAGCCGAGCTTGTTCAGCATGGTGTCGATCATCCGGTCGTAGAGCTTCTGGTTCTCCTCGTTGGTGCGGTTGGCAAGCGCGCCAATCAGGCTGCCGGCACCGGCGATGTCGGATTTCAGGCGAACATCGGTGACCGCCTTGACCAACTCCAGATTGTCCATGAAATCGTAGTCCGGATTGACCGAAATCTTCTGGCCATAAATCTTGCGGATCGAGGTGCGGAAGCTGTCTTTCTGCTCGCGGATCTTCAAGCCGAGGCAGGCTTCGACCGAATCGATGTAGCGTTCGTCGATCTTTAAGGCCTGCAGTTCGCCGGTCTGGGGGTTCTTGTACTTCCACATCCGATCCACGCCCAGGTTCTCGGCGTCGATGCCGATGATCATGTTGACGTAGTTGAGCACGTCCTTGCGGATGGCCAGCGGTTCGTCCATGTAGGCGTTGAACATCTCGGTCATGATCCGCTCGCGGTACAGTCCCTTGGCGATCTTGAGATCATCGAGGAATTTGGCCCGGTCAGCCGCCTCGGACACATAGTCGAGGATCACCCGCTCCAGCGCCGTGAACACGTCGTAGGCGAACATGCACTTGCCCTCGTTGGTCTCCGAACTCTCGAGCATCAGCTGCATGGTGCGGCCGAGGTTGCGCTGGCCCAGTCCCTTCTGGCCGAAACGTTTGGTGATGTCGTGCTCCTGGTTGAGGGTGTCGATCACCTCGGCGAGCGTCTTCAGGCTCTTTTCGCCCGCCACCTCGCCGGCGGCCAGCTTCATGGTCTCGATCGGGGTCAGCTTCTCCGAGCGCGGCAGACGGGTGAGGACCACGGCCACCGAGGCGGCGTAGTTGAGGTTCGGGTCCTGGTGCATGACGTTGCCGGTGAGGGTGGTCTTGGACTCGTTGCCGATGGCGTAGGCGGTCAGATCGCGCTGCTGACGGTAGTTGGTGTTGTGCGACACATAGCAGATGCGGCAGCGGTCGATGATCGGCGCTTCTTCCTTTTCGGCGAGGAAACGGTTGAATTCCGAGTTGTTGCTGGTGGCGATGATCAGGGTGTCGATCGGCCAGCGGTAGCCATCGATCTCGATGGTCCGGTTCTGAATGATCCCCAGGTACACTTGCACCAGGTCTTTCTTGTTCTTGTAGATCTCGTCGCTGAAATGGATGCCGCCGCCGGCCACCCGGGCCAGGGCTCCGCGCCGCAGGTCGAACCGGTAGGGATTGTTGGTGTCGGTGATGTGCAACAGCCGTTGGATCGACTCCTCGCCGAGCAGATCCACCGCCGAACTGGTGATCTTGTCCTTGGCCGGATATTTGCCGGTGACCGTGCCCAAACTCTCCACCAGCGGCACCGGCACGATCTCCACGCATTGCAGCATCGCCTCGACGTCGTCGCCGCAGAGCGTGCGAATGTCGTTCCAGATATAAGCCGAGCAGGCGCCCAGCGGCCGGTAATTCTCGGCCCAGGTCTCCAGGGTGGCGTCGCTGACCTTGCATTTCTTGGCGAGGTACTGCATCGATTCGCTTTTGCTCTCAAACAGATTGAGGGCCAGGATCATCGGATCCTCGTAGGTCTGCGACTCGATCATTCTGATGGCGCCGTAGCTGCCGATCCGGTCGAGATTGGTGAACCGAAAAGTGTATTTCCGATTCTTGGGCCGAGAGAGAAAATCGCGGTACAGACTGCACAGATACTCGACCAGGAAGGTCTTGCCGTTGCCCGGCTCGCCGACGAGGACAAAGGCCATCTCCTTGGAGGAGCCGCCCTGGGAGGCGTCCTTGACAAAGGAGACGAACGAGTTGATCTCGTCGTACATGCCGATGATGTGTTTCTTGCCTTCGCGGAAGATGGTGAAATCAAAGGTGGATTTGCCGTTGACCGTGACCTTGTTGATGTCCTTTTCCAGGATCATCCGGCTGACACTTTGAAAGGCATTTTCAAAAACCCGTTCACCTTTTTTGACAGCAAGGATGTGGGCATGCAGTGAAGTGTTCTTCGGGTCGGTCATCTTGTTCCTCCTTGACCAGATCAGGATACGTTTGCCAGAGCGGATTGTTTTTATTATCGTTATAACTTCATCGAAAATCAAGGGGTTATTGAGACAAACACCGTTTTGTCGCCTGCGGGGCGAGAGAGAGGAAGGCTCTCGGCGCGCCGGAGGCACCCGGAACCGCAGAAAAAGGAGGCGACTCGTTTGCAACTGGGATCGCCTCGCCCATTCTTCCCGAACGACGGGGTCGAATGGCTTCGGGCAGGTCACGATGGGGGCAGGAATGCGATACAGGGAGGCAGGAGGAGAGCGGGCGGCAATATCGCCGGCAAACAATACCGCCGCCGCGCATCCCGGACATGGCCAACAACAAACCTTGCTTCCTCACACAGGCCCCTTTCGTTTCAAGGAGCCGTTCCACGGAAAAGCGGCAGCGTCCACACACGATGCGCTGCCAGGCGTTCCGTCCCTGCGATCCGGGAGCCGCGCTGAATCGACAAAAAAAATCCCCGGATCATTGTGTGCAAATGATCCGGGGATGCCCTGGTTGATCCTCGTCTCGGCGCCGTCTCTCAGATCCGCGGAGAGCGACTGTCACGCTTCAGGCAGGTATTCTGACTTCCGGTTCACCCTTCCACCACGCCTTCCCAACCTGAAGGTCAGTGACTGAACTGTGGTGGTCGTCCCCGGTTACAGCGGCGGGCCCGTCTCCGAATTCCACGGAGTTCCCTATTAATCCTCGAAAGGAACCTGAAACTTGTGTGTAAAGGAACTTGATTGAGCCGGTAAAGTCAAGCGCAATGTGCACACCCTGTCCAGCGGCAGATCACAGCCGCCGATTGGCCTGTCAACGGGAAAACGCGGAAGAATCCTTGCTGATCTTGGACATAGCCATTATGTTGCGCGCATGAGGGACACATCGCGCGCGGCGAATGCACCGCGGCTTCGGGACCGCCGGGCTGCGGGGAACACCGTTGTTCCGGTTTGAGCGCCGATGTTCGTCTCCTGTTTCTCAACCAGCCATCCCCCGCCTCGGTACCGTGCATGGAGAAGGAAAAAAAACGAAAATTCGCCCATGCCATCTCCATCAGGATCGCCCTGCCGGCCCTGTTCACCATTCTGCTGTTCGTCACCGCCACCTTTGTCATCATCCTCCCGTCGTTCAAGGAAAACCTGTTGGAAAAAAAACGGGAGATGCTGCGGGAAATGGCCGAGATCGTCTACGATGTCATCGCTGCCTATGAGAAGATGGAGCGCAACGGCGAGATGAGCCGCGAGGCTGCACAAAAGCAGGTTCTGCAGATCATTGCCGACCTCCGCTACGGTCCGGCCAACAAGGATTACTTCTGGATCAACGACATGAACGCCCTGATCGTGGTCCACCCCTACCGCCCCGATCTGCGCGGCGAAGCGGTCCCGGATTTCCGCTATCCCACGGGCAAGAACCTGCTGGAAGAATTCGTCCGGGTGGTCAAGGCCCAGGGTGCCGGTTATGTGGAATATCTCTTCCAGTGGCAGGACGACCCCAACAGGATCGTGCCCAAACTGTCCTATGTCAAGGGATTCGCGCCCTGGGGCTGGGTAATCGGCACGGGGCTGTACATTGACGATGTCAATGTCGAAATCGGCCTGATCGCCAAACAGCTCAACGCCATTGCCACCGTCATTCTCCTGCTCAACGCCTTTCTCGCCTTCTACATCATCCGCCATACGGTGCTGGCCGATCGGGTGCGGCGGATCATCTGGGAAGAGCGGGAACGGCTGCTGACCGCCCTGGAAGAGAGCAACGAGCGGTTCCGCTCCCTGGTGGAAACCACCAGCGACTGGATCTGGGAGATCGATCCGGCCGGGGCCTATACCTACAGCAGCCCCAAGGTGCGCGATCTGCTGGGGTTTGCGGCCGAGGAGATCATCGGCAAGCAGCTGGAGGACCTGGTCGCCGTTCAGGAACTAGACCGCACCAGCCGTATTTTCAAGAAACTGATCGCGTCGCGCAAACCGTTCAACGGCTTTGAAACCGTGTGTCAAACCCGGGACGGACGAGTGGTGGTGATCGAGAAAAACGGGGTGCCGGTGTTCGGCGATGACGGTGAGCTTTTGGGGTACCGGGGCATTGCCCGCGACATTTCCGAGCGCAAGAACGCCATCGAGGCCCTGAAAAAGAGCCGCGACGAGCTGCACACCAGTTTGGAGGAAACGGTCAAGTCGCTGGCCCTGGCCGCCGAAAAACGCGACCCTTACACCGCTGGCCACCAGATGCGGGTCGACACGCTGGCCTGCGCCATTGCCCGCGAACTGGGCTTGCCGGAGAAGCAGATCGAGGGGCTGCATTTCGCCGCCCTGCTGCACGACATTGGCAAGATCAGCCTGCCCTCGGAATACCTGGCCAAACCGGCCCGCCTCTCGGCGCAGGAACGGGCGATCATCAAATGCCACACCGAGGTCGGTTACGAGATCCTCAAGAACATCCCCTTCCCGTGGCCGGTGGCGGACATCGTCTACCAGCACCATGAACATCTCGACGGGTCCGGCTATCCGCGCGGGCTTACCGACAAGGAAATCCTGCTGGAAGCGAAAATCCTCACCGTGGCCGACGTGGTCGAGGCCATGAGTTCGCACCGCCCATACCGTCCCTCCCTGGGTCTGGAAACGGCGGTGGAGGAGATTCGTTCAGGCCGGGGCGTTCTCTACCACGCGGAAAGCGTGGATGCCTGTCTGCGCCTGATCGCGGATAAACGGGTCGATTTGACCGCGGCGGCGTGGTGACCGCGGGGCCTCGCCTTCGCCCCGCCCCCAACCCTTATTCCCGTTTGTTCACCGGCGAATACTCGCAGCCCATCAGGCCGCAGTATTCACCCACGTACTGGGCCTGGGGCCGATAGAGCGCCGGTTTGCCCTGGGCGTCGGCGAACTGCTCCTCGATGATATGGGCGCACCAGCCGGCGACCCGCGAAACGGCAAACACCGGAGTCATCAGATCGGTGGGAATGCCCATAAGGTAATAGACCGGCGCCGAGTTGAAATCAACGTTGGGCAGGATGGTGGTCTTGCCGCGCTCGGCAAAGATGGCCAAGGCGGTTTGCTCGATCCGCTGGGAGATGCTCGCCCATTTGCCGCCGGTCTTCTCGCCCAGCCGCTGGCCCATTTTCTTCAAGTAGACCGCGCGCGGGTCGCCGGTTTTGTAGATGGCGTGCCCCATGCCCATGATCCGGTCCCCCTCGCTGAGCTGTTTCTTCACCCATCCCTCGACATCCGGTTCGTTTTCCAGCTTGAGCAGCATTTCCATCACTTTGGCGTTGGCGCCGCCGTGCAGGCTGCCGGACAGCGCCCCCAGGCCGGCGGCCACCCCGGCATAGAGGCTGGCCCGGGTGGACACCACCTCGCGGGCGGCAAAGGTCGAGGCATTGAAGGTGTGGTCGGCATGGAGAATCAGGCAGACGTCGAGGTCGTGGGCCGTGGCCGCATCCGGTTTTTTCCCCTGGAGCATCCACAGGAAGTTGGCGGCATGGTCCAGGTCCGGGTCCGGTTCGAGCACCGGTTGGCCGGTGCGGATACGGTGCCAGGCGGCCACCAGAGTGGGCATCTGCGCCAGCAGACCGATGGACCGCTGCAGGCAGACATCGCGGTCCATGGTATCGCTGTGCTGCTCGGCCATGGCCAGCAGCGGCACGCTCGCCTGGAGCACATCCATGGGCCGGGCATCCTTGGGCCAGTGACGCATGCTCTCCAGCACGTACGGCGGCACCTGACGCATGCCTTTGACCTGACCGGTAAATCCTTCCAGCTGTTCGCCTGTGGGCAGGGTGCCGAACAGCAGCAAAAAGGCGGTTTCCATGAAGGACGAATGGTCGGCCAGATCCTCGATCCGATAGCCCCGGTAAATCAGTACCCCCTTTTCGCCGTCAATGAAACTGATCGCCGAATCGGCGACGGTCACTCCACGCAGCCCTGTATTCTTGACCCGGGTCGCTTCGCTCATGCATGCCTCCAACAAGCTGTTTTAATTGAAAAGTGATGACGCCTTGCGGCCCGTTCCCGCGCTGATCGATCACGCGCCGCCACCGGTACCGCTGCCGATGGTCCAGGCGTACCGAAGAAAGGCGGGACGTTCAATCCCTCTTTCCGTTTGTGTCGCCGCTTGTCCGCTCCTCCGCTTTGGGGGCGTCCTCCCCGGCCGTGCGAGGCGACTCCGCGGTTGCATCGGATACCTCTTCGGCAGTCAGGGAGTCCGGTACGGCGCCCCCACTCGGGTTGTGGTTGAACAACGGCCCGACATCGGGCAGATAGGCCTCGAAGGCCTTGCCGTAGATCTCCCAGATGGTGATGAACAGGGCGGCGACGATCGGACCGATGATGATGCCGAGAACACCGAACATGGAAATGCCGCCGAGGGTCCCGAAGAGGACGAACAGGTCGTGCATCTCGGTGTCCTTGCCCACCAGCCGGGGACGGAGCAGATTGTCGAGGTTGCCGGCCACCGCCCCGCAGAGCACACCGAGGATGACCGCACCGAAAAATTGTCCCTTGAGGGCGAGGATGATCAGGGCCGGCACCCAGACAATGGCCGTGCCAAAGGCGGGAATGATCGACATCACCGCCATGACCGTGCCCCAGAACACCGGTCCCTGGATCCCGGCCAGGGCAAAGGCCACGCCGCAGATGAACCCCTGGAGCGCGCCGATGATCAGCGTGCCCTTGAGGGTGGCCTTGGTCACCGAGGTGAACCGCCGCAACAGACGACGTTCATCGCGGTCTTGGAGGGGGAGAAAATAGAGGATCTTGGTGAGCAGCACCTCGCCCATGGTGAGGAAGTAAAACATCACGTAGAGCATGATCACGCTGCTGAAGACCGCGTTGACGGTCAGCTTGGTCACCTCCGAGAGGCTGTTGATGAGGAAGGTGGAGAGATTGCCCACCATCATCCCGGCTTTTTCGATGATCACCGCCCGGTAGGGGAGAATTTCCTTGTAATAGGGAAATTTTTCCATGTAGGCGGTGATCGCGGTCGGCTCGTTGATGAAAGACTGCACCCAGGGGGTGACCGACTGGCTGACGCTGATGGCCTGGCCGACCACCACGCCGACAAGGATGGACAGCGGCGCCAGCACCAGCACCACGATGCCGACGATCACCAGGATCGAGGCGATATTCTCCCGATTGCCGATTCTCGCGGTCAGCCAACGGTGGGCCGGGCTGAGAATGGCGGAGAAGATGCCGGCCATGAACATCGGCATCAGAAACTGCCGGATCATGTCGAGGAACAGGGCCGAGATGAGCAGCACCAAGGCCAGGAGCACGCTTTTATTGATCAGTTCCCGTTTCATCGCTTGCCTGCGGCAAAGGAGTTGGAAGAACGGCGGCTGCGGTCACTGGACCATTGCCGCCGCCCGAACCAGGGCGCTCGTCAGCTGCGACAATTCGTCCGGTTCGATGATGAAGGGCGGCATGAGGTAGAGCAGACGGCCGAAGGGACGAATCCACACTCCCTGGTCGACGAAAAAGCGCTGCAGCACGGCCATGTCCACCGGTTGTGTGGTCTCAATCACCCCGATGGCGCCCAACACGCGGACATCGGCCACGGTGGGCAGGCTGCGGGCCAATTCAAGCTCTTGTTCCAGCTGGCTGGCGATGGCGGCCACCCGCTCCTGCCAAGGCGTTGCCCGCAACAGGTTGATTGAGGCACAGGCCACATGGCAGGCGAGCGGATTGCCCATGAAGGTGGGCCCGTGCATGAACACGCCGGCCGCGCCGTTGGAGACGGCGGTGGCCACTTCGGTGGTGGCCAGGGTGGCGGCCAGGGTCATGGTGCCGCCAGTGATGGCCTTGCCCGCGCACAGGATATCCGGAGCGACCCCGGCATGCTCGGCCGCGAAGAGAACCCCGGTGCGGCCAAAGCCGGTGGCGATCTCATCGAAGATCAGCAGCACGCCGTAGCGGTCGCACAGTCGCCGCAGGCCGCGCAAATACTCGGGATGATAGAACCACATGCCCCCCGCGCCCTGGACAATGGGTTCGATAATCACCGCCGCCGTCTCGTGATGGCGCTCGGCCAGCAGCTCGGCCATGGAGGCCAGATCGGACTCGTCCCATGGGCCGCCAAAGCGGCAGGTGGGGCGGGGGGCAAAGAGTTGCTGCGGCAGGGAACGCTCGAACAGGGTGTGCATGCCGGTGATCGGGTCGCAGACCGACATGGCATGGAAGGTGTCGCCATGGTAGCCGCCGCGCACGGTGAGCAGCCGGTGCCGCTCCGGCCGGCCCATGGCCTGCTGGTACTGCAGGGCCATTTTCAGGGCCACCTCGACGCTGACCGAGCCCGAGTCGCAGAGAAAGACCTTGTCCAGCGGTTCCGGCGTGAGTTGCACCAGGAGCCGGCCCAGCTCCACCGCCGGTTCGTGGGTCAGGCCGCCGAACATGACGTGGGCCATGCGCTCGCTCTGCTCGCGGATCGCCCGATTGAGCACCGGGTGGTTGTAACCGTGGATGGCGCACCACCAGGAGGACATGCCGTCGATCAACTCCCGGCCGTCCATCAGCCGGATGCGCACGCCCGAAGCCGAAGCCACCGGATAGACCGGCAGCGGCCGGGTGGTCGAGGTGTAGGGGTGCCAGAGGTGGTCGCGATCGAATCGCAGCAGACTGTCGCTGGCCATGGTCTTATCCGCGCGCAAAGGTGAAGCCAAGCTCCGTGAGATGGTGCAGATCACCGGCGATCCCCGAACCGGTGGTGGTCAGGTAGTTGCCGACAATGGCGCCGTTGGCGCCGGCGGTGAAGCAGCGGTACTGTTCCTCGCCCAGCTGCTGCCGGCCGCCGGCCATGCGGATCACCGCGTCGGGATTGATGAAGCGGAACAGGGCCACCGTGGTCAGGACCTCGTCCACCGACAACGGTTGCAGATCGGCCAACGGCGTGCCCTCAATGGCGGTGAGGATGTTGACCGGGATCGATTTGACCGCAAGCTCGCGCAGCTCAAAGGCCATGTCGAGTCGATCCTCCATGGTCTCGCCCATGCCGATGATGCCGCCCGAACAGAGCGACATGCCGGTCTGGCGGGCCAGGCGCAGGGTTTCGACCTTTTCCTCCCAGGTATGGGTGGTACACACCTGGGGAAAATAGGTGCGGCTCGCCTCCAGGTTGCAGTGGTAGCGCCGCACCCCGGCCGCATACAGATCGCGGGCGATCCGCTCGTCAAGAAAACCGGCCGAGGCGCAGAACAGCATCGAAGTGGTCTGGGCCATCTTCTGATAGAGGTGAGTCAGCTCTGCCACCGTCTCCGGCGACAGGCTGCGGCCGCTGGTGACCAGCGAAATGCGATGCACGCCGTGCTCGTCGTTGTCCCGGGCCTGGGCCAGGGCTTCCTCCTCGGGAATCACGGTATAGGTGTCGATACCGGTGCGGTGGCGCGCCGACTGAGCGCAGAATCGGCAGTTCTCGGTGCAGTTGCCGCTCTTGGCATTGATGATCGAACAGAGGTCGAAGTGGTTGCCGCAGAAATGACGGCGGATGGCATCGGCGCTGCGATAGAGCTCCTCTTTGTCGCTGCCGAGCAATCGCGACGCGGTGGACCGGTCGATCTGGCCGCCGGTGAGAATCGTTTCTGTGGCCTGGTGTACGATGGAGTCCATAATGTCTGGGTGCCTTGACGGCGATCAGTTCCGGTTGGTTTTAATGTCCCTGGGCGGGCCGCCGACAATCATCTCGGCGATGGTCAGCTTGATTTTGGGGAAGAGGCCGCGTTTGTCGCCCAAAAAACGCGATTCCAGCTGCGCCAGCCGCTTGTAGAGGATGGTCCGGTCCATGGCCGGAGCATCGGTTTCCGCCGCATAGGTGGCCTTGACGATCTCCTGGCAACGAAAACAGCCGGGGAAGCGGAGATGCTGGCCATCCGGCCGGGTCAAGGTGGCCGGCACCCCGTGGGTGCGGCAGATCATCAGGCGATGCGTGTACAGGCCGCACAGGCCGTCCTCGTTGAGCGGGCACATGATCTGCGGCCGCTGGCCCCGGGCGATCAGCACGCGACTCTGCTCCACATAGTCCCGCGCCCGCTGCATGATCCGATCCAGACGGGCGTCATCCAGGGCGCGAATGCCCTCCCACAGGTAGGCCCATTCGCAATAGGTGTAGTGGAGGAAATAGGAGTCGCAACAGTTGTCCGGACAGCCCTCGCAGGTCAGGGTGATGGCGCGGGCCACCTCGTCGTAGGCGGTGGCCATGGAGGCGTAGATCTCGCTGATCTCGCAGGAGAGTTCCGGGGGAAGAAACAGTTCTTTCATGGGGTTCACCCGTCTGCGCGGGGTTCCTCGAAGGATTGGACCTGATAGGTAAAAACGCCAAGCGTTCCGGAACGCCAAGCGCCTTGCGCCAAACCGGCCTTGCGGCACAGGTGGCCAAGAAACTGGTCCGGGGCGGGCAACTGCTGCCACACCTGGGGCAGGAAGGTGGCGCTCGCCCCGCCCGGTCCCTGGAGAATGACCCCGTCCACGCCCGGCCGCAGCAGCCGCAGCAGATCGTCGGCATTTTCATAGGCGAGCGGCTGGGGCTCGGTGAGCACCGAAACCTCCACATGGAGCGCCGGCAATTCGGCCGTGGTCAGCGGCTCGAAGCGATAATCGTGGAACGCGGCATTGAGGGCATTGCGCCGGGTACCGTCGACGATGGATTCCGCGGCGGCCAAGCTGCCAATGCAACCGCGCAGATCGCCCCGCTTGTGCAGGGTGACGAACACTCCGCGCCGTTCCTGCAAGGCCGGATCGCGCAACTCCTCGGTGGTGACCGGCCGTGACGGCGTCATGCCCAAATGGCGTTCGATCTCCTGCCGCGCCAGGCGGACAAGGACTTGTCCCTGTTGTTGGCTGAGCATTATCATCTGCCTCCCTGATGCCCCCGTCAAAAAGGCCTGTACTCTAAAGCACGGGCTGATCCTGTCAATACAATTGTGCTGGACTCCAAGGGAGGCAGGCGCTTGGGGAGAGAAAAGCGTTCAGCGGCAGGCAAGGGGGAACAAGAGACGTCGAGCATCGGCTTCCCGGGGAGAAGGCGAGCCCATCGGCCTCACCGGTACTGGCTCAGCCCCTTGAGGGAGAGCTCTCCCGTGGATTTGAACGGCACTTCCTTCTTGAAGCCATGAATGCCCACCCGGACCTTTCCCTGGAGGGTATAGGGCACGGGTTCATCCTTGGAGGGAATCTTGCCGGCGGTGTGCAGCAGGTCGGCCACCGAGGCAATCATATCCAGTACCGAAGCGTAGACTTCCACCGGCACCACCGCCGTGCCGAAGGCCGGCACGCTCTGATTGCTGTCGCCGATGCCGCTGGCAAAATGGCGTTTATTGATTTCCAGATCGCAGTCGATGCCGTGGAGGTCGAGGGCGACATCGTTGGGGTTCAAGATCCGCAGTTTGATGAGGAAAACGCCTTCCAGCGCCTTGACTTCCTGGATGCGAATATCGGCAATGGACACCTTGGGATCTTCCTTGAAGCCATACATCGCGGCACAACCGTTCAGCAGCAACAGGGTACACAAAAGTGTCAGGAAGGCGGGGATTTTCGATTGCAGTCCAGAGAAAAACATGGCCGCTCCTTGGGTGGAAATGACGATGCTCTTACTTAACCAGGGGGAATGACAAAGTCAACAGCGCGATGGAACAGTTGACGTTCCCGCCAGAAAACGGTATCAATAGCCCCGACGCGGAGAAGTGCCGGAGTGGTTGAACGGGACGGTCTCGAAAACCGTTGTGGGGGTAACTCCACCCAGGGTTCGAATCCCTGCTTCTCCGCCAAAAATCGTTCCACAAAGTTCCATAGAGGTCACAAAAGCCATTTGCTACCAAGCATTTGGCTTTTTTTATTTTCCGCTGAGTTCCACAGAGTTCATTGACAGCCGGTCCTTGGCGATGGTATTTTTGATGGTATCTCGACAATCTTGAATCCAGGTACCATCAAATGCTCGTTGATACCGCCATCAAAAACGCCAAGCCAAAGGAACAGCCCTATAAGCTGACCGACGGAAAAGGGCTCTACCTTTTGGTGAAGTCCACCGGCAAATATTTTCGCTTCAATTATCGTTTCCAGGACAAGCAGAAAACCCTGGCCCTGGGGGTGTACCCTGATGTGTCCCTGGCCGGCGCCCGTGAGCGGTTGGCCGAGGCCCGCAAGCTGATTGCCGACGGCATCGACCCCGGCGAACAGAGGAAGATGGACAAGGAAGCCGCCACCAACCTCAACAGCGTTGAAGCGGTGGCCCGTGAGTGGTTCCTCAAGAACAAGCACACCTGGACGGACAATCACGCCAGGGACATTATCACCCGCCTTGAGGCCAACGTCTTTCCGTGGCTTGGCCGGACGCCCATTGCCGATGTGACCGCGCCCATGTTGCTGGCCGTGCTCCGCCGGATAGAGGATCGTGGCGCCATAGAGACGGCCCACCGCATCAAGCAGATGTGCGGGCAGGTGTTCCGCTATGCCGTGGCCACCGGCCGCGCCGAGCGTGACCCAAGCGCGGATCTGCGCGGCGCCCTGCCGCCGCCACCGTCAAAATCCATGGCCACCATCACCGACCCCAAAGGGGTTTCCGCCCTGCTGCGGGCCATCAGGGGCTATAAGGGCGAAATCATCACCCGGTGCGCCCTGCGCCTGGCCCCGCTTACCTTTGTTCGTCCTGGGGAGCTGAGGCATGCGGAATGGGCCGATATAGACCTTGACCGCGCCGAGTGGAAGATACCGCCGGAAAAGCGGAAGCTGAAAAAGGCGCTGAAGGCGATACCGCAAAACTTCCATTTTGTGCCGCTGTCCAGGCAGGCCCTGGCCGTGCTCAGGGAGTTACAGCCGTTGACCGGCGAAGGCCGCTATGTGTTCCCCTCGTTGCGAACGGGCGAACGCCCCATGAGTGAAAACACCGTCAATGCCGCCCTGCGCCGCATGGGGTATGCCAAGGATGAAATGACCGGGCACGGCTTCCGGGCCATGGCCTCAACCCTGCTGCATGAACAGGGTTGGCCGTCGGACGTGATCGAACGGCAGCTGGCCCACAAGGAGCGAAACAGCGTCAAGGCCGCCTACAACTACGCCCAGCACATACCGGAACGGCGCAAGATGATGCAGGCCTGGGCTGATTATCTTGATGCCTTGGAGAAGGGGGCGGACATCATCCCCATTTTTGCAGCGGCCGGATAGCGGCCAAGCTGCCCAGAAGTTCCCGTTTATTTTAGAGGCGTGTTCCGCTAGGGGGGCCACCCTGCCATGAGGCGCACACGCGCCGGATCGTGCGCCGGTCCGGCCTTGCTCTGCGCACGGTGTCGATTTAAGGTTACAACGATTTGACAGGCTAGGATGGCCCCCGAAAAGCCGCAACCCTGGCGGCCTGCCTGTCAGTTTTCATTGCAGGGTGACGACCTGAGGGAGGTTGTGCGATGATTACTCAGTTCAAGGACTGGTATTCACTGGATGAAGTTGCGGAAATGTTTGAATGCAAGGTCGAAGACATCAACCATTTCATAGAGGCGAGAAAGCTAAATTTTGTTCTATGGCTTGAAGATGAGCCAGGTTACATCCACGATGGGAATACCAGCAGTGCGTACCCACCATGCCATACTCGTCTTTTTGGGTTATGGGATTTTATAGCGCCAACTCGACGGGGTGAAGGTCCAATTGTTTACCAAATTGACGCCGACAATCCTGAAGAAGGATTACATAAAAGTTTTCATGTTGCAGTGAAATCAAGATGGGAGGCATTGGAACTGGTACATGAAAAGAAATATCCGTTTATGATATATCATGAAGGATATGATAAATATATACTTGCCACTCAAGTATATACACTCGGGTGCAACAGCAAAACAGCGAAAAAAGTTATCCTCAGGACAGAGTTTGAAAGATTCAAGTCAACAATGACCAGCGCCAAAGACCATTCAAGTATGATTGCTGAAGTCATCGACAAGGAGCACCCTTGGTATTCAGAAAACCTTGCCCATGCTATCAATGCCTGGTTCGCCCTTTATGCCGACCATGAAGGCCATAAAGGTGATAATGCTTTTAAGCCGCATGGCGGCCACAAGAAAATGATTGAGAAATGGTTACAAGATCATTTTGACAAATCCATAACCCCTACCGCCCGCCAGAATATAGCCGCTATCGTTTCCCCGTGTAAATTCCCTGGTCAAGGATCATGCCCGCCATGGCATGACAAAAAGCACACCTCTGAAAAAAAACACCCCTGAGATTCAACCGTTCGATTTCAAACAAAAAACCACTTTTACACTCTTGATTTAAACCACCTTCCCCCCTGCAACGGGTTCTATTTCCCATCAGAAAAACGCTCTACTCTCCCGCCAGAACATTGAGAAGCAAATTGCTTCCTATAAACCCAAGGAGAATAGAGCATGTCAAGCCAAGCACCGCCGAAAACCCTACTCAGAAGGCCGGATGTTGAGAAGCGCACCGGCCTGAAACGCGCCCACATCTACGCCCTGATGAAGCAAGGGGAGTTCCCGCAAGCCGTACCTCTGGCCGGCCGGGCCGTGGCCTGGATTTCCGATGAGATCGACAACTGGATATCAGGCCGCATCCAGCAAGCCCGAAGCGGTAACGTCGCATAATATCAAGTGACGGGACCTTCCGGCGTGGCCATACCAATGATTTTTGCCCAGACTGTGCGGTATCCGCGAGGACCGCAAGGCGTTGACTGTCAGGGTCAATCCTCCTGGCAGTCTGGGCATTTTTACCTTGCGAACATAGCGGCTTTTCCGTATCTTGCGGATACCAAACTAGAAGGGTGGCTCCCGCACACCTTAAACCGGGAATTTTTTATTTGCGCCCAGCCAGTTGCCGACACCGCCCAAGGTGCTCAGGCACGGCTGGAGATAAGCGCACATCCAGAATTTGAATTTGCTCAGAGTGGGGGGTATCCGCGAGGACCCCGACGCCCTTCTAGGCGTGGTACCACTCTGGGCATTTTTATTTTCCGGAGTAATAGCCATGTTTGACCGTTCGCAAGAAGTTTCCGCCAGCACCACCTCTTCCTCAATCCCCACCATCCGCACCCCTCTTGATCTGCAAGACGCATTTGATGAGGCATGCCACGCCCCCCGCGCCCTGAGCGCGCTGATCAAAACAGCGCGGCTTTCCTACTTCGACCCGGGCGAATGCAGAGATGGTTCCCTTGCTGATCACATCGCCCAAGACCTGCAATGGGGGCTGTCAAAGCTCATCGATCTTTGCATCGATGAGCAGGCCCGCATCGTTGCCGGCTATGTGGACCGCTACCAGGACAGCGACGAACATTTGCTTCGAAAGGTGACCGCCACCCTGGAGCAGATCAAGACCGGCTGGTATGGAAATGATCAAGTCAAGATGGAACTGACCAGGGCCCTGGCCTGCACAGCGATTGTTGCGCAGCGCGGCGATATGCTTTCCAGCCATGCCATGGAGCTTGAAGGCCGCATCAAGGCGCTACTGAAGGAAAAGCAACCCGCCAACGGCGGCAAGAAACAACCAACCGCACCGCCGGACCAGCAAGGCCAGGGGGTGGCGGCATGACAGACGACTTCGCCCTTCTCAAAGACCGCACCGACCTGGCGGAGTACATCCGCCAGGTTACCGGCATGGCGACCACCAATGCCGGCGCCGATACCATCAACCTTGCATCGTGCCCCTTCTGCGGGGGGCACGACTGCTTCCGCATCACGCCATCAAAGCAGCGGTGGCACTGCTTCCAACTGTGTGCCCCTGGCGATAATGACGGCGACATCTACGATTTCATCCAACGCCTTAACCAGTGCGATAAGCACCAGGCGCTCAAGACTCTGGCCGAGTACCACGGCCACGAGTTGACCGGGGCCAAGGATCAACCAAAGCTGAGCCCTGAGGAAGAGCAGCAGCGCGACGGCCGCCGCCGCATCTTCACCAAGGCCGCCCTCTACTACCACGAAACCCTGATGAAGGATCACCGGGCCTTGGGCTATCAGCACGGCAAGCGGTGCCATGCTGACAAGACGCTGGTGGCCTTCATGGTGGGCTACACCGACGGCCGGCTCTGTGATCACCTCAAGGCCGAAGGTTTCACCGATGAGGCCATCGTTGCATCCGGCCTGGGGAAACCCAACGATGGCCGGATGCAGGATTTCTTCTGCCGTGACCTGTTCATCTATCCGCACCGGGACCGGCACAACCAGGTGGCCGGGTTCACCATCAAGGATCAGCGCAAGAAGTACAAGTACCGCTTGCCGGCCGAATATTGGCTTGAGGGGGGCACTCTGTTCTTCAACATGTCGGCTTCGCCGGGAAGGAAGTTTTCCTTGTAGAGGGCGAGAATGACCTGCTCACGGTGCATGGACGGGGCGGCCTGGCCAACGTGGCGGCCATCAACGGCCAGATATCAAAGGCCCAGCTCGACTACCTGAAATCATGGGCGCCGGGGCGGAAGCTATACCTCTGCTTCGACAACGACACAGCCGGGCAGAAATACACCGACAGCGTGTGCCAGGCGCTGCGGGAACACTGCCTGCCGCCGACGCTGGCCAGGCTCATGCAAACAGAGGCGGCCGAAGTTCGCCTGGTGCGCTTTGACCGTGAGGTGAAAGACATTGATGAGCACCTGCGCGGCCAGGACAAGCCGGCGGACGTGCTCGAATCGCTGATGAAAGGGGCGGAGCGCTACTATCCGCCGTTGACTGAGCTGAAGTCCTGGTACTCGCAGCACGTCAACCAGCAAGAGGGGAAGTTCGACTATGACACCTTCGGCAAGATCTGCTTCGAGTGGTTCCAGGCCAAGGGCAAGTTCTTCATCGACGGCGAAGACTGCCACCTCTACTTCAACAACCGAATTTACAAAATCGGCGCCAACACACCGTTCAAGGCCCTGCTCTACAGTGAGGCCGGTATTAATGCGGCCAACATCGGCGCCAGGATGGTCGTTCAGAACATCGAAAGCCAGGCCTACCTGAGGGGGGATCACACTTCGGTACCGGGTTGGATCTTCACCAACTTCAAGGAAAACACCGTCTATTTCAACCTGTGCGGGGAGAACACCACCCTGCTCAAAATCGGCCCTAGAAAGATAGAGGTGGTCCCCAATGGCACCAACTCCGAGCGGGTGCTGCTCCGCAATTCACCAAAAATGCACCCCCTGCGCTATCTCCATGACGCCGACGTGAAGAAGGGTATGGCCAGCATCAAGGCCCACATCTTCGACAACCTGGCGTGCGACCTGGCGGACAAATACTTCGTGGTGTGCCTGATCTTCAACGTTGTGCTGCTGCAATACGTCAAGGCCAGGGGTATCACCAAGTTTTCAGGCACCAAGGGGTGCGGCAAGACATCGGCGGCGTCGATGCTCTCCACGCTCATCTACGGTGAGGACTGCGTTACCACTGGTTCGGCCGCCTCTGATTTTTCCGAGGCGGCCATCTCTCCGCTGACCATTTCGGACAACCTCGAGTCGGACGCGGTGAAGGGCGGCAAACGCGATTTCTTGTTGACTGCGGCCACGGGTATCACCCGGCAGAAGCGGAAGGCTGGAAGCGATTCTGACAACGTATACGAGCGCTCTTGCACCCAACTGCTGGTGACATCCATTGAGCCGTTTTCCGAGCCGGAGTTGATCGAACGAACCAACGAGATCCTCTTCGACAAGAAGTTCCACAACCCGAATTTCCGGGAATCAATCGCGGTCGAGTCCGACCTTCGCGAGTCCAGGGACCTGATTTGGAGCACGATCTTCAAAATCATCGCCAACGACATCCTGCCCGGGATCGATGAGAAGAAATCCGACGCCCTGAAGGTCCTCCGCACCGATTATCCGGCGCACTCGAAAAAACGCCTCAACGAGCTGTATGCCATGCTCTTCATCATCTTGCAAGAGGTGGTCAAGTACATCTCGCAGGTAAAAGACCAGACCGGCAACACCGAAGCGCGGTGGATACTGGACGAATGGATTCGCAACCAGAACCAGCGGGCCTTTGCCACCGAGGCAGAGACCAACCGGATACTCTACGGCATTGAGTCCTTGCTCAAAGAATACGAAATCAGGCCGGATCGATTCGAGCAAGAATACGGTATCAAGGTAAATGCGGATCGGGACGGCAACGAGCTGAAGAAGGTCGTCTTTACAGCTTCGACAGGCACCATTTTCAGGGCCTTTGACTGGCTGGCCAAGGATCGGGGCATTGCCAACCCGTTTAAATCACCATCACAGCTTGGGGCCAGAATAACCGACTCCATAGAGGTGTTGCGGAAAGCGGGATGGATATTTGAGCGCGAAGCAACGAAATACAACGGGGAACGACGGCATCGCCTGAGCAGGGTGTTCAGGCGGGAAAAATCAAATCGCTGAGGCGAAAACAGAGGGGAAAAACGATGAGTTTTGCACAAGTCATTGAGAAGAAACGCGCATTGTTGGAAGAAATCAAACGGACCCGGAGAGGTCTTGATAAGCTCCCATCTCTCGACGTGATGTATCGGGAGCGAGGGGATGCACAGACGCGCATTGAGTCCATGAAGTCAAGGTATGGAACCGATGAGAGCATGTGGCCCGGGCATGTTAAGGCCGATTATCGCAACTTCAAGGAGACGGTAGACAGTGCTGATTCAAAGATGCAGGCCTGCAAAGATAAGAAAGCGCAGATTGACGCACGGCTGAACGACCTTCAGGAGCAGCTTGACGCCCTTGAGCAGAAGATAACCGTCGAAGACCTCTTGCCCATGCAAGAAGCGGTCAACGATGGAGCTCAGAAGATTCAAAAAATTGAGGACCTGATTGCTGAGGAAGAAGAACGTCTAGCTGTTGCCAAACAAGGGAACAACGACACACTGGCCAAGATGATCAGGGAAAGAGAGGACCTGATTGCCGATATCGCTTGCGGGGAATCAATAAACCAAGAACACCTCGATTCGCTCACCCTCGAAATATCAAAAGAGAAAGGTCTACGTTGCAGGCTGGACAAAGAGATTGCCGCAGCTTCCGAGAAAATACCGGGTCTCAAACGGAAGCTTGTGCAAGCAAAAAATGAAGTTGCCATTGCCGAACGGAACCTTTTTGACGGCCTGGCGATATTTCTTGAACAGGAGCTGGAAAAGGCCGGTGGAGAGTATGTGAAGCAGGCCGGCAACCTTGCGGCGGCATACTCCAAGGTGATTGCGCTATCCTCTGTTATCGAGAGGTGCGGAGCGCGAAAAGAGGTATTCGGGCCATACACCCGCAGTTTCAGCATTCCATCGTTCCGGTTGGATACCTGCATGGCGCACGATATCACAGATATGCCCGGCATGCTCTTCAAGTTTAATGGAAGCGATATTCAGGAAAAAATTGATGCAGAAATTGGACGGCTTATGGGCCTTGGGATCAATATTCAAGAAGGGAAACCTTCTTTTCTGTAAATGAAAACGATGTGACTGGCGGCCTCGATGTATTCAAAAGCAATGCCTGAACTTGCATAAATTGAGAGAAAATTGGAAAAATCTATCATGCTTGAAATTGTACATTTGCCTGAACAGTACTATCCGCCAATTGAGGACATGCCCGGTGATTTGCGGCGGGTGGCGGATGCTATCGAGGAGCATCTTCCAGGCAGCGGGGTACGTCTTACCTTGCTGCTCGCACAGATTTTCCACGGGCAGCCCGTCTATTTCCGCAGTGTTAAGCGATTCATCACCGCATGGCAGCATGATTGTATCCGCGCCGAATATGACCAAGGAGGATGTACTGCAAAAGTTTTGGCCACCAAATTCCGCCTCAGCATGCGCACTGTCGAAAAAATACTGGCGAGCCCAGCTACCAAAAACATGAAAACGGGAACAAGTGAACAACTGGAGAGGCGACAGTGAAATTGATACAGAAGCGGAAAGGCAAAACGGTCAAGGCAAGGATAAAGATGACCGAAAAAGGAATCAGTTTCCCTGGGACTTTACTCCATCTCGGCAAGTTGAAACAGCCTGCCCTGGAAAAGGGAGTGGTAAGGGGTGCCAGTTTTTGGTCGAAAAATCAGGGGAGGGTCATGGGTAAAAAGGGGGGGGTGCAAAAAAGGACACTGTGATAATAATTCCCAAACTGCCCGCAAACCTATTTTTTTCGTTGGTGGCTAAAAAAAACAGGGCGTATATGTGAAAATGCCTACACCTTTACACCATTTCTTTATAAATATATAATTTTATTATATTTGTTTGGTGTATATCCCTGGTGTAGGCGTGGTGTACATCCCCTTTTGACCTACACCACGTGGTGTAGATCCTCTTCAGGTGGTGTGGATCCACGATGCCTATCTAACCGCCTGAATAAAAATGTAAATTCTCAACCGTGGTGTAGATCGTCAATATGATCTACACCACGAAATTAAACGGAAAAACAGTATTTTACGATGAAATGGTGTAGATGGTGCAGGTTTTTGAAAAAACACCCCCCACATGGAATTGACGATGAAACGGCCTATCAAGGTGTTTGAGCCCATCCCGAAGCAGCTGATCAAATCCCTTCATTTCCAGGGGAGAAAGCACGGATTTTCGCAAGACGAGGTGTACCGATTGGCGGCAGACTTGACGGGGATACCGAGCTTGACGGCATTGTCAAAGCAGGAAGAGCTCTTCATGATTGGCAAGATGACCGGGCAGACGGTCCGGACCGGACCGCTTCCGCCACCACGAGAAAACGAGGTTGAAGGCGGAGAGACGCTGCCGAGCCACTACCATGTCATGGATATCCGTTTGATGTTCAGGGACCTGGGATGGAGCAAAGAAGAAATCAAGGGTTGGCTCGAGAAATGGATCAAGGTGGAGGATTTTCGCACCATGGACCGCAAGCAGGCGCAAAAGGCATACTATGCCCTGGGAAAGATTGTCGAGCGCAAGAAGGGCGGCGCAGAGGAGCAGGACAATGGATAATCGCGATGTGTTGCGCTGCCTGCGGCCGCCGGTGGTACATCTGCCAAAGGACTTCCTCCCGAAGATCAGCGACCTTCCCGGTGAGCTGAAAACCGTTGCAACCGCCATTGATGAGCACATGCCAGGCGATGGCGTGCGGCTGACCTTGCTGCTGGCTCAAGTGTTCCCTGGCCAGCATCTATACCTTCGCAAGCCGGATAAGTTCATCAGGTTGTGGCGCAACGTCATCATGCGTTCGATTTACGATCAGGGCAATATTACCGCTCATGAGCTGTCATCACTTACCGGGGTTTGCGAAAGGCAGGTGTGGACGATCCTTGGTGAGGCTGCTGATGAACAGCAGGGAAAGCAGGGCGGCGCAGAGGAGCAAGACGGGTAGCGTATGGCATTTCTTGACACTGCAAAAGGGCAAAAGTTGTTTGCGAAGTACCTGGCCAAGTACAAAGGCGGCAGCCAGCGCGTCTATCGTTCCGAGATTCAGCAGTTCTTCGACTTTAAAGGCCTCGACATCAACCAGGTCGATGCGGCCGCCCTGCATGAGTACCAGGGCCACCTTGCAGTGCAGCACAGCCCGGCAACGACGAAACGGAAATTCTCCATCCTGAACAATTTTTTCAAGTTCGTTGCAACGGCCGTTAAAGGCTTCGTAAACCCGATTGAAAGCCTCGATACCTTCAAGACGCACAAGGGCGCCGCCAGTGACGAGTTCAAAAAATACCTGGCCTCCTTCCTTGCCGAGCAAAACACCAAAAACACCCGGCGCAGTTACGAGAACCAGGTCAAGCTGTTCTTCACCTGGGCCGGTAAGGACCTTGCCGAGATCGATATCCAGGCCATCCTTGCATACCGGGATCACCTGCGAAACGAAAAGCGCCACAAGGATTCAACGATCTGGAACAAGTTCGTTGCCCTCAACCGCTTTTTCAAGTTTGTCGAGCGGGAAAACCGGAAGTTCAAGAACCCTATCTTTTTCAAGGGGCTAAAACTGATATTCCCGAAGAAGGACAAGGGCTACTACAGCGTGCTGTCAACGGCGGAATCGGAGCGGCTACTGAAGCAGGTCAACAAGCGGACCGCCATCGGCAAGCGTGACTATGCCCTGCTGCTGCTCATTCTGGTGTACGGCCTGCGGGCCAATGAGGTGGCCGGCCTGCGGCACAAGAACCTTGAGCGGGAGCGGGTGAAGGGGCAGCAAAAGGCCTGGATCGTGGATCGAAAGGGGAAGTTCCAAAACCGGCCGAAGACGGCCATCATTTTGAGCGGCCGGGCTCTTCGTGCCTTTGACGACTGGCTGGATACCGTCGGCCGGCAGGGGGTGACGGTTGATGGAGAGACGCCGGTGTTTCTCCCCTTCATCTATGACCGCAACAACCAGGAGCTGGTTATTCGCCGGGACCGGAAGCACCAGCCACTGTCAGTAAAGGCCGTTGAGAACGTGGTCAAGAAGTACCTAGTGAAGGCCAAGATCAGTAGGGAAGAGGCGACACTGAGCCCACACGCCCTAAGGCATACCGCCTTCACCATGCTTGCGCAGGAAGGGGTGAAGTTGCAGGACATCCAAAAGCTGGCCGGGCACCAGGATATCAACACCACCATGATTTATGTCCATGCCGCCCAGAGCTATGACGATCACCCGGGCATGCACAACCCACTGAACCGGTGAGGTTTTATTACTCCGGTGAATAAATATCGAAATCATGCGGCATAACGAACAAGTTGATGGTTGAAGTAATTTCTGACATGTTCAGGTCGTCGCTGCAAAGTCTTCATGAACGACCTGGTTTTCTTTGCCAAATCTTCCTGGCTCCTGGAAGGAAGACCGGAGCGTATCCGTTGCTTCAGGTCTCCGTTCAGATATTCGTCAGGGTTGTGTTCCGGCGCATAAGGTGGCAAAAAGAAGACTTCAATCCACTGTTGATGCTCATCAAGCCATTTCTTCACCCGTTTGCTATGATGCACCCGGTGATTGTCCAGAATCAGGAAGACCTTCTTCTCCACATCCTTGATCAACCGGGACATGAACTTGATCAGCACCGGTGCGGTCATCGTTTCTCGATACAGCATGAAGCGGACTTTGCCCTGGTTGGTGATCGACGAGATCATGTTGATGCTGCTTCGCTTGGCATGCAACCGGACAATCGGTGTTTTTCCCCTGGGCGCAAAGCCTCGGGCGTTATACGCCTCGTTGTTCACCCCAGTCTCGTCTCCCCAATGAATCTCCGCCTTCTCTTGTTTCGCTCGGTCGGCAATTTCTGGGTATCCTTGCTCAAGCCACTGCTTCAACTTTTCCGGATTCTGCTCGTAGGCTCGTTTCGCTGGCTTTTGCGGAGTAAAGCCCCATCGTTTGAGATAGTCGGTGATGGTACGCAGCGGCAATTCAAGGCCAAACTCTCGCTTGATCGCCAGACGGACAGCGTCCCGAGTCCACAAAGCAAACGGCAACTTCAATTGATTCGGGGCCTTATCCACAAGCATGTTTTGCACTGCCGTTTCCTGGTTAGCCTCAAGAACCCGCTGGGTTCCATGTCGGCGGCCGCGCTTACCCGGTTTGATTGCCTCAATGCCGTCTCGCGAATACTTGCTCCAGATCGTACTGGCATGTGCCGCGGAGATGCCAACGAGTTCAGCCGTTTCTTTGTTCGAAAAACCACGCTTTCGGAGCCTGACAACCTGCTTGCGCAACTCGTATTGGGTCTGCTGGTTATGTGTTCGTGCATCGATCTTTTCCATGCGAAAAGAATACACGATTTTGAGCTAACAGCCCACTGGTAATTTAACTATTTATCCATTCGGTCAATAACAGGGCGCAAACCGTTTTAACACGTTTGCAACCGCCTGTCTTTGCGTGATAAAATACCAGACTTTGTGTAATAGTAAGATTATACCCCATGCCCTAAAGCTGGCCTTTCTATTTATACAATAATATCAAAATGTTGCGCTATTTTCTTCGTTGATTGCAAGCCCGGAAAAACAGTTGTGATGATGATAGTGGTTCTTATAGCACTTTTGAAATTTATCTTTAATTTCATATACCTGCTTGCGCAAATGGTCTGGAAAATGTTAAATTTTTGGCCCGTTTTAACATGCAAACTTTCACCATGCCAGATTTTTGCGGGTTCCTGGCCGGTGGTCCTGGCCTGATTTGCCGCAAATTTTTTGAATAGTGCGTGTCGGCCTCTAGTTGCTACCAAGAACGAAGAAAGTTTCATATTTCTAACAATTATCCGGGACTATGTGGGATCTTGCGGGACTTGGCGGGATCAGCGTTGTCATGAAAAAGGGGGAGTCAATGAAACCTGTCAAGGAAATCAAGAAGGTTCAGGTAGATGGAAAGAAATATCTCATGCCCGCCGAAGATGCGGACATTGAAAAACTCATCCAAAAAGGCCTGAGGCTCAAGAGTAAGGTAGATGCCGCGCAAGGTGAACTTGACGCTGTACAATCCAGGCTCATAGAGATAGCGCAGGCCCGGCGGGAAGGGAGCACCACCGTTTCCCTTCAAGGGGTGTCGGCCAAGGCAGTTGTCACCTTCAGAGAATCTTTTTCGGTGAGCAAAAAGGTGGAAGATATCGCGGTTCCCCTGGGGCCATTGTTTGCTCGGTTCTTCATCAAGAGCACCACCTACAAGACCACATCGGATTTCAAAAAATTCATGCAGTCCGGACACGCTTTAGGCATCCAGGATCCTGATGAGGTCAAGGCCGCCATTGAAAAATATGTGGCCGTGAAAGAGACCAAGCCGAACGTCAAAATCGACCCTGAATAATGGGGTACCGGCAGGCCGTGATGGTACTTTTGATGGTATCTCTCGGATTTGAATTGGCAAGTTTGAATGAAAACTGATAGTTGGCGGCTCAATGTGAAGGTCTGCTTCCCATGTCATTGTCCAACACCATCTAAAGATGTCCATTAAGCCCGCAATTCGACAAGGATTGCGGGCTTTTTGCGTCCAGGGGTGTCCGTTGCAATTTGAGCAGATCTGGTTGTATTTGTTGGTACTCTCAGGGGCATGTACCAACACCCCTCATGTTGGTACCAACACGGTGCCAACAGTTATTCGAAAAATTCCTGCCATTTCGATACGTTCGGACAAACAAACCGGTTTTCTTCGCAACGGGAGGTACCAACATGGGTGGAATGACCAACAAATTAACCAAACTGGCGCTACGAAACGCCAAACCAGGAGCAACAACCAAGAGGTTGGCGGATCGTGGCGGATTGTTTCTGGAAGTCAGGCCGAACGGCTCCAAATATTGGCGCATGGCGTACCGGTACGGCGGCAAACAAAAGCTGCTCGCCCTGGGCGTCTATCCCAACGTATCGATTGCCAAGGCACGAAAAAGCGCCCAACAGGCAAAAGAGCAACTTGCAGAGGGTGTTGATCCGGGCCTCGTCAGAAAAATTCGCAAAGGTACAAACGCAACGGACAACACCTTTCAAACCGTTGCCGAAGAGTGACTGGAGAAATTCAAGCATCAGTGGACAGAAAGTCATCTGGAGAGCATCTCCGGCCGCCTGCGTCGCGATTTATTTCCATGGATTGGCGCTCGTCCCGTTGGCGAGATATCAGCACCGGAATTGCTTTCGGCTTTACGTCGCATTGAGGCTCGGGGGCACCTGGAAAATGCCCATCGGGCACAGACCAATGCCGGCCAAGTCTTCATGTATGCCATTGCCACCGGCCGGGCGGAGCGTAATCCGGCCGCTGACCTTCGAGGCGCGATCCCGCGACCCAATGTCAGCCACATGTCCTCCATCACCGATCCCAAGCAGGTTGGAGAATTACTCCGGGCCATTGACCGATATCCCGGCTCGCCGATCACACGCTGCGCCTTGCAGCTGACGCCACATGTCTTTTTGCGAAGCAAGGAGATTCGTTTTGCCGAATGGTCGGAATTCGATTTTGCGAAAGCGGAATGGCGTATCCCCCTTGCCAAGATGAAAGGGCGCAAGCGAGATAAAGAGACCAGCGGTTCAGCTTTTCATCTGGCGCCTTTGGCAACCCAGGTTATTGATATCCTGCGGGAGGTCCAGGCCTTGACCGGCCAGGGAAAATATCTCTTCCCCGGCCTGCGATCAACGGCTAGGCCAATGAGCGATGCCACCTTGACCAATGCCCTCAGACGCATGGGATACAGCCAGGAAGAATTGCATGTCCATGGACTCAGGGCAACTGCCAGAACGCTTATCCGCCAGGAGCTTGGTTGCGATGAAGAGCCTATTGAACGCCAACTCGGCCACGCAGTCAAAGGCCCCCTGGGAGCAGCCTACATTCTCCTCATGCAGCCGCTTGAGTTCATCTTGCACATTCAAAGGCTCGTCATTTTTCGGCAAATCCATACTCCGCCATCAGCTCGCTCATGTCGCTGCTCACGCCCCATCCCCAATCGCCGGCTCGATAGTGAACACTATCAAGCCGCTCCAGATAGTGTTCTTGCTGATCCGAATCAAGCTGCCGGATCCATTTCAAAGCCTGCTCGAACATTCGCACCAGGGCATTGAAATACACCTCGTCATCTACGCTGCAAAATCCAAGAAAATCCCGGCAGGATTCGCAATAGAACACCGTTAACTCAGCCAGCCCCTCGGCATGACCAACGGCCTTTTTGTAATCCGAGATCGCCTTCTTGGCCTTGGAAACCGAGTAATCCTGGTTACGCATCACATCGGGACAAACCCAGCGGGAGATGGTCGCCTTGTAAGGTTCCAAAACATCGTCGCCCAAGCCAAATCGTGCGTGCAGGAAGGTTTTGTTCTCCTTGTGGGCTACATAGAGATCATGCACCAAGCCCAGCAGGGCATCTCGGTCCAAGCCGCCGATGGTGCGTTTGAGGTCATTCCACGTCGGCTTTTTCTTGGCACCCGACATCATTCCATCTCCTCAAAGCCACGTTCTGCCATCGGCGTGGCCAGCACTTTTTCCACCTGGCTGGCAAGATCCACCGCCAATTCACTGATCATTGTCGCCGTCACCCTTTCTTCCTCTTCCAGATTCCAGAATTCGACAAATTCCTCCGGCGCTTCAGCAATCTCCTGGAGATATTCCCAGGCCCCCCGAAGCCAATCATCCTCAGTTGCATGCTCCATGCTCATTGCACCGAGTTCCGCCTTCAAAGAATCGGAAACCTGAGCAGCCCGCACAATAACCTCCCGGGCCATTTCCGAGAAATCATCTGTATCCATTGTTTCTTCCTTTATTCGCCACCACTTGACTCGGAACCTGTAAACAGCTCATCCCTCACTCCACGGCGCCACCCTCGGCCGGGATTGTCTTGTAAATCACCCTGGAGAGGACCGCGAAGGCGGCATCCTCGAAGGCCTTGTCGTCCATGTACCGAGAGACGATCCTGTCGTTTTCTCCCATGCGCTGGATCATCAGGTCTTCCAGCATCTGGCGCAGGCCCAGTTGGAATTTGTCAAAAGGGTTGGCCCTGCGCAGCCGGACCACCTCCGGGCTTTTGGTCGCCTTCTCCTTGATCTGTTCGAAAAAGAGGCGGTCCTCTTCGGTGAAGTTGGTGCCGAAACGGTCGTTCAACACCTCGATGATCTCCGACAGCGGCGCTTTTTCTTCCTTGGCCTTGCCGGTGCCGACATCGGTGGGGCTCTTCACCCCGTATTCGCCTTCCCCCTCGCGCAGCTCAATGGCCCCGGAAAAGACCCGCTGCAGGCGGTAGTACTGCAAACCCACCTCATCGCCGAGCTTGACGGTGCCGGTGTCGCGTGTAAGCACCAGATGCGGTAGCAGCAAGCGGCCGAAGCTGTAGAGCATCTCCAGATCGGGGTCAGCGTAGGGGATGATCTGGCTGAGGAAGCTGTACACCTTCACGTAACCGCTCAGCTTGTCGCGGAATTCGCCGCGTTGTTCCTCGTCCTCCATCGCCTTGAAGCGATCCACCGCCGGTTGCAGATGTCGTTGCAAGTGAGCATGGTCGGCCGGATTCTGCTTGTTTGGTGCTCGGTAAAAGATGCGGGCAAAGGCCTCCACCTCGCTCCAGTGATAGACCTGAAACCCGTCCAACGCATGCTTGAGCTGTTCGAGCAGGGCGGGGTCCGAACTTTCCTGCAGGCTGGTGGCATCAAAATAAGGTTTGAAGGCTCGGTAGATGTCCGTAGCTTCGTTGACGAAATCAAGCACGAACGGCGTCTCCTTGCCCGGCACCATGCGGTTGAGGCGCGACAGGGTCTGCACCGCCTGCACGCCGTCCAACCGCTTGTCCACGTACATCGCCATCAACAACGGCTGGTCAAAGCCGGTTTGGTACTTGTTGGCCACCAGCAGCACCTGGTAATCGGGCGAGGCAAAGCGCTCGGGCAGTTGCTTCTCGCTGATTGGCTTGCCGCCCACCACGTCAAGATTCATTCCTGGTTCGGTATATTCCAAGCCGGTGTCCGGATCGCGCACCGTGCCGCTGAAGGCCACCAGCGGCCGGATGTCGGTGTAGCCTTGCTCGCCGATATAGCGCTGGAAAGCCTCCATGTATTTCACCGCCTGCAGGCGTGAGCTGGTGACCACCATCGCCTTGGCCCGTCCACCGAGATGGGTGCGCACATGGCCCCGGAAATGCTCGACGATCACCTCGATCTTCTGGGCGATGTTGGTCGGGTGCAGCACCAGGAATTTTGAAAGCGCCCGCGCAGCCTTCTTCTTGGGCAGATCGGGATCGTCCTCCACCGCCTTGATCAGCCGGAAATAGGTGGCATAGGTGGTGTAGTTCCGCAGCACATCGAGAATAAACCCCTCCTCGATGGCCTGGCGCATGGAGTAGAGATGGAAGGGTTCCGGCTTGCCGCCGGGACCGGTACGGCCAAAAAGTTCGAGCGTTTTTCCTTTGGGGGTGGCGGTGTAGGCAAAGAAGCTCAGGTTAGGCTGGCGGCCCCGCGAGGCCATCACCTGATTGAGCCGATCTTCCAAGTCAGCCTCCTCGTCATCGTTCATGTCGCCGTTGCTTGCGCCCAGAATGGCCTTCAGCTCCCGCGCCGTCTCACCGGTTTGGGAGGAGTGGGCTTCGTCCACAATGACCGCATAGCGGCGTTTACCGATTTCAGCCTCCCAGGCCTTGGCCTGCGCCTTTGCCTCATCGTCGGGACTGTCCAGGTTCTCAGCCCCAGCGGTATGGAGCAAGCCGCGCAGCACAAAGGGAAACTTCTGCAGGGTGGTGACCACGATCTTGGTGCCGTCGATCAGCGCCGAAGCCAACTGCTTGGAATCCTGGTCGATGGCCTTGACCACACCCTGGGCATGTTCGATCTGGTAGATGGCATCCTGCAACTGGCGGTCGAGCACCTGCCGGTCGGTGATGACGATGACGCAGTCGAACACCTTGTGATCGTGCTCGTCATGCAGGCTGGCCAGCCGGTGCGACAGCCAGGAAATGGAGTTGGTCTTGCCGCTGCCCGCCGAATGCTGAATGAGATAGTTCTGCCCCGGCCCCTCGGCGCGGGCGGCGGCGATCAGTTTGCGGGTGGCGTCCAACTGGTGGTACCGCGGGAAGATCATGGTCTCGCGGGTCCTGATCCGGCTGCCACCCTTGCCGCCGTCCACCTTTTCCTCCTTCTTCTCGACGAACACGAAATGGCCGAGAATGTCGAGAAAGCTCTCGCGCTCAAGTATCTCCTCCCAGAAGTAGCCGGTGCGGTAGCCGCAAGCGTGTTGCGAATTGCCCGCGCCGCACTGCACCGCACCAGGGTGGCTGCCGCGATTGAAGGGCAGGAAGAAGGTCTTGGCCCCGGCCAGCCGGGTGGTCATGTGCACTTCATCCGGGTCGGCGGCAAAATGGACCAAGGCCCGCTCTTTGAACGCGAACAACGGCGCGCGCGGGTTGCGGTCCTCCTGGTACTGGCGCACTGCATGACGCCAGCTCTGGCCGGTCCAGGGATTTTTCAGCTCACAAGTGGCAACCGGCAGGCCATTGACGGCAAAGAGCAAATCGACCGTCGAATGGTCGCCCGGATGGCAGGCCACCTGCCGGGTGACGGTCAAGCGATTGGCCTGATACTGGGCCAAGACCTCGTCATTGAGGCCATGTGCAGGCTTGAAGGTGGCCAGGCGAAAGGTCTTGCCGTAGAACTTGAAACCGTGGCGCAGCACAGAGAGTGAGCCCTTGATGGCCAGTTCCTTGACCAACGTTGACAGCAACATCGGTTCCAACTGCGCCCCGTGCTGGCCGCGCATTGCCTGCCACAACTGCGGCTGGGTGGCGGCGATGTACGCAACAATCTGACCGGGGAACAGCGCCCGCTCTTGGTCCCACTCACTCACCGAACCCTGCTGCCAACCCTTGGCCAGCAGCATGTGCTCGACATAGGTTTCAAAGGCTTTTTCGCTGGTCTGTGTGCTCATCCTTTGCTCCTCCTATTAGCGGTGCGCACCCGGTAGAGCCGCTCAGTGAAGCCGCCTTCTTTTTCAAAGGTGTCGGCAAGCTGCGCCACCTGGCGCTCAAGAAGATAGCAGGCCAGGTTGAGCAGCGAAAGCGCCCCATTGGCCGCCAGGCAGGCGGATGACAAGGACTGACACGGACCAGCACCGACCGGCACCGACGACTCGTCGATCCGGCTGTCCTTGCCCATCTGTGTCTGTCCTGGTCCGTCCGTGTTCCTTTGCCGCTCTTCTTCGATCCAGGCCGCAAACGCCGCAACCGTTTGCGGTTTGTGCTTTTTGAAGCGCGTCAGCGCAGGATGGCTGGGCTCCAGCATGGCCAGCCCCCGCTGCCGCAGGAAATCTTCGTAGTCGAGCTTGAGCTCTTCCAGGCTGGCGCGGGCCACCTGGGTGAGTTTGAGTTCCATCTTCTTCGAGGTGGCCGAGGCCAGCGACCCTTCGGCAATGTTCTGCACACCGCTGCGCGCTGCCTGCACCATCTGGTCGTGGGTACGGCTGCGACGGTCAATGTAGCGGTCGCAGAATCGCACCGTGATGTCATACACCAACTGCGCGACCTGGAAACTTTTCAGTTTCCGGTAGCCGCCATGTTTGGGAATCAGAGGTTCTTTTTCCACCGTGCCTTCTGTTGTGCCTCCCCTGGTTGGTGTCGATCTGTCCAGTTCAGATCAGTTCGGATCAGTCCGATCCGTCCGTGTTAGTCCCTGTTTGTCCGCCTTCCCCCGCACATCGATCTTGCCGGTGACCGCGGCAGTGATCAGCGCGGTGCGGTACTCCAGCAAACGGACGATGGCCGCCTCGACCTTAGTAAACAGTTGATCAATCTTGGCGGTTTCGCGGTTGAGGTAGGTGGCGATGGCGGCTTGCTCAGAGCCAACCGGTACGGGTAACCGTAGCTCATTCAATGTATTACGATTGATCTTAGGCATTGCTACCCTGTCAGCCTCCAGAACTGACCAAGCCGCAAACTGATCTGATAGGAAGAGCCAGTATATGTAATCGTTCAGTAACTTATCTCTACCTCCCAGTGGATACATGTCAGCACTGCACAGGCAATCGTTTTTTGCCTTAACGACCTTCCTAAGTGCGGGACGGATTTTTGAATAGATTACCTCACCTTTATGGCAGTAATATTTACCGCTGATTGCTGCCTGATCTTCAGCTGTAGCTTCGCTTACTAAACGGCCAGTTCCTGCCTCAACATGTTCTGGCCCAATCAGAACCATTGTAGAGTAGGGCTCACGTTCTGGATCAACTTGACCTTCGGCTATTTTAACTTCTCTTGAAAACTTGACTACCTCCCACCCCTCCGGCACCTCACCCAGCCACTCGATGCCGGAATCCTTGAAGCGGGTGTGGGGTTTGAGGCCGAATTCGCGGGCGGCCTCGGCGGGCAGGCCACGGGTGACGGTGCGGGAGATGAGCGCGGTGCGCTTCTCCCCCAGCAGCGCGATCAGCCGCCGCTTTTTTGTCACCAGCGTATCGATCCGCCCCGTCTCCCGGTCGAGAAAATCGGCGATGGCAGTTTGTTCCGGGATCGTACCAAGCGGAACCGCAAGGTTCTGGATAACACCCATTCCGATGTTCTGTTGCGTACCAAAGCTCCAACTCAGCTCAACTCCGGTTTGAAACTCTTTGGACTGAAGATAGAAGTAAATGAATCGTTTATCGGCACGGGAAGGATTGCACCGTATTGCTGCGAGCGGAGACCAAATATTAAAATCTGTATGCGTCTCTACCATCGCAACACGGCCGGTCGTTGCACCAGATTTAACCATGTAAATATCGCCGAACTCTGAATATCGCCGAACTCTGGTCTGTATTTTCTTGAGTATTTTCGATGGTCTTCTGCTGAAATGTACCCTCTAATCTTGTTAAAATTGATTTTTCCATTGCTAATAGCCTCTGCCGATACAAACGGAACACCCTCATCGAATATTTCAGGGGTTTCGTGAGGCCCGTCGGTGACTGGTGTGGAGACAATAGCCTTTATAGGACGAATCTCCCAATGCTCCGGCACCTCGCCCAGCCACTGCACCCCACTGTCCTTGTACCTTGGATAGGCCGGGCAGTTCATTGCCTCCTCCTTTTTTTCTTCGTCGGTTTCGACTGTTCGTTCAGTTGTTTGGCCTTGGCTACCGCCTCTTCAAAATGCCTCTCCACCAGAGATGGCTGGGTATCAAGCAGGCGGCGAAAGCCGTCATATTCCTGTTCGGCCTTGAGCCGGGCAGTTTCGGCGGAGATGCTGCCGGCGTGGGTGAGAATCTCGCGATCACTGATCTGCATGAACTGGTCGAGCTTGGCTATCCAGTCCTGCATATACATGGGCTTACGGTTGATGGCCTGTAGTTCGGCAAATTCCAGGTAGAGGTTGACGATGCGGTTGAGCTGGTCGAGTTCGTCTTCATTCAGATAGTTCTTGGCCACTGTCACATCGGCCTTGCGCGGGGCGAGCTGCCCCTTGGGAAAGGAGGTGAGCCCCATGTTGGGCCGGGCGGCATCGGCGCGGGCGTGGATGATTTCGGCGGCGGTGTGGCCGTGCGCTGCCCAGTGCATTTTATTTTGCACGGTGGCGAAGAAGGTTTGCGAGGCCTGGGTAGAGGGGTTGTAATCAATACTGGTGGCGTAGATATCGAGCACTTTGCGCCAGAACTCCTTCTCTGAGGAGCGGATATCGCGGATCCGGGCCAGCAGCGCATCGAAATAATGGCCGCTTCTACCCTGCTTAAAACGTTCATCGTCGAGCAGAAAGCCCATGACCAGATAGTCGCGCAACCGCTGGGTGGCCCAGATGCGAAACTGAGTGCCCCGATGCGACTTCACCCGGTATCCGACCGAGATAATAACGTCCAGGTTGTAGTGGGCGACATCGCGACTGACCTTCCGTGTGCCCTCGAGTTGAACTATCCGGAAATTCCGGATGGTTGATTCCGGCGTCAGCTCCCCTTCCTCAAAGATGTTGCCAATATGCTCGTTGATAGTGCGGACATCTTTTTGGAACAGTTCGGCCATCTGCTTTTGCGAGAGCCAGACGGTCTCATTGACCAACTGCACCTCAATGCGCGCCTGGCCGTCCTCGGTCTGGTACAGGAGAATGTCCCCTTCGTTCTTCACCGGCAGGTGCTCACTCATGCCGTCACCTCTCGCAGTAGGTCGAGGATTTCCCCCTCCAGCACCTTGATCTCTGCCTCGATCTCGGCAAGCTCACGGGGCGGCTCATAGCGGTAGAAGTGACGGTTTAGGGGAATCTCATAGCCGACCTTGGTCTTGCTGTGGTCGATCCAGGCATCGGGGACGTGGGGCAGGACCTCTCGCCGAAAATATTCCTCAACTCCTTCCTTGAGCGGCACGGTCTCAGTGTCGCGCAGGTCGGTGTCCGGCTCAGGGTTACCCTGTTTATCCCTGCAGATGGATGCGGTTTCATCGCGTTCACCCAGGACGGCGAGCACCGCCTTCAGTTCTGGGGCGGAAAGTTTGACGCCTCGAGCGCGGTCGATCTCCCGCAGGGCAAGGAGGAACTGTTTGCGATCCTTGAACAGGGTGTCGCCGTGCTGGTCGGCAAAGGCAGCCAACAGGTCGCGGATGGCCTGCTGACGAGCCTTACCGGTCTCGATCTCCTGCTGGCGAACGATTTCGTTCTTTTTGCTGCTGGTTGCGAGATTCTTAAAGGCGGTCTGCTCCTCCAACCGGGCGATGCGTTCGGCCGTGGCTTGGAAATTGAGACGTAGAGGGCGCTCGACGGTGATCTTGTGGTAGCCAAAGTCTTCGTTGTCGAACAGCTTGCTGACCACCAGATATTTTTTCTTCTGCCCGTTCGAGTCATCGACTGTCGGCTCAAGCCCATTCACGCCGAGAACCTTGCTATCCTTGTCGAAGACAACCCAACGGCTTTCACCGTCGGTGAAGTTCTCATAGACCCGGGTGATGTCAGCGATGTAGTCAGGATCGCGTGGGTGATTCGGGTCATTCGGGTCGCCGATGCGGCGGCGCTTGTTGCCCAGGGACTTTTCCATCTGTACCCAGAAGTTGCGGGCGTCGATCAACTGAATCTTACCTTTGCGCTCCTTGGCTTTGCGGTTGGTGATCACCCAGATATAGGTGGCAATGCCGGTGTTGTAGAACAACTGTTCCGGCAGGGCGACGATGGCCTCCAGCCAGTCGTTTTCGATGATCCAGCGGCGGATCTCGCTCTCGCCGCTGCCCGCGTCGCCGGTGAAGAGCGGTGAGCCGTTGAAGACGATAGCGATGCGGCTGCCGTCTTTATCGACGGGGCGCATCTTGGCGATCATGTGCTGGAGAAAGAGCAAGGCGCCGTCGTTGATGCGCGGGGTGCCGGCGCCGAAACGTCCGGCATAGCCCAGGGTGTCGGCCTCCTGTTGGATGGTTTTCTGCTGCTGCTTCCACTCCACGCCAAAGGGCGGGTTGGCCAGCATGTAGTCGAAGGTCCACTTGTTGCCGTCAGAATCGCGGTCAAAGCCGTCGCGGGTGAAGCTGTCGCCGAGGATGATGTTGTTGGCATCTTCGCCCTTGATCAGCATGTCGGACTTGCACACCGCCCAGGCCTCGTCGTTCCAGTCCTGGCCAAAAACCTTGGGTTTGGCCTCACTGTTGAGGTGGCGGATGTATTCCTCGGCCACCGACAGCATGCCGCCGGTGCCGCAGGCGGGGTCGTAGATAGTCTTGACCACGTGGCTCTTGGCGAGGTCCTGCTCTGGGGCCAGCAGCAGGTTGACCATCAGCTTGATGACCTCGCGCGGGGTGAAGTGCTCTCCGGCCTCCTCATTCGATTGCTCCGCGCCGATGCGGATCAGCTCCTCGAACACATAGCCCATCTGCATCTGGTCGACCCGCTGGGGCGAGAGATCAATCCCGGCAAAGGCCTTGATCACCTCGAAGAGGATGTTCTTTTCCGCCATGTGGGCAATCTGCTCGCTGAACTTGAACTTCTCCATGATGGCGCGGACATTGGCGGAGAAGCCGTTGATGTAGCTGTTCAGGTTGGGGGCGAGGTTGTTGGGATCGTCCAGCAGCGAGTGAATTTTTTCACCCGGCAGGGTGAGCTGCATGCGCGACAGGTTATAGAAACGGTGGCCGGTGATCTGCTGCAATCGTGCCTGCTGCACCCGTTCCGGCTTGGTCTTCAGCGATTGGAATTCTTCAAGGGCAGCCTGCCGGGTTGGCTCCAGCAAACATTCGAAGCGGCGCAGCACGGTGAGCGGCAGGATGACCTTACGGTATTCGTTGCGCTTGTACGGGCCGCGCAAAAGATTGCAGATAGACCAAATGAAGTTGGCCAGTTGACTATGGGTTTCACCGTTCATTGCTGGATGTCCTTGTTGTCGAAATTCGATGTACCATGATCATTACTGTTTCAAGAGGAGCATGATGGCTGCAATGACGACAAGTTAAAGAGTTGTCAACTCTTGCAGAGAAACAGATTAATCCGTGTCGTCTGGAAAAGAATCAGAGCCGCACATCGTTTCGTCGGCCAAACGTCACCATGAAATGATGCTCGGAAAAATGAGAGTATCTGAATTTTCCTGGCACGTTACAACATCAACAGTATAGGCTGCCAGATAAAAACTTAAGAATTGCCGACAATCATGCGACAGCTGGAACCACCGATGGCGCATCGCTGCTGGCGGGCCACTCCTTTTAAAATAATTAACATAATATGTTAATAAAAATTGAGATTAGTGCGCAACGTGCGTATATTCTTTAAAAACAAAAAGCTCCAAAAAATATGCTCAAACAGTGCTGAGGCAATCAAGCTGTTGGGGGCCAAGCGGGGCGGCAAGCTGATGCAGCGAATGATGGAACTCAAGGCTGCCGAAAATCTGGGCGATATTTCACGTTTGCCCCCTGCCAGGTGCCACGAGTTGACGGGTAATCGAAGCGGCCCAACTGTCTGTCGATCTGGAATACCCGTATCGCTTGCTTTTCATTCCCGCTAACGAGCCAATACCAGTACATCCACATGGTGGGTTGGACTGGGGGCAAGTCACGGAAATTGAAATAGTGGAAATTGCCGATACGCATTGAAGGAGGGGGGAGCGATGAGAGCGAAAAGAAAAGACGAATTTGAACCTGATTATGCGGTTCCACCAGGGGCGACATTGCACGAGGTTATGGAATCTCTGCAGATGTCCCAAAAAGAATTGGCCCAACGAACCGGGCTGACCGAGCAAACACTCACCCGCATTTTCAAGGGTGACCAACCGATTTCCTATGAAACCGCCAACCGACTGGAACTGGTGACAGGTGTACCGGCGAGAATGTGGAACAATCTCGAAGCGCAATACCGGGAGCAGTTAGCCAAGCAGGAAGAGCGGCAAAGGTTGGAGGCCGACAAAGCCTGGCTGAAGACGATCCCGATCAAAGAATTGATTGAGCGAGGCCATGTGGTGCCGGACGATGACAAGGTGAATCTGGTCCGTAAGGTTCTTGCCTTTTTTGGTGTTTGCAGCGTGCAGGCCTGGCAGGAGATCTGGGCTGCCCCCGCTGTGGCTGCCCGAAGGTCCCGTTGCTTTGAATCCCGGCCAGGAGATGCGGCCGCCTGGATCCGTCAGGGCGAACTGCAGGCACAGCAGATTGAGTGTGCCCCTTTCGATAAAACCAGGTTCAGTGCTGCTTTGGAGGAGATTCGTCCTCTCACCCGGGAAGAATCGGTGGTGTTTGAGCCTCGAATGAAACAGCTTTGTGCGAATGCCGGTGTAGCTGTGGCCCTGGTACGCGAGATGAAAAAGGTACCCTGGAACGGCGCCACCAAGTGGCTAACCCCCAACAAGGCGATGATCCTGCTCAGTCTGCGTGGCAAGGGAGAGGATAAGTTCTGGTTTTCATTTTTTCACGAAGCTGGCCATGTGCTCAAGGACAAGAAGAAGGGGCTCTTCATCAACGACGAGAGCAATGGTGACCTCAGCGAAAAAAAAGCCGATGCCTTTGCTGCGGAAACCCTTATTCCCGCCAAGCATGATGCCCGGATTTCTAACTGTCGCAGCAAGCAAGAGATCATCCTTCTGGCCGACGAACTGCGCATTTCTCCGGGCATCGTTGCCGGGCGGTATCAATTTCTCACAGGGCAATGGCAAATGTTCAAGGATCTCATCCGTAAATTGGAGTGGGCAGACTGATTTTTATTATGATTTCAAAGGAATAACATCCATCTCTTCACGCCGTCTGATTCCGGGAGTTGCCACCCTTCGGTGGGCAATAATCAAACCCTGCTTTCTCACTAAATTCCTCCATAAAAGGAGAAGGATCAAGTTTCCCTCGATGACCGACATTATCGGCGAGGAATGGATTGCACGGCGGGAAGTTGTGACATCGCGGGCAGGGGCTCGACAACAATTGCTCCAACGGCCTGGCTCATCCGAGCAGGGTCGTCGGTGGACGGCGAATCACCGAATCAGCGGCCAGCAAGGCAATGAAGCTGCAGATCAGGGGAGCGCTCAGGAGGAGCAGGATGGCGGACAGCCACTGGAACTGCCACAAGCGGTCGAACATCAGCCAGGAGATCCCCAGTGAGCAGCACAGGCTTAGCAGCAGGGCAATCAAGGCGGCCGCGCCTCCCAGGAGGGCGAATTCGAGCATCATCAGGGTACGAATACGGCCGATTCCCGCTCCCAACACCCTGAGTAGGTTGATCTCCCGTTCACGCCGCAGCGCCTCCTGACGGGCAATGGCGACCACGGTCACCAGTCCGGTTGCCAAGGCGATACCGGCCATGAATCGCAGCGACTGGCTGAGCTGGGCGGTCAAGGCACTCAACCGCTCCACCGTGCCGCTCACGTCGATCACCGAAATATTGGCAAAGGCCGCGGTCAGGCGGTTGACCAGCGCCTGTTTGTCCTTGTTCTCCACCCCGCTCACCGAGGCCAGGTAGGTTTTGGGCGCCTCGTCGAGCACCCCCGGCTGCACCAGCATGAAGAAATTTGGCTGAAAGCTGTTCCAGCGCACCTTGCGCAGGTTGACGATCCGTCCCTCCAGCTCGATCCCCAGGATATCGATGACCATGCGGTCTCCGATGCCCACCCGTAGCCGCTCGCTGAACTCCCGTTCCATCGACAGGGCAAAGGGTTCGCCGGCATCCATCGCCCAGGGGATCGTGGGTAGTGGCACGCCCTCCACCACATGCTCCGACGGATCCAGCCGAGTCCTGCTGGAAAAATTGAACTCGGTGCGCCGCAACCCCCGCTCGTCGCCAGCGCCGTGCTGGTCGCGCCAGCGGGCGAAAGGGATGCCGTTGATGCTGGCGATCCGTCCCTGAACCATGGGGGCCAGTGGAGACAGAACCACCTGTTCCGTGTGCAACAATGCCTCCAGCGGCTGCCGCTGTTCTTCCTGAATATCAATGAGGAACAGGTCGGGCCGCTCCATCCCCTCCGGCTGGCCGATCTCGGCGATCAGCCCCTTTTCCACCTGGGGAATGAGGTTCACCAGCAACAGGGCCGTGGCCAGGGCGGCAAAGACCGCGCTGGCGGCGAGGCGGTTGCGGTAAAGGTTGCGCCAGACGATCCGCCAGGTGAGGCGATCGGTTCGCGACCAGCGGCGGCAGCCGGCGGCGAGCATCCTACCGATCAGGGCGAGCAGTCCGATCACCGCCGCCAGTCCGACGGCGAATCCGATGCCCTGCGCAGGCGTGTGGCTGAGACGCACGGCCAGAAAAAACAGCAGACCAACGGCTGGGACCAGGGTGGCCGACTGCAGGATGCGCTCCTGCCAGGAAGGCGAACCGTTGTCGAATTGATCGCGCAACAGCGACAACGGCCGGACAGCCAGGATGCGCCGGTAAACCGGCAGGCAGAACAGCAGGCTGCCGGCCGTTCCGATCACCAGGGTCATGAGCACGGAAGCCGGATCAACCCCGAGGTGGAGGTCGACGGGAATGAGACCAACGAACAGCCGGCTAAACAGCGGCAGCAGCGCCTGGCTCAGCATCGTCGCCAGGCAGGCCGCGCCCAGGCCAAGCAGGGCCAGCTCTCCCATGGGCAGAAGCAGGCATTGGCGGCGGCCGGCGCCGAGACTGAGGAGAATGGCGATTTCCCGCCTCCTGCCGCGCAGATGCTCCCGGAACAGATAACCGCCCGCCAGGCCGGCCAAGCCGAGGGAGGCCATGGAGGCCAAACCGAGGAACGAACTGAAGTAGCCCACCGCCCGGCCCAGGCGGCGGTTGACATCCACGGTGGAAGACACACGCAGATCCGACTTGCCCTCGGGCCCGGCCAGGGCCGCGCCCAGTCGGGTCGCCACTTCGGCGTTGTCGGCCGTTTCCGGCAGCCGGATGAAGCATGTGTGGGTGACCCGGCTGCCAAACCGGATCAGGTTGGAGCTCTCCACCTGCGGCAGGCCAAGATAGATCTTGGGGGCCAGGGTCAGGCCGGTGAAGCCGCCGCCCGGATCGCGATCAAAAAAGGTCCTCGCCGTGGAAACGAGCTGGCCGATGGTCAGCGGGTCGTCCGGCCGCAGGCCGTAGGACCGGGCGGTCTCGCGGCTCATCAGCAGGCGGGGCTGCTCCTGCAGGGCGGCCAGCAGGTGCGGATCGACCGGCTGCCCCGCGTCTTGGAAAGCGCCGTAGAGCGGATAGGCCGCATCAATGGCCACGATCTGGGCCAGCTTGGAGGTGCCGCCTCCCTTGACCATGGTGTAGAAGGCGATTTGCCGGGAAAAACGGCTGTCCGGCCCGGCGACGCGGCGAACCCGCTCCCTTTCCTGTTCGGTCAGGGGGCGACTGCCCTGGATCACCACATCGGCGGTCAAGATTTCGCGCAGGTGGCCGTCGACATAGCGGGACAGGGTGGCGCTGAACGAGCTGACCAGGAGAAAACCGGTCAGGCCGAGGGCCAGGTTGACCAGGAACAACAGGGAAAAGCGCGGATGGCGGACGAGGCCGCGCCACACGAGCCGCAGCAGCACCTTCATCGCAGGACTCCCTCGGTCAGCCGCAGCCGGCGATGGCAGCGGTCGGCCAGTTCCTGATTGTGGGTGACCACCACCATGGTCATCCGTTCCTGCTCCACCAGGTGAAACAGGAGATCGCTCACCTCGCGGCCGGTGGCCACGTCGAGATTGCCGGTGGGCTCATCGGCCAGGAGCAGCAGCGGCTTGACCGCCAGGGCCCGGGCAATGGCCACCCGCTGGCATTCGCCGCCGCTGAGCTGCGACGGCAGATGGCCGCGCCGCGCCGCCAGCCCGACCCGTTCGAGCAGGGCGTCGATCGCCTCCGCCTCGCAGGGCCGGTGCAGCAGTTCCAGCGGCAGGCGGACATTTTCCTCGGCGGTCAAATGGGGCAACAAGTGGAACTGCTGAAAGACAATGCCGATATGGGCGGCGCGGAAGCGGGTCAGCCCGGCCTCGTCCAAGCCGGTCAACTCGGTGCCGTTGATGGTGATCTGTCCGTGATCGGGGCGATCCAGTCCGGCCAGGAGCGCGATCAGGGTCGATTTGCCGCTGCCCGACTGGCCGGTGACCGCCAGGGTCGTTCCGCCCTGGAGGGTGAAACCGGCTCCGTCGAGCACGCACAACCGGCCCGACTCGGGCAAGGGATAGGTTTTCTCCAGGCCGCTGGCAATGATCAGCGGCCCGTTGCCCGGCGCGGTCATGGTTTGCCCGCCTCGGGGCGTTCCCCTGCCGTTTTCACGCAGGCCTTGAGCGTGGGGTAGACATGGCGGGCGATCCGCTGATGCCCTTCGGCGTTGGGATGAATGCCGTCGGCCTGGTTGAGGGCCGGAACCCCGCCGACCCCCTCCAGGAGAAAAGGGATCAGGGGCAGGCCATGCCGGGCGGCCAAGTCGTGGTACACGTGGCGAAAGGCGGCGGTGTATTCCTGGCCGTAATTGGGCGGCAGCTCCATGCCGGCGAGGATGACGCGCATTCCCCGCGCCTTGGCGGCCTCGATCACCGCGTTCAGGTTGCGCGCCATCTCCTCCATGGTCAGGCCGCGCAAGCCGTCATTGGCCCCCAGGGCGAGGAAGAGGATCGAAGGGGTGATCTGCTGGTACCAGCGCAGCCGCGCCAGGGCGCCGGCCGAGGTGGATCCGCTGATCCCGCCGTTGACGATGCGCACGTCCGAGATGCCGTCCCTGGCCAGCATCTCGCCGAGCAGCCGGGGATAGGCCTGCTCCGCCTCCACCCCGAGACCAGCGGTCAGCGAATCGCCAAGGAACAGGATCACCCGTTCCGCCCAGGCGTTTCCGGCCCCGCAAGCCGTCAACACCATCACCACAAGAACACCACGCATCCACTCCATATTCTTTCCTCATTCGGCAAGACCGCGAAACATTTCTGCCGACACTATGCGCACGATGGGAAGGAACAACAAGGAAAACCGCGGCCGCGCGGTGCACAGCCCGCACGGCGGGGACAAACGGCCGGAGCCGGTTATTGGGCCTCGGCGGCGCAGGAGGGACAGATGCCGAACAGAAAGACCTCGTGATCCTCGACCACGAAGCCCTCGGGCGCGGCCAGCTGCTGGTTGAGGGTGCAGCCGGGCAGCTCGAAGACCCGGTTGCAGCCGTGGCAGTGAAAATGATGATGATGGGCCTTGCCGCTGCGTTCATAGAGCGTGCCCATGGCCGGATGGTTGATCTGGGTCAGCCAGCCCCGGTCGAGCAGCAGTTTGAGGTTGCGATAGACCGTGGCCTGGTTGAGCGATTCCACCCGGGCGCGGCCGAGACGGAGGATTTCGTCGATCCCCAGAGGGCGGTCCTCGCTCAGGAAAACCTGCTCGATGGCTGTTCGCTGTGTGGTCTTTCGCTGCATGCTCGTCACTCCTGCTCCCACTATAGACGCGGCCCGTCGTTGTTGCAAAAGATTTTGCATTATCGGTTGACGGTCCGCCACCCCTCTGTATAATGCAAATCAATTTGCATTAACTCCCCGCTCGTCTTCAGGAGGATAAATCCATGCTCACCGCCACCCTGCGCCTGTTGCTCCTGCTGTTCGTCTGCCCTGCCGCCCTGTGCCTATCCCAATCGAAGGCCCATGCCGCCGACAGGCCGCCGCGCATCCTCGCCAGCACCTTTCCCATGTACCAGATCGTCCGCAACATCACCCAAGGGATTGACGGAGTCGAGGTCGAGCTGATGATCCCCGCCCAGATGGGCTGTCCCCACGACTACGCCCTCACGCCCCAGGACATGACCAAACTGGCCAGGGCCGAGGTGCTCGTCATCAACGGGCTGGGCCTGGAGGAATTTCTCGGTGCGCCGGTGCGCAAGGCCAATCCCCATCTCACCCTGATCGACAGCTCGCGCGGGATTGCCCAGATTCTCCCCTACACCGAGGAAAAAGAGGGCCACGGGCACGCCAGCAAAACCCATGGGCAGCCTCATGGAGTCCACAACGACGGGCATGACGGTCATCACGATGCCAATCCCCACCTTTTTGCCAGCCCGCGCATGGCCGCCCTGCTGACCGCCAACATCGCCAATGCCTTGGCCCAGGTCCATCCCGCCGGTGCCGCGGCCTATACCGCCAACGCCCAGACCTACGGCCAACGGCTGACCCGGCTGGCCGACGAACTGGCCGAGCTGGGCAAGCGGTTGCACACCAACCGCATCGTCACCCAGCACGGGGTCTTCGACTACCTGGCCCGCGACATGGGGCTGGAAGTGGTGGCGGTGGTCCAGGCCCATGCTGGTCAGGATCCGTCCGCCTCGGAGATCCTTCGTCTCGTGCAGACGATCAAGGCGAAAAAAGCAGGTGCGATTTTCACCGAACCACAGTATCCAGAAGCTGTCGGCAGAACCATCGCCAAGGAGGCGGCTATTGCCACCGCCCGCCTCGATCCGGCGGCCACCGGACCCGAACAGGCCCCGCTGGACTACTACGAACAGGTCATGCGCGCCAACCTCAACACCCTGGAACAAACCCTTGGCAGCCACTAGCGTGCTTCCCCTCCATCAGCCCGGCCCGGCAGACCTTGCCGTGCGTTTTGACGCGGTCACCGTGGAGCGTGGCGGCATCTCCATCCTCGACCAGGTGAGCGCCTCCGTGCCCAAGGGCAGCTGCACGGCGATCATCGGTCCCAACGGCGCCGGCAAGACCACCTTGCTGCTGGCCTTGCTGGGAGAGATCAGCTATCAGGGACGCATCCACATGGGCAACAACGGCGCGCCGCCGCGCATCGGCTACGTGCCGCAGCGGCTCAGCTTCGACCGGGGCATGCCGTTGACGGTCAGCGAATTTCTGGCCATGGGCTTTCAGAAAAAGCCGCTCTGGTTCGGCATCGCCAAGGCACTGCACCAGCGCTCCCGGGAAGCCCTGGAACTGGTCAAGGCCGGACATCTGGCCAGCCGCAAGATCGGCGCCCTGTCCGGCGGCGAATTGCAGCGGGTCCTGCTGGCCCTGGCCCTGCGCCAGGAACCGGAACTGCTGGTGCTTGACGAGCCTTCGGCCGGGGTCGATTTCCGTGGCGAGCTGATCTTCTGCGAATTGCTCGACAACCTCCGCCGCAGTCAAGGATTCACCCAGCTGATGGTCAGCCATGACCTGGCCACCGTCACCCACCACGCCACCCACGTGATCTGCCTCAACCGCAAGGTGGCCGCCGAGGGGCCGCCCCGCCTCACCCTGACCGGCGACAATCTCACCGCCATCTTCGGCATGCACATGGGTCTGGTCAGTTCCCGGTCCATGCCCGACAACCGGGCGGTCTGCTCCGCCCCCTGCTGCCAGGAGCGGACCAATGCCTGATTTGTCGCCGTTGTACGCGCTGTTGCCGCAGCTGCTGCCCTTTGACTGTCTCCACGCCCGGTTCATGCAACAGGCCCTGCTCGGACTGCTGCTGCTCGCCCCCATGGCTGCGGTCATGGGCATCCTGGTGGTCAACTTCCGCATGGCCTTTTTTTCCGACGCCATCAGCCATTCCGCCTTTGCCGGCGTGGCCCTGGGCCTGCTGTTCTCGGCCGACCCCGGCTGGACCATGCCCGCCTTCGGCCTGCTGGTCGGCTTGGGCATCATGATCCTCCAGCGCCACTCCAGCCTGTCGAGCGACACGGTGATCGGGGTCTTCTTTTCGGCCATGGTGGCCTTCGGTCTGGCCATTGTCAGCCGCGACCGTTCCCTCGCCCGCGACCTGCAACGTTTCCTTTACGGCGACATCCTCACCATCAGCGACGCCCAGATCCTCTGGCTGGTCCTCCTGTTCGTGGTGCTGATGCTCTTTCTCGCCCTCAGCTACAACCATCTGCTCTATATCGGCCTCAACCCGACCCTGGCCCAGGCGCACCGCATCCGGGTGGCTATCCACCAATACTGCTTCGCCGGGCTGCTCGCCCTGGTGGTCATGTTTTCGGTGCAGGCGGTCGGCGTCCTGCTGGTCACCGCCCTGCTGATTGTCCCGGCGGCCGCGGCGCGCAATGTGGCCCGCTCGGCCGGCGCGATGTTCTGGTGGGCCCTGCTGATCAGCCTCACCTCGGCGGTCAGCGGCCTGCTCATCTCCGCCCAGGATTGGGCGCGCACCGCCACCGGCGCCACCATCATCCTCATCGCCTGCGGCTGGTTCATGCTCAGCCTGCTGCTGGCCAGCCGGCGCCGGGAACAGTCAGCCTGAAAAGTGCCGTCCTGCCGCGCCACAAGGAAAAGAAAAACGTACGTGAAGAGAATCCCGCTCGACAGACCGAACCGTTAACCCAGCAGGCCTTTTCCTGCATCCCGCCAGGTAACCGCCCATGGATCACTTTTTTGCCCCCGCCTCCCTTGCGGTCTACGGACTCTCCTCCAAGCCCGGCAACACCCCGCGCATCATTGTCGACAACTGTCTCCGCTGGGGGTATCGCGGCCGCATCTTCGGCGTCAATCCAGCCACCGACGAGACCGATGTCGGCGGCATCCGCGTTGTCCGCAGCGCCGCTGAGCTGCCGGTGGCGCCCGAACTGGCGGTCGTGCTCATCCCGGCCCGCTATGTGCCGGCCGCGGTCGAGGACTGCGGGCGGGCCGGAATCACGCGGCTGGCGGTACAGTCCGGCGGTTTCAACGAATCAAGCGAAGGCGGCATGGCCCTGGCTGCCCAACTGCGGGACGCCGCCCGCCGTCACGGCATCCGCTTTGTCGGTCCCAATGGCCTGACCCTGGCCGATACCGCAAGTGGTCTCTGTCTCCCCTTTGTGCCCTCCTTCCCGGTCAGACACGGCACTTTCTCGCTCATCACCCAAAGCGGCGGCCTGGGGCTGTTCCTCTGGAATCTCCTGGAAAGCGAGCAAGTGGGCTTGGCCAAGTTCGCCAGCATCGGCAACAAGCTCGACCTCGATGAATGTGATGTGCTCGAATACCTCGCCACAGACCCGTCCACCCGGGTCATCGGTCTTTACCTGGAGCAGATCGGCAACGGCTGCCGCCTGGTGGAGCTGGCCGCACGGATCGACAAACCGGTGATCCTCTACAAGGCCAACACGACCGAGGCCGGCAGCCGGGCGGCCATGAGCCACACCGCCTCGCTTGCCCACGACGAGGCGATCATCGACACCGCCTGCGCCCGGGCGGGGATCATCCGCATCCATCACCTGCACGACTTCATCACCACGGCCAAGGCCTTTGATCTGCCGCCGATGCGCGGCAAGCGGATCATGGTCATGAGCCCGGCCGGCGGTCTGGGCGTGGCCATGGCCGATGACTGCGAGCAGGCGGGCTTTGCCTTTGCCGATCCGGGACAGGCCTTTTACACCGAGCTGGCCGGGATCGCCAACGCCGGCATCATCCGCCTCGGCAATCCGCTGGACATGGGCGACCTTTACCAAATCGACAAGTACCCCATGATGTTCAGCCATGTGCTCGCCAGCTCCGAGGTGGATGGGGCGATCTATGCCAGTCAGTGGCCACGGATGCCTGCCGGCGGCAGCGATGTGTTCACCGCCATGTTCACCACCGACATCAGCCTGGAACTGGCCGGCGCCATGCGCTCTGCCGACAAGCCCTTGGCCCTGGTGCTCTACGGCGACGCACCGGTCATCGCCGCGCTCAAGGCTCGGGCGCCGTTGCCGGTGTTCGACGGCCCGGAGGAGGCCATTCGCGCCCTGCGCCGCCAGATGGATTTTCATGTCCACAAGGCGGCGGGGCCCTTGCAGAGCGACACCCCGCCCCCCTGGCCTCGCGCCGAGGAAGCCCGTGTGTGGCTGAATGCACGGGCCGGTCTTGTCGGCGAGGAGGGACTGGAGCTGCTTGGCCTGTACGACGTGCCCAGTCCGCCCGCGTTGGTCGCCCGGACCGCCGAGGAGGCGGAGGCCTTGGCGGAGCGGATCGGCTGTCCGGTGGTGCTCAAGGTGGTGTCCCCGGCCGCGATCCACAAAACCGAGGTCGGCGGCGTCCTGGTCGGGATCGGTTCCCCCGAGGAGGCGCGGCGGGGATTCACACGCATCAAGGACAATCTGGCCCGCCATTGCCCCGGGGCGGAACTCGCGGGGGTGCGGGTCATGGCCATGGCTCCGGCGGGGCTTGATTTTTTTATCGGCGGCCTGCGCGATCCTTCCTTTGGTCCCGTGGTCCTGTTCGGGTCCGGCGGCATTCTCGTCGAGCTTTTCCAGGATGTGGAGCGGGTCTTGTGCCCCACCTCGACGGCGGAAATCCGGGCCAAGCTGGAACGGCTCAAGGCCGGACGGATTCTGGCCGGGATGCGCGGGCAACCACCCATCGATCCCGAGCCGTTCATCCAGGCGGTCGGCAATGTCGCCCGCTTGCTCGTTGATTGCCCGCGGATCGCTGAACTGGATGTCAACCCGGTCCGCATTCTCCCCACCGGCGCCCTCCTTGCCTTGGACGCGCGGATGCGGGTCCTGCCCCCCCCTTCCCCCTGACGAGGTCGCTCATGAAACACCTGATCCGACTCCTGCTCTGCTGCCTGCTGCTCGCACCAGCCATCTGCCGCGCCAACGACGGCTTCGGTGGCTTGAGCGCCACTGGCCTGCATTTCCACAAGAACGCGAGCGTCCGCATGCTTGCCGAGGATCTCTTTCTTAGCCCCGGCCAGGTGCGCGTGCGATCCGTGTTCCGCAACGAGGGGGCCATGGACGTTCAGGGGGAGGTTATTTTCCCCCTGCCGCCGATCTCCTTGGCCGCCCTGACCGACTCCGGCTTCGCCCTCTCCGAGCAGCAGCTGGCCCGGGAGAATGTGGTCGATTTCATTGCCTCGGTCAACGGACAACGAATCCCTGTCCAAAGCGACCGCATCGCTGTCCGGGAACCGCATTTCGAGGCACAGCGCCCGCTTTCGGCCGGCTACGATACGCCCGGCGAGGATGTCACCGCCGTGCTCAAGGAACTGGGCATACCGCTGTCGCTCAATGTCACCGAGGTGGCGGCCATGATCGCACGTCTGCCGCAGCCGTCCAAGGATCGGTTGCGCGCCGGGAAGTTGGCCGATTTTTTTGACGGTGAGCCGCCCCGCCCCGCCTGGTCCATCATCGTTCGCTATCACTGGCCTCAGGTCTTTCCCGCCGGCCGGGAGATAACCATTGACCATCGCTACGCGCCCGCCCCGCCGGGGGGCATTTTTAGCTGGCCCAAGCAGGAACGGGATCTCGACCCCTACCAACGGGAACTGATCCAGACCTACTGCATCGACGACACCACCCGCAAAGGCCTGGTCAAGCGGCTGCACCATGCCTCGGCCGGCGAGCTGGCCGGCACCGGCACGGCCCTCTTCCTGGACTATGTGCTGACCACGGCCAATACCTGGCATGGACCCATCGGCACCTTTCGCCTGACCATCGACAAAGGGTCACCGGACAACATCCTGTCCCTGTGCATGGACGGCATCCGCAAAACCGGTCCGACCACCTTTGTGGTGGAAAAGACCAACTTCACCCCGACCGAGGATCTACGCCTGCTGATTGTCTCCCGCCTGGCACAATGAAGCCGTGACCGGCGCAGCGATGGGCGGCTCACACAGGGTGAGCCCGAGGTGGTGCCTGCCGCGTCGGGACGGCCGGGCATATCCTTGCACGTGATCGCCATCCACACCGGTCATATCTGAAAAAATCGGCATCGTCTTTTTTCCGAGAAATCGGTGTTGCATCGCGCCGGTCACGAGCAAAGATTTCGTTATTGCATGATCGATACTTTACAAACAGGGTGGAATAGCGTATTTCGTTATTCCATATCGAATAACGAAAAAGGTGCACTCGTATGACAACACAGCCAGTTTCACCGGCATCAGATTCGCTTTTTCTCCAGCATATCCTCGGTTCATCGAACAAAAAAAACCCAACGGTGCCCCTGCTGGAGGAAATCGACCGCTGCGGCTCGATCAACCAGGCGGCCAAAACCGTGGGTATAAGCTACAAGGCCGCCTGGGAGAAGATTGAAAATCTCAACAACCTCAGCTCGGAACCACTGCTCAGGCGCCAGGTGGGCGGCAGTGGCGGGGGCGGGACGGTGCTGACCGAAGCCGGCCACGCCTTTCTGCAACGGGCGCGAACCCTGCAGCGGGAATTCACCAGCTTTCTTAATTTTTTTTATTTCTCGCCGGACGAGGCATTCAACACCTTGAAAACACTCAGGAGAATAGAAATGAAGATCAGTGCCCGCAATGTCTGGCTGGGCAACGTCGCCAAGATCGAAAAAGGGGCAGTGAACAGCGTGGTCACCGTGGCCCTCAAGGAGCAGGATACCATTGTCTCGGTGATTACGGATAACTCGGTACAGCGATTGGGACTCGAAATCGGTTCCGAAGTGCTGGCCATCGTCAAGGCACCCTCTGTGATGCTGGCGTTGGAGGTCGACCGCAACAAGATCTCCGCCCGCAATATCCTGGAAGGCACGGTGAATCGCATCGTGCCCGGCGTGGTCAACGACGAGGTGATCATCGATCTCGCCGGCGGCAACACGGTCACCTCGATCCTGACCTCGGAGAGCGTCAAACGCTTGGGTCTGAAAGAGGGGATGCCGGTCGCGGCGGTGATCAAGGCCTCGGATGTGTTGCTGGCTGTTGCCTAACGCACCGAGGCTGCAAAAAGAACGAAACCACCCGAGATCGTTCGGGCATTTGTACCTTTGCTGAGGAGAACACAATGAAATCACTACAAGCCATCGTCGCCACCATCTTTACCTGCCTGTTGAGCGCCTCCCTCCTCCAGGCTGCCGAGGAGATCCGCATCTCGGTTCCGGCCTCCATGACCGACGCCATGAAGGAACTGGCCGCCCAATTCGGCGCCTCGGGCAAGCACGCCCAGATCGTGCCTAATTATGGGCCCTCCGGCACCCTGGCCAAACAGATCGTCGAGGGCGCGCCGGCGGATATCTTCATCTCGGCCAACCAGAAGTGGATGACCTATCTCCGCGACGAAAAAAAGATCGATCCGGCCAGCGAGAAAATTTTGGCCGCCAACACCCTGGTCTTTGTCGGCATGAAGAATCCAGCCGTGACCACGTTGGCGGATATCGTCACCTTGAAGCAGATCGCCATCGGCAGCCCGAAAAGCGTGCCCGCCGGCGAGTATGCGGCTCAGGCCATGGAAAAGGCCGCCATCTACAAACAACTGGAAGAGGCACAGAAGCTGGTCATGGCCAAGGACGTGCGTCAATCGCTGACCTATGCCGACCGGGGCGAAACCGATGGCGCCTTTGTCTACAAGACCGATGCCCTGATGGCCGAAAAGGCGGTGATCCTGTTCGAGGTTCCCCAGGATCTCTATGAAAGGGTGACCTACCCGATTGCCCTGACCGCGGATGGTGCCAAGAAGGCCGAGGCCAAGGCCTTCTACACCTTCCTCATCGGTCCGGAGGGACTGAAGGTCTTTTTGCACTACGGCTTCAGCGCCCCGAAATAATCGGGCTTGTGCTGTCGGGCTACATCGCATGTTTCTGCAACCCTCGGATCTCGACGCGATCCTGCTTTCCTTCAAGGTGGCCTGCACGGCCACCTTGCTCTCCACGCCGCTGGGCATCGGTGTCGCCTATCTGCTCGTCCACACCCGCATTCCGGGCAAGGCCATCATCGAGGGTATCGTCAACCTGCCGCTGGTGCTGCCCCCGGTGGTGATCGGCTACCTATTGTTGGTGCTCTTTGGCCGCCGGGGCTGGATCGGCTCATGGCTCATGGAGTACAACATCCAGATTATCTTCACCCTTACCGGGGCTATTATTGCCTCGGCCGTGGTCGGTTTCCCCCTCTTGGTCCGCTCGATCCGCCTGGGCATGGAATTGGTTGATCCCGCCTATCACCGGGCAGCCCGCACCCTGGGCGCCAGCGGCTGGGACGCCTTTTTCACCGTGACCCTGCCGCTTTCCGGACGGGCGGTCTTTGCCGGCATGACCCTGATGTTCGCCCGCAGCCTGGGCGAGTTCGGGGCCACCATCATCCTGGCCGGCAACATTCCCGGGGTCACCCAGACCATACCGCTGGCCATCTACGAATACACCAGCACCCCGGGGGGTGACCGCATGGCGCTGTCGCTCTGCATGGTGTCGATCATCCTTTCCTTTATCGTCTTGTTGGCCAGTGGCGCGGCCAGTAAATCGCTGGACAAAAAATAGCATGCACCTGGACGTTTCCCTCCGCAAGCAACAGGGCACCTTTCAATTCACCGCCGAATTCAGCCTCTCCGGTCAACGTATCGGCCTGTTTGGACCCTCGGGCAGTGGTAAATCTACGCTAATGCACCTGCTGGCCGGACTGCTCAAGCCGGACAGCGGTTCCATCCACCTGGATGAAACAGTGCTGTTTGACAGTGCTCGCGGCATCAACCTGCCACCGGAACAGCGCCGCATCGGTGTCGTCTTTCAGCATGCCCATCTCTTTCCGCACATGAGCGTGCGCCGCAACCTGCTCTACGGCTGGCGGCGCACGCCGGAGGCCGAGCGGCATGTTGAGCCGGAGGCGATCATCGAGGTCCTCCATCTGGCGCACCTGCTGGACCGGGGCGTCAATCTGCTCTCCGGCGGCGAACGCCAACGGGTGGCCCTGGGCCGCACCATCCTCTCCTGCCCCCGCTTGATTCTCATGGATGAACCACTCACCGGCCTGGATGAGGAACTGAAGTTTCAGATCATGCCCTACCTCAACTCGGTGTTTTCCCGCTTCGACATTCCCCTGCTGTTCATCAGCCATTCCCTGTTGGAGATGCGGCTGATGACCGAGCAGGTGCTGGTGGTGGAACAGGGAGAGGTCAAGCGGCAGATGGCCACCGAGGAACTGGCGCAGTCCGCCTGGGCGGCCTCCCGCCAGGGCTATGTCAACCTGCTGCGGTTGGGCCGACCGCAGCCGCAGGGCGATCTCTGGGCCTATCAGTGGGGAGATGTGCGCCTGGTGCTCACCGAACAAGGCGAAAACGAGGAGAATGTCTTTGAACTCGATGCCCGGGAGATTCTGCTCTTCAAACGCCATCCCGAAGCCACCAGTGCCCGCAACCTGCTCCCCTGTACCGTGCGCAAGCTGTTCACCGTCGGCAACCGGGTGCGAGTGGAACTGCAGTGCGGCTCCCAGACCATGACCGTGCAGATCGTTCCGGAATCGATGCGCGAGTTGGCGTTGGAAACAGGAAAAGAGGTGGTGGCGGTGATCAAGGCATCTGCCTTCCGCAAGTTGCTGTAGCCGTCGGGCCTTGTCTCCATGGCTGGAGATCCCGCCGGCTCAAGGGTGGTCATGATGGTGGCAATAGAGTCCCGGTTCTCCGCGCCAGCCTTTTGCCGGAATCACATCGCCGAAGACTGCATCAGGAGGGTGCACGTTCGCGCCCTTCCTGCCCCTCCGTTCTCCGCGAAGTACGCGGCCTGGGGGGAAAGGGGGCGCGGTAAACAGGTTGTCAGCCTTTCTTCCTTGGGGCCTCGGGTACGCCGCCGCCGTGGCACTCCATGCAATTGGGTTGGGCATTGATGCCGTGATCGGAGATCGGGGCCCAGTCCCCCTCTTCCTCGTATTTGCCGTCCTTCCAGTCGTTGAGCAGCTCCACCAGGTGATAGGCCACGCTGGCCGTCACCCGCGCACAACGGTCTTTGCGCTCTGGGCTGCCGACCGTTTTGTCGGCAACCGCCATCCACTTACCGACCGAGACATGACAGAGTGGCGATTCGCTGATGGTCTGCGGAATGTTGCCCTTGAAGGCAGGCTCTTTCGGTTTAAAAACAGGAAGAGCTGTCTCGCAATACCACTGCATGATATCCGTTCCGATCAGGTGCCCCTCATCAGCACCGGCAATTCGCGGGCCGATGATCAGGTTGGCGACGATGTTCGCGCCAGCATTTGAGCCGCAGATCGTGCCCCAACTGGCCACGCCACCCTCAAGAAAGACAAAGGCATCGATGGGAAAGGAAACGTAGGGTTCGCCGACCTTTTCTCGTAGCTGGGTGAAGACGCTACTGATAACCGCGCAACCGCAATACACTCGGTACCATTCTTTATACGCAAGTTCAGCGGTGGCCATCGGATCGAGCTTTTCATAGGGCCACGGCCATTTTTCGGTGTTGCCGCCCATGGCACGGGCCGGTTGCAACACCCCACCCAGATGCGCCAGGGCAGCGGTTGTTGCCAACGCCCCGGTCCCAAGCAGCCATTGCCGTCGGGAAACTCCTTTCAGTCTCTTTTCGTTTTCAGAATCCATGGTGGCTCCTATTCGCACAATTTTCTCATCACGAGAAGCGGTTATTTGTTGGTATGACAGACACCACACCTGGCGAGATCTTTGTCCTGCTGGAGGTGGCATTCCATGCAGAGCCTGTGGCTGGCCCGTTTAAGCGTCGCTATTGGTTCTGGCATGACTGCCTTGCTATTGTGGCAGGTTTCACATTGTTTAATTTTTTGCCCAGCCACATAGTCCTCCATTTTACCGCCCGGTCCTTTGCTGTGATGGCAGCCATCGCATTCCAGCCATTGGTGGTTGTGGTGCGGTAGGTAGGCTGGCTTTGCCACCTTTTCCTTGTCAATCGTCGATTGGATGACCACGTGTTCTGGTCCTTGTCCACCCGTGGCACATACCGGCAAGGCAGCAATGCATGTCCAGCAGAGAGCAAGAATGGCCCCGTGCACCGCATTAAATCTCATGGTTAATCTCCTGAATGTCATGGCTTGGAGCCGCAAGCGGAACCGCCTTCAACGTAGTCGCGTTAACGCAAATCCTGCACGGATAAGCGAGAAGTCACGAGCGGATCCCCCTCGAGTCGGTTGATTGGGATGCAATGGCATTTGTTATATTTTTAAAAATATAACGAGTCAACAAAAAAACTCCTCCTTGAAAATAATCCGGCATGTAGGCCCATCAAGCCATGATCGACGGTTAGCAAGAGCAGATAACGGGACAATCGGCTCAGGTATGAAGGCTGGCTCCGTTTTTTGCGGATACGCTAGATTGGGGCACGGGGGTATATTCCCAAAAGTATCCCCAAGGCTTTAGATTTTAGCGTAGCAAGGCGGACAGTCTCGGACAACGGAAAAAGAAAAAGCCCAGTGTTTACTGGGCTTTCAAGACATCCTTGGACTTACTCGGATGTTAGGATGGTGCGAAGGCGAGACTCGAACTCGCACGACAGTGGGCCACTACCCCCTCAATGAGGTGGCCTGTCGACCGGAATCAGTGGCCGCTTTCAACCGGAATACCCGGCCGACTTGAAACGGAATCAGTGGCCGGCTTACTCCGGAATACGCACAATTGAGGTGGAAAGATTGCCTCGCAGAGCTGTAAGAACGCGTCAGAACTCTTTTGCCGTTCAAAATCATTGTCGGCAAGTCTTACGAAGGAGCAACCGGTGGCAAAATCGTTAGGGCAAAGCTATGCCAACCATAGGTAAAAATCAACGAAAAAGAAAAGGCCAAAAGCTCTGTATTCTTGAGCTTTTGGCCTTTGTTTATTGGTGCTCCAGGCAGGATTCGAACCTGCGGCACCAGGATTAGGAATTAGAAATTCGTTTTAATCGTTTTTAATTTCAAAATGTTACAATGCGACACGGATACGCCGTGTCACTGCCCTACCCCTTGCTCACGAATTTTACGGGCCTCTTCACCGACGAAATCGAGGCCGACATGGGTGTAGATCTTGTTCGTTGTCTCTATATTGCTGTGTCCCATGATCCGTTGCAACGCGTAAGGGTTCATCCCGGCCTCGGCCGCCAGGGATCCAAAAGTATGGCGCAGCAGGTGGTGGTACACCTGCCGGCTTAATCCCGCCTTTTTCGCTGCCCGGGTTAACACCTTCCTAATTGAATAATACGGTTTTCCGGTTGCCGGATTGACGACCAGGAAGCCTTCAAGCCGTTCCGAAAGGACTTTGTTCAGTTCCTCTTCAAACCTGACGGACAGAAAAGGAACGATTCTGTACTTACTCCCCTTCCCATAAACCCGGATCGTCTTTCGCGCTTCGTCGATATCTTCAACCTGCAGATTCAGGGCCTCTTCCTTCCGGAGACCATGGTCCGCCATCAACAGAAAAAGCAGCCGATACTCTGGATCCAGGCATTCATACAGCGCATCCAGTTGCCGCCGGGTCAACGGCTGAACCGGTTCGGCTGTTGTTTTCTTTTTTGAAAACCTGGGAATGGTGAATGCCAACGGCTGGCAGTATCCGTGCTCCGAAGCCCATTTCAACAGGCTGGAAAGGTAACTCATATTCTTGTTGATTGTGACAGGTGCCAAACCTCGTTCAAGCAAATCCGCCTTGAATTTATTGAACAGAGCGATGGTCAACTGTTTCGGCTGGAAATTACCGAACCAAGGAATGATATGATTATCGAGACAAAACCGCATATCATTGACCGTGTTAATGGAATTCTCCGTCCGGTACCATTCAAGGAATAAGGTCACCACATCCTTTATTTTGGGAGCGGATCCCTCAACCAAGTGGTCGGGTTGCTGCCGTATGGATCGCTCATACCTCCAGGCCTCTTCGTACGAACCGTTAAAGGTGATGCGCTCCCGCTGGTTGCCCCGACCGATATCAATGACCCACCATTTCCCAGGTTCACTTTTTGATTTGGTGGGATGGGGGCGAACACTCATTTTAATCCAATAATCAAGAGAAAGGATAGGGATTGTTGAAGTCACTATTTACAGGAGATATCGTGACTCCTAACGTTCGAGTTGAGCTGCACGCCGTAGCGGGTCGGCTCGAGCGAGGGGTTAGCCCCCTCTCTTGCTGTACTTGAAGAGCAGGCCAACCGGCGATCGCTTCAGTTGTTGACTTTCCTTTGCCAGCGCCTTGATCGATTTCGGTATCTCACGTAATTTGGGCGCTTTCAGCAACTGATCGGCTGCCAGAGCGGCGAGTCCCCAAGCTGGTGTGCCGGTCGCGGCAGCCGTTGCCGCCAAAGACCCAACTACTATCCACGATCCGATGTCGCTCCCCGCGAACTTCCACTTCTTCGCCGCCAGTGCATCCATGTTCTCCTGATGCTTTGCAAAGGCTGCATGAATGTTGTCGAAGACGAGGTCGCTTGTTCTGTGGAAATTCGAGGGATTGACCGTGGCCAGTTCCTCCACTCCCTTTCCGAGGATTGCGCGAACTTCCCCCAGCGCACCAGCCTTGCGCACCTCGATTAGGGCTTCCGGGGGCACTCTGCCCAGCCATCGCATCTCGTTCGCAGCAAGAGTCTGCAATCCACGCACCGTGTGAAGGTCACGCAGCCCTTCTGCTTCACCGGATTGAAAAGAGTCGTACTCAAGTTTCCACACGAAGTACTGCCATGACGTTGGAGCATCGATAATCGGAGTGCCACGAAGGCGACGAGCCTTGATCAGGAGTTCATTGCTAGTGCTCATGCGCCCCAGGGCCTGCGACGCCAGGATGACGCCAGGATTGGTGGTACCAACGACGGCGGAGTACGCCTCCATCTTTGTGGCCCGTTTCAACTGCTCCGGGAGTGAGCCTTCCCACTCCGTATCAAACAGAACTCGCTCAGGCTCGGAAACTGCTGCCACAGCTCGCTCGATGGTGTCTAGTTGCTGACAGAACTCCAAGAGCTCGTCAAAGGTCTCGAATCGCCTCCCGAAGACGCGAGCGCCGTGAATGAGGGCGTCATCCTGCCCGAGCCGATAGAAGAACTCCTTCTCTTCCGTTTCCAGAGCAGAGACATCGGGTAGCACTACGACGATGGGCGGGCTCACGTCGGCACACGCAAGATTACGGTACTGCAACAGATTCAGAGCGTGCTTGATGAGGTAGTACGCTTTCCTCTCATCTCCGAGTCGCTCGAACATGTGCTTCGTGCGCAAGAATGGATCAGGCAGCACGAGTGTGTCTGTGTAGAGCGAGCACTTTGAAGCGATATTCTCCTCAGGCGATGGAAACAAGTCGCCTCCGAATACGCCCTTAAGTGCGTCGTGCATGTCCTCCACATGCGCAATCGCTATTGGGCCTGCGGCACTCCAGTAGCCCTCGATTGCAGCCAAGAACTCAGGGAGGTTTCGGGTCAACTCTGCGACGGTGGATGAAGTCCTGGAAAGTGCTCGTCCTGCGTTGTGCGGGGTGAGACCGCGTTCGACCATGACCTTGAAGAAGTGACCGAAGTTCTTCTCCAAAAAGTCGAAGTACTCGGTCTGAATCTGCGCGAGAGACGCAGAGTCCTTCATCTCCTCTCTGTCGTGCATCGCCTCGACAGCAAGCGCCATCGAGCGCACTAGGCCGTCCACTGTTGATAGATCGACCGTGCCGTCAGCGGCGTACCTGACGCGCTTGAGGCTCCCGATCACCTGGAGCCCCTCGGCGATATGGACCTTCCCGGCATCGAACTGCTTCTTTAGGATCTGCAGTCGACGCTGGAGTAGCGCCTCGTAGGCGTGTTGTTCGTCAGTTTGATCGTCGGACATGGGTGCTGTGGGGTCTAAACGTTGCGGATCAGGCGCGGCTATCAGCCGTCGTCTGCATCCGGCTTGTTGGCCTTTTTAGTGTTTCCATTTTCCAGTCGTCTTGAGAGCATGCCAAGACCAGCCAGTATCCCTGTTGGGTCTTGCATTGGCAAGCACTGGGGGTCAATGGGAATCTCGTATTTGGATAGTGCCGTGACAGCATAGAGATCTAGCACGTTGCATAACTCATCCAGACAGAGGCCACAAAGGCGGCTATGAAAAAATGGCTCATGTTGAATATATATGGGGCATATTTCTTTGACCCAGCGACCGTATGGGTGCCCCCATCCGCAAAGTCGATTCCAGAGCTTCAGAATCTGCTTACGTTCACTTGCTTCAAGAAATGTGATTTTGTCCACACGATCCTTCATTCCACCTTCCATTCGCGTAGCCACGCCGACCAAAAGTTCGAACACTGATCTCGTGAGGACAAGCGCACTGATATAGGAAGCCGACATGATCGAGACAATGACCCAGTTGAACTCGCGCGAAACATACGCGATGAGATGCTTCTGGGAACTGCCTGTCATTAGATAACCGTTGGCTTCGTGATTTGTTTCGGTATTTTCACTTTCAATAAAGTCTGTCAACACTTGAACCCGTCGTTCGAGCTCATCTCGCGATAGACTACTGAGATGGGCCTTGTCTACCTCACAACCGTAGCGAAGGATTTGCTCAGACAGGTAGCGAACACGGGAAAGAATGCTCACGACCCGAAGGTGACAGTGAGGGTCGTTGCGAAGCATCTGTACGCAGGGAGAAGTGACATGTGTATTCAAATACGATTTGACGTATTTCTCGACGTCGCGAAGTATTCTATTTTCTTTCATTTTGCTAAGCCAACGGCTAGCACAACCAGCGGGCCAATGAACTTGACCGCCCTAGCGCCGCCAGCGTTATCCCCGTCTGCGTTAATGCATTTGCTAGACAATTATTATTAATAATTATAGCCATTTGATGTTGGATTCATTACCCCTGCTATACCTTTGTCAGTAACCCCTTTCTTGAGAGCTTTGTATATTGTGAAGAAACTTGGAATTTGGAGTAATTTTTTCCCTTTTACTTTTTGTTGTTTAAACGCTGTCGTGAGATCTTTATGAGGTATATTAAAGGGAAAACTATTGTCTCTGTTAAAATTCCATTTCTTTAGTAGTTTCGACCTTATACGTATGGCTTTGAAAATTGCTGTCACTAACCACCCATCAAGCTCTTTGAGTTGTTGTTCATTGTTTATGAGCGGATAAAAACTCATTATTCCTTTGAAAAAAATTCTATTACTTTTTCCATTCAAATAATTTGCTATCATTTGGTCATTTAGGTTGCCATAAAGGTATCTTCTTATTTCTAATATTGCGCTCAACAAATGTGTGTCTTTGTTGTTTGCTGGTATTTTGATGGCAACTAGCTTGTTTCCGCGCAACGGTTTTATTAGATGCTTGTATAATGTATAACTTATTTGTCGTTTTATTTTATTTACTGAAGATTTTTTAATTGAAACGTTATCTACTGAAATAGAGTAACCAAGAAAGTCAATTTCTTCCTTACGTTGTGCAAGCTCAGAAGGCATATCTTTCCTGCATAGCAAGCTAATCCCATCTGATTTTTTGGCATTAATCTCGACTCCAGCTTCTTTTGAGAAATTACTTATGATATCATATGCCATGCTTATTTTTTGGTAATCATGCGACCAAATAACAGTATCATCAGCATATCGCGCAAACTTCAATCCTACCTGTTCAAGCCCCTTGTCTAATTTCCAACAAACAATATTCGCTAAAAAAAGAGAAATTGATGTGCCTTGTGGTATGCCAACATTTTTGCTTTTGAGAAATGACTTGATCACGCTATCCTCTCTTTCGCTGATGAAAAAACCATTTTCATTGAATTGACGATAGAGATAAGAGTGATTAATTGAATCAAAGAATTTCGAAAAATCAAATTCAGCGACAAAAACTCTAGATAGCTCTTTCAGTTCAATTGCGATATCTTGAATTGCAAAATGTACATTTCTGTCATTTCGATAAGCATACGAAAAAGAACTGAAACGATGTTTGTTTTTTGAGAGAAGTTGCTGATAAATTAATGTGGATACAGCAGCATCTGGTATTTGGTAAATAGTTACGGTCCTTGAACCACCCGATGCTTTTGGAATTTCCATTTTTTGCGGAGGGTTTGGTTCATAGGTCCCATTTTGTATTTTTTTTGCAATTGAATGAGCGATTTGACGACGATTTTTATGGACGTAAAACGGGTTGAACTTCTTTTCCGATGACCAATACGCTGGTATTTTTAACTCTTTGTCTCCAGGGTTAGAAACCCTATTACTTTTTCTTATATGCTCCAGCTCTAGTGTATTGTGATAAGCGTGATGCCTCTGAGACAGCTTTTTCGCCTCTTCACCAATTGTTTTAATAAGATCTTTTTCCAAGCTCATTCCCCCATCAATAAAAAAAGCCCAACGCATTGCGCTGGGCTTCACGGGTACAACCACGTAAAAGTAAGTCGCTACATTCGGCAGCAATAAGCTTTATCTTCCTGCCGTCCATCTCTCCAGATATTACACTGGATCCTAAGGGCACCCGCCTTCCTCCTAAAGGAATATCTTTATATACACATTCTTGCATGGATGGTTCAATCATTTTATTTACGTTTAACAAGTTATTATATGGTTTCTGGCTATCACTCACTATTTCAAACCAGGGTGTCAGGAAATCGGCGTTTTATGGTATTAGCTAACTGGATATCATGCAATTTGGGGTGATAACCAGAAATCGGATATCCTTCCATTAAGTCTACAAAAAGGCTGTTTCGGTATAAAATAGCGGGAAAGATTCAATTCCCGATGGTTAATACTTTTCCAATAAGTCATGACTGACTGGAGATATATGACCTGAAAACGCGAACATCTACAGCTTGTCCGTAGGATGTTATTGTTGGAATTTAGTATCATGTCCCCCCGAATCCTTCAAAGCACATAATTTGCTAAAAAATATTTGAAAAGGATTAAAAAAACTCCAATATGCCGCACTGACATGTTGGAGTTTATGATTTTTCGTTATGGAAAGACAATTAAGCCTCCTTAAGATTCTCAATCGCTGGAGGCTCTTTAGGCTTTGGGCGGAAGGGAATGATTTTCCCTAAAGACTCATGTTGAGCAACTTTCGTCCTGTCGATGTCATATCGCATCTGAATTTTGACAAAAAACTCTTCAGACATTCCGAAGTATTTAGACAACTTCAGGCCTACTTGTGCGGATATTCCTCTTTTACCTTTAATGATTTCGCCAAGCGCGGTTTGGGGAATATCAATGTCCTTTGCTACTTTGTAAGCCGTTAGCCCTAACGGTTCAATGAATTCTTCGAAGAGTATCACGCCCGGATGCTCTAGCGGTATTAAATTTACCATACCCTTGACCTCTTAGTGATAATCGACAATCATTACCTGAGTTGCTACTCCGTGCTCAAAACAGAAGCATACTCGCCATTGCTGGTTAATCCTGATTGAGTACTGCCCATCCCTGTCCCCAGAAAGTTTTTCTAGCATATTCCTGGGCGGTATTCTTAGATCGTCTAAAGTTGCTGCCGCGTTGAGCATAATCAGCTTCCGCCGAGCGACGGTCTGAATATCCCCTGGAAGCTTTTTGGAGAACACGTTGTTCCAAATTTTTTCAGTTTCACCACATGCAAAACTTTCTATCATGCATACACCGTAACGAGCTCCGATACTATTGTCAATCGTTAGCAAGAGACTACTTAAGCAATTCTCATCACTTCATCCACAGGCCAGACATTACAACTACCAACTCAGCAACCATAATCATTTGATTTATGGATAATATTTCGATACGCACAAACTAAACGGGGATAGTGAATGTACCACATCTTTTGAAAGAAAATTTAAGGTCCAACGTGAACATCTGCGGCTTGTCCGCCAGATTGTTATTGTTGAAAATTAGGTATCATGCCTCGGAATATCCCATCAAAATAAACGATTACCATTAGCAGTGGTTGGCTATATAGCACCCTGTTCTCCCACTCCCGCGTACCTATTTGTACTTATATTCCCTTTGAGCCAGAAACCACGCAACAATCAACATCACCGCCCCTGTGAACATGACACCCCACCCCCATTGCAACTGGATGGATTGCATGGCCGCCTCGGCCAGCCCACCAAAGGGATTTCCGGCCATCTCCCTTTGCATGTCCGCCTTGGACAGAGACATTTTGTGAAAAAAATTCCACAAGTCAAAAGCAAGGATGGCAATAGAAGCCCCTCCGGTGACAACGAGGATCTTGAATCGATTCCAAAAAATAGCGGCCGCAGAAATGGCGGCAAGAAATAGCAGAAAGGTGCCGTCGCCCTCCCCGTTTTTGAAATAATTAATAGATCCGGCAATAGGTATACTAACCAGGGGGCAAAATACTCCCGCAGCCATGATAGCCGAACCGATATATCCAACGAGCGGGGCCTTATTTATCGGCTGAGCAGCAACAACAGCAGCTTTGTTAATGATCTCCCCGCAATTGGGACAAGTGGGAGCATTCTTTGATACAGAACGACCACATGTTGGGCAATCGATGAGGTTTGCTCCGGACTGCTTTTCACTCTGCATGTTTCTAATAATGGCATCCGCCTTTCTCCTGGCTTCATCCATTTTTTTTCGTTTGGCAAAGGCATCCTGTTCGGCCTTTGCATAAATCACTCCGCATGCAGGGCATTCCGGGCCACTCTTCCTGGGAGCTCCACATTTCGGGCACGATGAATTTTGTTCGCTAAATTCACTCACCTCTTTCTTCTCCATTCCCATGGCGGTGTAGGATCACCGTCTTGCCATAACCCGTTTCTATTTGTTCGGGCCATGCGTTCTTTTTCTTTCCATTCTCGACAAAATGACTTTTTGCAATATTGAGGATAAACCCAGGCATAACCTGAAGATGCCATAATTTCGTTAACATTTATCCCGTCGGCATACACCAAGGCCACAACACGACCGTAGCGGTCGTGGTCAATGGCCTTGATGGATATTTTTCGCCCTGCCGATATTTGTTTCAGAGCGGTTTGCGACTTGCGACCATAAGCTTGGCCGCTTTCTGGGGCATCTATTCCGTAGAGCCTGATTTTGACCTGCTGTCCCTCGATGAGAACCTTGATGGTATCTCCATCCGTGATGCCAACCACCTGGGCTTCATTATTACCCGTATATGATTTGGCGGTATACCCACCGCTTTTCTTCCGTTCACTTGGCGTATAATAGTTGTCTGGAGATTGCTCTGAATAACCGCCACTGCTGGTGCTCCCGGGTCTGTGGCAATGGTAATCACCTGTTTTCCTGTTGTGGTGGCAACCACTACTATCAAGGCCACCTGGGTGAGGGAATGCGCTTGAAGGGTTGAGTGCGAATGCAGCGTAGGTTGCGAGCGCTACTGCTATTATTCTTGGGGTCATTGTTGAGCCTTGTTGGGTAATGTTGCCTATTCAGGATTCCCCCCCTGCCGCCGACAAGTTTTCCTGGGGACCATTTTCAGCAATGGTGCCTTTTTGTTTTTTTATCCACTCGCCCAGCTCCGGGATGCGTTCGTGAAAGAGTTGAATGAACTGCATCGATGTGAGTGGGTCCGCACCGTGTTCTTCTTCCTGCCATCGCTTGACCACGGCGAAGAGTCCGTCAAGGTCCTGCTGGAACCTCTCCCGCTCCATGTCCGAATTCGCGTCGCCCCAAGATTGCTCTAAGTTCATCGTGACGTTCTGGGGCGGTTGACACAGCTCTTCCTTCGTTACTCCAAATTTTTCTGCCATTACCAAGAACCAGTGATCTGGGATCTTTCCCCTTCTAATGGCGCTACTAATAGCTTGAGATGTAATACCATCGAAAATTTCGCCCAATTCAGCATAAGTCCTTACACCTGCAGCCTTTTTCATTCTTTCAGCAACAATTTTCGACGAAGCTTCCTGTTTGTTCATGTTACATTTTATCTTTTTTTGATTGACATGTAACAATAAAACAAGCTACATGTAACAGTCATGAAAGGTTACATATTACGCCAGCACATGGCGGACAGCGGCATCAAGGTTATCGATATAGCGTCAACACTGGGCGTGACACACGCCGCAGTATCACGATGCATCCATGGGCAAACGAAATCGCTCCGCATCCGGAAAGCTATCGCCGACGCCATCGGCAAGCCAATCAACGAAGTCTTCCCCGAAGCAACCACCAAGGAGGCGGCATGAAACTCCTCAACCGTCGAGAGGTCTTTTCACCAAACGCATCGCCAAAACCGCCCCCCTGGATATCTGAAGAAGAACGGTCAGTGTTGCTCAAGTGGCTTATTGATGGCTCGTTGAGCTTTGTTGCCAAGGCGAAAGAACAACGTTCCAGATCCGACGTTGATGCATAACACCTCGCCATCGGCGGCAAGTGTGATGTCCACGGCTTCGGGCAAAATCCGCATGGAAGTGTCGAGGTTCCAATCCAGGTCGCCAAAGATCGTTTTAGGGTCCATTCTTCTGACAGCATCTTGGCTCGACAAAAGGATGGATGCGGCAATGGCCGGTGCCTGCACCGTCTTGAAGAGAACTTCAACGGATTCATCCTGTGACGAAGCGATCAAGGCGATCAATTCAGGATCGTCGGCGAATGCAGTCTCAATAGTATCTGGAACGATCTGCGATGTTTTCATAAATCACAGTTTTGTGAAGTTTTCCCCGAAGCAGCCCCCAAGGATGCCGCATGAACGAACAAAAATTGAAGAAATGGCTCAACCACCCGTTTTCCCTGTTTCTCGATGAAGTTGGATTCACCTTGGAAGATAAGTTCCTGTTGTGTGAGTGGTTTTCACAGTCAATGCACGGTCTTTGATTCGTGAGATGCAACGCGTTGTCGTCCTTCTTCCAACCACCTGACGATAGCGGGAGCGTCTTTCCTGAGTTTGGAGATGAGTTCCTCCGAGTCTTTGTCGGAGAGCTTTTTGTCCCAGTTACCACCTGGTTTTGCAGCTTTTACCGTTTTGACGAACTCGAGGATACGAGCAGGTGATTCACCGGAAACCTCAGAGAGAATCTGTACGAAAATATCTTGATAAGTCATTTCGGTTTGTTTGTTGAATTTTTAACAGCCACCAAGGAGCAAGCATGAACTCATCGTGCATCAGCATATCGTGCAGCAGATTTTTTGATGCATTTCATTACTTAGTTTTTTGCCGCAAACATCTCGGCATTGAGGGACTCCGATGAAGCTGAAAAAGCAACGCGATCGCTCGTCAAACCTGCCTCCCCGAAACTTTCGACCACGGCGTCATAGTACGCCTGCTGCACGAGTATATAACGTTCTAAAACTTCTACAATCTCGGGGAAATAAAGCTGACAAAGTACGATTGCGGCTTGAGCGTCTTGCGACACAGCGACGTCTTGCGCTTCTAAGAGCGTGGTACACTTTTCCAGTTCAATCGGCCAATGAAGCGACTTTAGAAAATGAAATGTCATCTCCTCGAACTTTTGCCGAAGCAAGATGCGTTGTTCGTGCCTCCTTTCGGAGGCTTTGTGCAGAAATGAAAAAATTTGCGAGATCACTACACCGAGCAGCGCGGCTGTGGCTGCAATGATGGCGCTTTCGAGGTCAGGCTTCATGGGAAATTTAAACCCTTGAGTATCAAATGAAAAAAGCCCCGCCCCCTGGACGGTCCTTGGGCATGATGCTTGGCGGCATTGCCAGGATAGTACAGGGGACGGGCACCTGATGCAAACGAAATAGGGTTCCATATCTTCAGAATATCAGGAGAAACGGCAATGTCCATGTCATATGCCGAGGGAAAAATGCAACCGTGGCAAGTGTTCCATGCCGCCAGGAAGATTTTGGGGGCCAACATTGTGGCACGTATTTTCAACCGAGAGGTACGCTCGGCCCACAACTGGGCGCAGGACCCTGCCCACACCGAATGCCGCTGCAAGAGCCCCCTGGAATTACTGCACACCCTGTTCGAGCGATTGGACGCCGCAGGCTCCGGCTATGTAGCCCGCGCCGGGATCGATTATCTGGCCACGGCCATTGATCCTGCGGCGCAGGTGGAGGGCATCAGGGATCCATTGCCCACCATCCACGAGGAAATCCTGGCGGATTACTCGGCGGTGGCCAGGCTCCAGCAAGCCATCGAGGCAGGGGCGGACCTGGAAACCATCAACAACCTCAAGAAAGAGGCCATTGAAGAAGTCGAACGCACGGTGGCCCGATATGCGAGGGATCGGAAAAATGGGTGAACCGTTAACCGAACACACGGCCAAGGAACTACTGGTCAAGCTCGACACGTTCCAGCGGGAGATGGCCGAAGTCAAGAAGATGATTGCCGGATGGACGCGGGAGAATGCCATAGCGCCCGTCTCGGTCGATGCCCTGGCCACGGACATGGCCAAGGCCATGGAGATGACCCGAAAGACCGGCGACCGGAAGTACATCAATGAAGCCAAGGCGCGGCTCAAGAGCGCCGGCCGTGGATGAGGAGGATTGAAATGGAATTGACCGTTGCTGTTTCCGGATCAAAAGAAGTGGCCGCAGCATTGGCCGCGTTTCCAGGCAAGGCTCACCGGGCCTGCGCCATTGCCCTGAACAAGGCTGGCAAACTCGTCAAGGAAGCGGAAGTCGCGGAAATGAAATCCGTCTTTGATAATCCCACCCGCTACACCCTCAATTCCCTCCAACTTACTCCAGCCACGAAGAGCGATCTCAAGGCCACTGTCTGGTTCAAGGAACCTGGTCGAATGGGAGCACACTACCTCGTACCCCAGGTGGATGGAGGGCAGCGCAAACTGAAGGGCTTTGAACGAGCCATTGGTGAGGGCGAGTTGGTACCGGCACTGGGTGCCAAGCTCAACCAATACGGCAACGTTTCCCCCGGGCAGATCCGCCAGATCCTCTCCGTGCTTGGCAAAGCGGAAACCAGTGCCGGATATTCAGCCAACATCACCGACCGTTCCCGTCGCCGCAACACCAAGGAACGGGACTATGTGGTTATTGATCGTCGACAGCGCGGCAACCTGCCCTTGGGCGTGTACCAACGATTTCAGACTGGGGCTGGGTTCGGCGCCAAGACCAAGCGCACCTTCCTTGACCGTTCCAAGTCGTACCAAAGAGGAAGCAGGAAGCAAGCGGTCCGTGATCCACGCACCGGCAGGTTCGTCAAATGGTTTGGACAGAGTTCCGTCTTTTGGGAGGGCTCTCAAATTCAATCCGTCATTCGCGCCAGAGGCTTGCGCCCTGTGCTACTCACTGGCCGTACCGGGCGCCGGGTCAAGCCACTGCTCGACTTCTATGGCGTGGCCCATCGCACGTTCAATCAACACTTCGAGCCGATGTTCAAGGCCACGCTCGATACGTTTCTCAAGTCATGACCGGGAGGAAGGAACCCCTCACCCCCCGTCAGGTTGTCAAGCAGGGGGAGGCCTGTGATCTTGACCGTTCACGGGTCCTCCCCCAGGAGCCCCACTTGCGGGTGTTTCGCGCCCCGGCGTGTGGGTGCATTTAAAAAAAAATGGTCCGATGCAAAAATGCAAAAAATTCTGCAACAAGGTGGGCAAATGACTTTCTCAACAAATTGCGCGTTATCGGAGAGTTACCCCTGCAAACCTGTCAATATTTTGGCGGAGGCATAGCCCATGGCAGGGGAAAGCATGGCGGGCAAGGTGATCGATCGCGCCCGGGAGCTGGAGCAGGAAGACGACCGGTTGATGGACCTGGAGGATGACTTCGTCCGGAGTTGCCTGGATGCCAACGAACGCGGCGACGGGGTGCTGTACGCCACCTTGCACAAGGGACGGTTTTTGTTCAACACCACTCCGAAAGACGGGGCCTGGTTGCGCTGGACAGGGATCGTCTGGGAGCCTGATGATTTCAAGGACTCATTCAAGGCGGTCGAGGCGGTGGCCCTCCAGTATGAGCAACGGGCCCTGGATCTGTTCGCCGAGGCCGAAAAGCTGGAAGAAAAGGGCAACAAGGAACAGGCCGACAAGGTGCTTGACCTGGCAAAGCGGTACCGGAAGCGGGTCGACCGGCTACGCACCGAGAACGGTGCCAAGAAGGCGCTAGTCTGGGCACCGGTGGTGGAAAAGAGCATGGCCTGCCGCGAGCTGGAGCTGGACCGGCAACCGATGCGGCTTCCCTGCGGCAACGGGGTAATTGATCTCACCGCAGGCGTGCTCCTGGATGGCGATCCGGCGGACCTGATGACCAAGGCCATCGACGTGAACTACCTCAAAGACGCCGACTACACCGACTGGCACAAATTCGTGGTGGAGGTCTGCGGATCGGAAGCGGTGGCCAACTTTCTCAAACGATTTTTCGGCTACGCCCTCACCGGTCACAGCTACGAGCAATACATTGCGGTGTTCATCGGCGGCGGCCGTAACGGCAAGGGGGTGCTGTTTTCCTGTATCGGCTCAGTTCTCGGGCCGTATTACCACGTGATCAGTCCGTCGATGATTACGGAACAGCGGTTTGATCCCTCACCCAACGCGGCCAGCGAGCACAAATATGCCCTGCACGGCAAGCGGCTGGTGGTGGCCGGTGAATCCAAACGCGGCCAGCGGATCGACGCCGGCCAGGTCAAAGGGCTGACCGGTGACGACAAGGTCGAGTGCCGCCCAAACTTCGGCAAAATGTTTGTTTTCGATCCCACCCACACCCTCTGCCTCCACACCAACCACATGCCGGTGGGCATGGGATCCGAGTTCAGCCTGGTGCAACGGCTGCTCAAGATCGATTTTCCCTGGGCCTATGTCGACGATCCGGAGGCGGAGGCCAAAAAATTCCCGCCCATGGCGGACCGATTCCGCAAGAAGGACAAGCACCTCAAGGACCGGTTGATGCAGAACCGGGAGGGCATCCTCAAATGGCTGGTCGAGGGCTGCCTGGAGTGGCAGCAACGCGGCCTGGATCCACCCCAGGAGATTCTGGACTCGGCTGCAGAGCTGGCAAATGCCGAAGACTATCTGACCGAGTTCCTCAACGACAGCCTGCTGCCCTCACCCGACGATCCGGACCGGGAAATCGGCTTTCAGGGCCTCTATCAATGCTTTCTCTGGTGGTGGGGCCTCAACCAAGGCGATCCGAAAAAGGCGCCGGCCAACCGGACGCTGGCCAAGGCCATGCGCGAGCGGGGCTATACCCTAGAAAAACGAGGCGGCAAGATTTATGTACGCGGAGTTTTGTACCATCCAGAGCTTTCCAGGGAGATGTTGCGCGATGACCAACCGCCTCATCCTGCCTCATCCTAGTTCATCTTGGCTCGTCCTGATGACGCAATCTATTGAGATGAAAACAAAAAAACCGAAAACAGGACGACAGGATGAGAGTCGCGGGCGCGCACACGGAAATTTTTCATGAACCATGGTTGGCAATTTTTTCCATGCGCGCACGTCACATATTTCATCCTACGTCATACTAAATACATCATCCTATAAGAATCATTAAGAAAAATCAAACAGGACGAAAAAAGACGAACCAGGACGAGCAGGACGAAAGCAGATGAACGGTAAAACCCAACAAAAAACCCGAATTCAGGTGGTCGACAACATCAAAAGGGATGGTTCTCAGGACCATGGGGGTATCAATCAATGCAGCATCGGTTCGGTGATACCCATGGCTCGCGCTAATTTTTCGCGCGTGGCTTTAGGGGTTTTCCCGCCCTCGATGACGGCTCCGACCACCTCGTTGGGAATCAGTCCAGCCATGAATCAGGGCCGATGCTCCTTGAGCCAGTCGCGTAGGGCATCGTTCATGCGCGTTTGCCAGCCGCGCCCGGTGGCCTTGAAGGCGTCGAGCACGTCGGTGTCGAAACGGACGGTGGTCGACCGCTTGCTACCACTGCCAGGCGGGCGACCCCGCGACAATTTCTTGATCTCATGGCGGGCTTCGTCCTTGGAAACAACCCGTTCGCCAATCATCCACTGGCCGCGTGCGAAATCTTCCTCGGTCAGTTCAGGGGCGTCGTCGGGATCAACCCAGGCGTCCGGCGAATTTTTTCCTTTCGCGCTCATTGGCATACCTCATGGAGATAATGCGGCGTTTATCACCGCGTGGTGTCCAGACCAGGACCACAACCCGCTCACCAAGCATGCCAACGGTCGCGTTGCGCTGTTCGCCATAATCGCGCCGGATGTCCGGGATGGTGACAGAGACGCCGGCAAACACCTCGGCGGCATCGGCAAAATCGAGTCCGCGCTCACGCAAGGTGATGTCGCGTTTGTCCTGGTCGAATTCAATGTCCATGCATTTAATGTAGTAACGTTTATTAGCTTTATCAAGAAAAAGAACGTGTGATCCACCTGCTGGATCGGCTGGAGCCAATGAAACACGCAAGCAAGAGGGGATGGAACAAATGATGGATCGAGCCGGGTTATCAACATTTTCCTGTAAAGGCTACCTCAAAGAATTTCACCCCTGCCGGTGCAGTGTAGCCGATTCCCTGGCCTGGGCAAGTTGGCGGTTGAAAAGCATCATCGATTACCAGAGAAAAAACGTGGTCCGATTCTTCCCAGACCAACATGGGAAAGTGGTGGATTACCGAACTACGCCCTACTACCAACGTTTATCCCGAATAATCGAATTTGCCGAGATTGCGTTCCAGCACCCGGACGGCGTTGTTTGCCCGCAATTGGTGTTGCTGCGGGCTGTGGCCGAGGGTTGGCCTGGTGGCGAGTGCTCCGCTGAAACTGCTCTCCAACTCGTCGATGTACTGAAACATATCGGAGCGGTCGAGGGCGACCCGCTGCCGAAGATAGCGCAACTCGCTCTTGACCGGCTGCAGGGCCATATCGCGGGCGGCTTTGTTCCCGATTGGATGAAGCCGTGAGTACATGTCGACGATTTTGTGCAACAAATCGAGTTCTTCCTTCCCCCATGCTTTTCTCCTGTGTGCCTGTTGGTTGGCGTGTTGTTGGTGGTGCTTCACATGCTACTGCGGGCACATGGGAGAATCAACGGAGAAAAACCATGCAAAAACCACTCGCGATGACCGTGCGGACAACAGAACCAGTTTCTCAGGAGGCTATATGATCAAGCCTTTGCGCAATAAGCTCAAGATCTTCCTTGATGGTTACCTCGTATCGGCATCCAGGTGTGGTGCAATTATACGGAAACACGCACGGGTCTGTGTTCACAAGTGGCCGCTTACACTCGGGGCAATGGGCAAGTGGGGCGTGCCGACCCGACACGTCTCGTTTGAACAGTGCCCCGCGATATTCGGTAAAGTTCTCGGGAACACTTTTTTTCTTCACTTCTTCGCGAAGATAGCGAAGTTTTTCCATCGCCTCGGCGAGTTGTCGCTGCAAATCAGCACGTTCTTTTTCGACCTTGCCAAGTTCATCTTTAACAAGAAGCAACCGCTCTCTAAGGATTGAGCTGCTGCCATGCTCGTTGATCAAATCTTCAAGAAGTTTCAGTGGATTTATGGACATACGGTACACCTCCGGCGTGATGGTTGGTCGCTGTTGGTTGATTGGCGTCACCACGGTACCGCAATCGCGTCGGAGATTCAACCGGTTGCCTGGATCAACAAGAAAAAGTGCTTGCAAACCGCCAGCTGGATCACCGAGTACACCGCTGAAATTTTTAGTCATTTTTTTCTTTCTATGTATGAAATGTGTCTGTTCGTAAATGATATCAAGAAGTACTTTTTGTCAGCTTTCAGACTTGCTATATCGCTTTTTATCGCACTTATTTGCTTTTTTATTTCTTCAATATCCTCTTCTGCATCTTTTACATCAAGAGCAGCGTCCTCCTTATCCTTGTTTGTTTTGCATTTTTTCAACAACCTCTTTGCTTCTGCCAAATCAGCCTTTGCTTCTCTTAAACTTTCCTTCTCTTCATCAATTTCAAATCTTAAATTTTCAATTTCAGTCTCAAAATCATACGGTATTTCATCGGCACTATTTTTAGCCGTTTCTTCTGAGCATATCCTGTTTTCAACCAAGTACGATACAAACCACTTCTTTGCTTCAGTTATAGTCCTGACCGTTTTTCCGATCCTGTCGAATTCCACTTCGGTAAGCTCCCTGTATCCCATGATTATTACCATCCTTTATTTTGTATCGTTGACAAAAAAAATCTTTTCAGGCTATTATAACGGCGTCGCTGGCAAAATCCAGCGGCTCGGGTTTGACAGCCTGATTGTACGGCGGACGCACCGCCACCAGTCTCATATTCGGCGGTTTTTTTGCGTCCACACCATGGCGAAGCTCTCTTGTTTGGGCGGCGCTGTGTGGGAGGGGGCAACCCCTGCCGGTCCGTACACCGGTCTGTCAACCCGCACAGTGTTCGCCCTTTTTCCGTTTGACAGCGGAAATGGGCGTCAAAATCCTTTTTGTACGGAGGTAACGCCATGAGCAGTCCCGCCAGTAGTCCATCCGCAGTAATCCCCTTCCAGTTCGAGTCCAACGAAATTCGTGCCCTGACCATTGATGGCGATCCCTGGTTTGTCGCCAGGGATGTTTGCGATGTATTGGAGTATGCCGACGCAAGTGACGCGACCCAATTTCTCGATGATGATGAGAAGCTGGTCCGGCAAATAGCCGGAGCAGGTCAGACGCGCAACATGCTCATCATCTCCGAATCCGGCCTCTACACCCTGATCATCCGTTCCAACAAACCCCAGGCCAAACCCTTCCGTAAATGGGTCACCGCCGAGGTACTCCCCTCGATCCGCAAGACCGGCGGCTACGCCCTGCCCAACCAGGGCAAGCGCGCCGACATCTTCCACCACCGTGGCCCGGTGTCCGACTCCGGTCTCGACATCCGCTACACCCTGGACCTGACCAAGATCCTCACCCGGCCCACCAGGACCTCGCTCACCCTGCTGCAACGGCTGACCGGCATCGAGATGGACGATCTGGTGGAGGACGCCCTTCATATCACCCCCGGCCGGGAGGTCGAAACCTCGCTGGACGGATTCCTCAACGATTGCACCCGGGCCGTGCCGGACCCGGCACCCCGCCTGACCCTGGCCGAAATGCACCGGGCGTACCGGCAATGGTGCCTGGACCACGGCCTCAACCAAGTCAATATCGCCACCAGCCGGGAGCTGGCCGCAAGGCTGCGCGACCTCGGCTACACCCTGGCCAAGGTCGGCGGCCGTATCCAGGTGTTTGGTCTGACGGTGCGGGAGGTGGCGTGATGGAACGGTCGGTCTTGCATCAGAATATGCACCTCACCCTCGTACCCGGCGGCAGAAAGACCGCCGTTGCCCACTCTTTCGCCTCTTTTGCTGCAAATACCGATTCGCGGCGCCACCCCAGCCCTATGGTGCAACAGTTGGTAGCCATGGCCAGGGAACAACTGCCTCAGGCGCAGCGAAGCCTCAGCGACAGGGAATGCCGATTGCTCGCGGTCGACGGAATACTGGCGATCCTGGACCACCTCTGCAACCACCTCAATCTCTTCAAAGACCTGGTCGGGCATCGTACCGACATGGCCCATGGCCTCGCCAAGATTGTCGCGCAGCTGGAGGACCGTCATGCATAGCGCCAATCACGAAATAGCAGCCAAGCATGGCCTGCGCAAGAGCGGCAACCGGCATACCGGCCCGTGCCCAAAGTGCGGCGGTTCAAAGGACTCGGACAAGTTCGTGCTGTTTACCGATGGTGGATTTCGCTGCTTTGCCTGCGGCTTCAAGGGCGATCGCATCAAGTGGCTGCGGGAGATGGATGGCATGAGCTGCCGTGAGGCCCACGATGCCGAGGGCAAGGATTGTTCCCCTTCCTGCCCGAACTACGGCCCGTGCCGCAACGGCGAACCGGTGAAACGACGGCCCCGGTCGGTGCGACCGCAGGTTGGTGGCAGGCCGGACGGCCTTGCCGAGCTGACCGCCGCCCATCCGGGGAGCGCATGGAGCGCCTGGGCCGGGAAGCTGGTGGAGAAGGCCCGGCAGGCCTTGACCAGGGAACCGGAGGAGATCCGCTGGCTGGAGAGCCGTGGCATCGGCACCGCCCAGGTCGATCAATACCAACTGGGGTGGCTGGCGCATGACCTGCGGGTGGATCGACGCGAGCTGGGCTTGCCGCTCGAGGAAGGCAAGGAACGGTTGTGGGTGCCCGGCGGGCTGGTGATTCCGATTTTTGATGGCCATGGCGAACTGCATCGGTTGCGGATCCGGAGGACGCCGGCGGCGCGGGAGAAGTTTTTGTCCGACCGCAAGTATGTGTGGATCAAGGGCAGCGGCAACCTGCCCATGGTGTTGCGGCCTTCCGGTTCGATTCGCGGGGCGGTGATCGTCGAGGCCGAACTGGATGCCATGGCCGTGGCCGCTGCCCACGGGGAGGTGCTGGTGGTGGCCCTGGGCACGGTGGCCGGCGGGATTGATGCCGGCCTGCGGGCCGAGCTGGAAGAGTGCCCCGTGATCCTGGTGGCCCTGGACGCGGATCCGGCCAGGGACGGCAAGCTGGGTGCCGGCCCGGCCGCGGTCAAGCGGTGGCGCCGGAGTTTCCGCCAAGCGCGGTTCTGGCCGATGCCGGCCGGCAAGGACCCGGGGGATTTTGTCCGCGACCATGGCGGCGACCTGCGCCAGTGGGTGGAATCCGGCCTGCCGCCAGTGGTGGCCTGCCCCCCGCCCATTTGCCAGGACCGCTCCTTGTCCCCTGAGCAGCGCTCGCCGGGGAATGGGGGTGGAGATTTCTTCCCCTCTTCAGCGCTGCCCCTGGACGATATCGAGGCCTTTGCCGAACTGCTGCGCACTGAATCCGGTGCGGTGTGGTACGGGCGCGCTCCCCATGGTGAGCTGGTGGTTCGGTTCCGGCGCGATGCGGACACCCTGGATGCGTTTATGCGGCGTGGGCAAATCACCCGGATCATGTACGGCGGCGGTGCGGTGGCCGATTTCCTGGAGCGGCTCCCGCGCGGTCGATACATTGGCGCTGACGCGCTTATACAACTGCAAAGCGAGGTCACCGATGCGGCGTAACATGACGAAAATCAAGAAATCCTGCCGGGACAAGAAACGATACGCCAGCCGGGAAGCGGCAACCCGCCGGGCCATCGAACTCAACCGCAAGGGCGTGCGGGTCAAACCCTATCAATGTCCCGCCTGCGGCGGATGGCACATGACGCACCGCTCACCGATGGCGGTGCTCAACGAAGCGTTTATCGAGGTCGGCATGGGGCCGGTGTATGTCTGAGGCGGTGCGTAACGACATTGAAGTGCGGGCCGTCTGCCCGGTCACAAGGGGGCTGCCGGTGCGGATGACGGAGCACGGCTTCGCCCAGGCCTGTGCGGAAGCACTGGCACAGGCCCATGAGGCGGTGAAAAACAGCGATGGATTACCCCTGGCGGCGGTCCGGCTGAGCCGTTGTCTGCAATGCCTGGGGAAAGAAAGGCCACCTGAGCTACAGGTGGTGGACCTGGAAATTTTGAAGACCGAGCGTGGCTCGGCACAATGCAAAAGGGAGCTGGAAATGGGCGGAAAAAAACACGACGGAACATGCGAAAACTGCGGACGCGAAAACATGACCCTCACCAGATTGCATGGCGATCTCGTTTGTACCAGTTGTGGCAACCTCTTTGGCGCCATGGCCAACCGGCCGGAAGCGGTGGAAAAGGCCTTGCGCAAGATGCTGCCGCACTGCCTGCCAGCCGCGGGTTCCGTTGATGAAGAGAAGCAGGAACTGGCGCGACGATGCGACGAACTGGCTGCAGAGGTTCAAACGCTGAGCGGCCAGCTTATCGAAGAGCAAGAATTGAGGAAAAAACGGGCCGAGGAGGCTGATCAATATTGGTCATTTCTTCTGAAAATTGGCGAAAGCCTTGATTCCGGTTTCGACGGAGCCTGCGATGTGGCCTTGGTACCAGAAATGGTGACGGAAACGTTTTCCGGCCTAGAGGCTGAAAAAACCACCCTCCTACAAAACGCTGAGCGGCTGACTGCTGAAAGCACGGTCCTCGCCAATCGGGTGTCCGAACTGGAGAAACGCCTTGAGGATCTGGAAGGGTGGGAAAAAGTCCCAACGTCTGGGCTTGTTATGGAAAGTAGTTTTGAGCATGACCTCATCCGCGATCAGCTGGCCGACTTTGCCCTCAAGATTCTCCAGGGGCAGGTGGGCATTGTTCACCGGGAAGCATGAAAGGAACCATACAAATTCTCTGTGCCGGGTGTGGACGATTATCGACTGTTGGAATCGTTGACCATGAGGGTGATGGCAGCCTTTGTCCCGAATGTGAAAAGCGATTGGTTGAAACGGAACTAGCCTGGAAGACAAGGAGACAAATCGATGGGGAAAAATGTTGTACGGTTGCAATCAAGGCAACCAATCCAGATTTCATTGTCGGCGACGCGTAAAGGACGGCTGGGCACGATCGACCTTGGCCAGGATTATATGGCAGGAATCAAGACCCGGGCAAGAGCCCTGCAAAAAGCAACCAGAACTGTCCGGGATAACCGCTGATCATGGCCATTGATGATACTGTGGCCGGTCAACCGCGGGAAAGGTTCAAAAACCGATCAGCCGCCTGGCGCTGGGTAGGGGAACAGCTCAGGGGCAGGGGCGTGGCCCTGTCGCAGCGCAAGTTCTACGACGACGGCGTTGCCGGCAAGTATCTCGTCTTTCCCGACAAGAGCGTTTCGCGGGCATCGGTGGCCGAATATTTGCTGAAGGCCATGGGGGAAGCACCCGTGGTCGATCTTGACCTGGTCGACAGGAAACAGGAAAAAGACCGGCTTGAGTTGCGCAAGCTGGAACTCGAGGTCGACCGCCTTGCCATCAAGGCCAGGGCGGAAGATCGTGGATGGATGCGAATCGAGGACCACTGGGCGCAGCTGCTTGCCGGATACAACATGCTCCGCGGCAATCTTGAGCATTTTACCCGCATTGCGGCCACCGAGATTGTCCTCGAGGCCGGTGGGGACTACCACCAGGGACCGTTGGTGGCGGACAAGATTTTGGAATTGGTGATCAACCGGGCCTACGGTGAATTGTCCGGCATGCGCATCGATGCCGGTGAGTTCGAACAGACAGAGGAGGATGGCGATGAGCGAGAATGAGGCGGTGTTGATCGGGATGAAGGAAGTAGCCGCGTTTTTGCGCGTCTCCGAACGAACCGTGCGGGGTTGGATGGAAGACCATAGCGATATGCCGGTGTACCAGGAGCGGCCTGGGGCCCGTATCTGCGCCGACAAGGAGGCTCTGGCTAGCTGGCAACGACGATTGTATGCAGGCGCTCATACGTCGGTGGTAAATCTTGAGGGCAGATGACCAAGGACGGTTTCATCCTCCTGCCCATTGGTTTCACCAGCAAGGCGGCTGTGCGGTTAAAGGTCGCTTATGTTCCCGAGTGGTTGGAGCAGCCGTGAGTACATACCGAGAATCTTGTCCAGCAGTTAGAGTTCCTCTTTTCCCATTGCTCTTCTCCTTGTGTATGATGGTTCAGTGGTGCTTTCCATCGTAGCGTGGAGAGATGGGCATCCTAACTGAAAAAAATGACTGGGTATCTGGAGTGGATTATGAACGACATTGAAAATTTACTAAACCTGCCCGAGTATATTCAAATTGTGATCGCAACCGGTTATATCGGTCATTCCATAGCGAGATCCGGATTGCGGGACAAGGAGCGAAAAGACGAACTGCTCTACGGAATCATAGTGTTCGGTCTCTTCGGGTATGTCGCCTTTGATCTTGTGAAACCCTTTTTTTCGTATTTTTTGATACCGGCAATTATTGCAGTTGTTTCCGTGGTCGTCATTTCTTGTTTGTGGAGAAAAGTCGGTAAGCCGTTGACAAATACCATTTTCCAAAATGCAGGTGTGCTCAATGAAGACGGTATACCAAATGTATGGACTGGAATCACTCAATGTACGCACGCGGGGCCAACGCAGGTCAAGGTGCTGTTGAAGGACGGATCCGCTCTGATATGCAATAATGTTCAATCGTTCGGGGATGCCGCCTTTCCGAAATATTATACAGATAACGATGGCAACATAGCTTTGTATGTAACATCCATCAGAAAAACCGATGGGACGACAAAAGAAATGACAACAGTGCGCGATGCCGATTGGGGAGATAGGTTGACCTATGTGCCTGCCAGCGAAATTTCAAGAGTGATGATCCGTTTTAAAAAGAAAAGATAGTTGCCACAACTCAGTCGTCATCCACAGGAGGGGGTGGTGCCCCTCCTGTATCGCCTGCATTCTGAGGGGTGGAGTTTGTCCCGGGATTGACTGACGGAACATCTATGGTTTGTGGTGTCGAACTCCTTGAGGAATCAGTTCCTGCGTCCTGGGTGGTAAATCCGTTTCCATTGTTCATGATATACTCCTTGTTATCAAGGCAATGCACAGAGGTCAAACCACACCTTCATCTCCCTATTGTGCCCATATTTTTCCTGTAAATATCGTTTCATTGTGCCCACAGGATGGGGTGGGTGTCAATTGTTTTGGGGAAGTGATGCGAAAACAGACCAACATAAAATGTTGAAAAATCGTTTCATGGGGATCAACGATGACAGAGACGACCCTGGATAGCATGAAACCGTATCCTCTGCCCCTCGATCCTATCACGCTGACTATTGGCTGTTTTTTCGAGGAAAATCCCGTTTTGGCCGTGATAAACTCTACACATATGAACTCCCCGTCTATCCGGGTTCATGCAGGCCATTCTTGCCTTCGGCGGGATGGCGACCATGAACACGAACGATTATGGAGGCAACCATGTTGAGAAAAAGATTGACAGAGTTTGGTGGGGTGTGCAATGCTCAAGCTGTCACGGCAAAATCCGTGGCCGGGTTTAGCAGCCCGAACCTCGCGGCGGATGCCCCGCCTTGCACTTGACTTTACTTTTAGTAACGTCAGGTTTCATTTTGGCGGTTTTTTTGCGTCCACAGCACAGCATTGCTCTTGCTTGGGTGGTGGTGTGCGGGAGGGGGGAACCCCTGCCGGTTCCGTGAGGCCGGTCTGCTAACCCGCATATCGCCGCCCTTTTTGCGTTTAGCAGCGCAGGGGTGGTCAACCTCATCTCACGGAGCACCACCATGCATCTCACCCTGATCAAGGGCGGGCGCAGACCCGCCGCCATTCCCGCCCCGCCGTCCTTTCCTGAACACGACTCCCGCCGCCACCCCAACCCGCTGCTGCGCCACCTGGTTGCCGAGGCCAGGGAGCAGTTGCCCGCAGCCCGAAAGCGATTAAATGCCGAGCTACGCACCGGCATCGCCGCGCACGGCGCTCTGGCCACGCTCGATTATCTTTGCACCCATCTCAAGGAAACCTCCGACATGGTCGGCCCTCGTGGCGTCATTGCCCGCTCCCTGGCTATGGTCATTGCCCAGTTGGAGGACCACCATGCCTGAAATTACCCCCTTCTGTTTCAACGATTCAATGGTCCGGACCCTGACCATCGATAATGCCCCCTGGTTTGTAGCCAAGGACGTGGCCGAATTGTTGGGATATGCCAACACAAAAGATGCGATTTCAAGACATTGCAAGGGGGTCGTGAAACACTACCCCCTTCGAACAGCTGGAGGTATCCAGGAAATTCGTATCATCAACGAGCCGAACCTCTACCGCCTGGTCGCTCACTCAAAGCTCCCGGCTGCGGAAAAGTTTGAGGCCTGGATCTACGAAGAGGTCCTCCCCTCCATCCGCAAGACCGGCAGCTACAGCCAGGACGACGGCGGCCGCAAGACCGACATCTTTTACCATCGCGGCCCGGTCTCTCCCGGCGGGCTTGATATTCGCTATCAGCTTGACCTGACCAAGGTGGTGTTGCGGCCGACCTCCACCTCGCTGCGAGTGCTGCAGCGCGTGACCGGGATCGATCTCGCCGATATGATTGCCGAGCTTGAGCACCCCGCCTCGTCCCTGGCCGACACGCTGGTGCGCGACTTCTGCCAGCAGTGCCTTGCCGCCGCACCCGGCGAGCGGGTGCGGCTGTCGCGGGCGGTCGAGGCCATCAACCGCTGGCTGGCCGATCTTGTTGGCCATGGAGAAAAAAAACAACCGCGACAGCTGGGCGCCGAGCTGCGCAACCTGGGCTACACCTTGCGGAAGATCGGCGGAGTATACTGGATTATGGACGTTTCAATGGACGTCAACCGATAAATCCAAACATTTGCCGACATTTGCGGAAATATTCCGACATCTGCCGACATTTGCCGACATTTGCCGACATTTGCAAAACTGCCAAAAACACCGTGTAGGATAGGCGCGTGAACCACTGGTTTGCGCGTCGCTCCTTGGCCGCCGGAAGGCCTTCTGCTCCAACCCTTCCGGCGGCGCCCTCTCTCACGGTGAAACATGCCCGAGACAGCCCGACAACTGGCGTTCGCCGCCCCGGTGTTCAGGCTGTACCCCTGTGCGCCTGCCAGTGTCCGTCGTCGGCTTTCCGGCCGTAGCGTCACCTCTGATCGTTGCCCGGTCATCACCTTTCCGAAGCACCTGCGCCGGTTCGTCGCCTCACCCCCGCGTATTAGTCCTCTGGAGTTCGCCGAGCGGTACCGTGTTGTCACCGATGGCGCCCATCCCGGTCCTTGGCGGCGCGAACACGCCCCCCACACCGCTAAAATCCTGATCATCTTTGGGCACCAGTGGGTACGCGAGATCTGGTACTGCGGGGTGGATCAATCCGGCAAGACCATCACCCTCACCAACTGCCTGGCCTGGTCGATCGAGCAGCTTGCCGGCGACATCTTTTATCTGATGCCCTCCGAGGAGACGGCAAAAAACATCGTCGATCAAAAACTGCGGCCGATGCTCGAAGGCTCGCCGCATCTGCGCGGCTACCTCAGCCCGCGCAAGGATGATACCGCCATCACCCGCATCCGTCTGGTCAACGGCAAGGTTATTCGGCCCTCCTGGTCCGGCAGCCCCCAGGCCATGGCCACCTGGTCGGCCCAGTGCTGTTTCGGCGACGAGGTCGACAAATACCCGGAGCAGGCCGGCAGTGAGTCCGATCCCATCACCCTTATCCGTAAACGTGCCCGTACTTTCCGCGGCCGTTCCAAGATGTTTTTCTGCTCCACCCCTGCCGGCCGCTTCATTCGCAAAGGTGTCGCGGCCTGCCACCAGATCTGGGAATACCGGCTGCGCTGTCCCCACTGCAGCGAGCTGATCCGACCGGAAGGCGAACATCTAGGGATCGACGACAAATCGACCATTGAACAGATCGAATCTGACGGCGTCATCCTCGCCTGCCATCTCTGCGGCGCCGAGATGGATGAGCAGGGACGCATCCACGCCATTCGCGGCGGCGCCTGGGTGGCGATCAAGGGCGGCGAATTGCCACGGCCCGAGCGGGTTGGTTTCATCCACCGCGCCTGGGACTGCCTTGACGTCACGCTCAGGGAGATCGGCGTGGCCTGGCTGAAGAACCTGGCAGGCAAGCTCACCGATAAAATCGCCTGGGCCAATGGTGTCGAGGCTAACGACTACCAGGCCGAAATCAAGGACCGCGACGAAGAGTACATCCTCAGGTTGAAGGATGAGAGCCTGCCCCGGCGCGCAGTCCCCGGGGAGACCTCCTGCCTGCTGCTCCTGGTCGACACCCAGAAGTATGGCTTCCGCTATCAGGTCTGGGCCTGCGGTTGGGGCGAGGACATGAGCATCAGCGTGATCGATCGCGGCATGGTGCGCGAATTCGGCAACCTGGTGGACCTGGCCGAAAAGGACTGGAAGGACGCCGATGGCAACGTATACCGAATTGCCGCCGCCTGGATCGATTCCGGTGGTGGCACCGACCCCTACCATCCCAAGCACAGCCGGACCCGCGAAGTCTATCTCTTTTGCAAAAAACACCCAATTTTTTCCCCGATCAAAGGCCGCAGGACCCAAAGTCTGCCCTGGAGCATCACCCGCCTTGAGTACCTGCCGTCACGCTCCGGCAAGAAGATACCCATTGCCGGTGGTCTCAACCTCTACACCCTGAACGTCACCCACTACAAAAACGACCTGGCCACCACCCTGGCGGTGGAGCCGGGCGACCCGGGCGCAATGCGTTTGCATGCGGAGATCGGCAAGGACTACGCGGCCCAGATGTGCGCCGAGTACCAGGACGACCGGGGCTACTGGATCTGCCCGGACGGCAAGGACAATCACGACTGGGACATCTCGGTCTACGGCATGGCGGCGATCGACATCATGGGTATCCGCGACTGGAAGCCCGAACTGGAAGAGCATGAGGTGCAGCCCGTACAACCCGCTTCAAAAAGGAGGCGCTGGTAGATGTATTTCGACACGGTTGAAGAATACACCACGGAGATCGCCCTGGCGCGCCAGTCGATCCACCGGACGCTCGAGAGCCAGAAGTACGGCCGCAGCGGATCCGGAACTGCCTCGGAGAGTCAACGGGTCGATCTGAATACCTTGCGCAGCTACCTGCGGGAACTGATCAGCGAGCGTGACCTGCTGCAAGGATCCGCCGACACCCCAACCAGAATCTATGCCAAGGCGGGGCGACGGTTTTGAGGTTGAACGGACAAAGGGTGCTGGCCACGGTCGAACGGGTGATCGACCGCACCGTGGGCATGCTGTTCCCCGGCCTGGAAAGCCGGATGATGGAGGCCCGTATCCGCAATTTCAGTCTGCGGATGTTCGCGGCAGCCAAGGAATCGCGCCTCTTGGGCGACTGGGCTCCGGTGGGAACGGACATCAACACCCTGATCCGGACCAGCAACCCCACCATCCGCAACCGCACCCGGCAGCTGGTGGGGGATTTTGCCTACTTTGCCCGGGCGGTCAGGGTCCTGGTCGACCATACCATCGGCACCGGCATCACCATGCAGAGCCGGGTGACGCGCGGCGCCACCGAAACCGGCAAGGCCAAGCTCCACACCACCGCCATTGCCGCCATCGAGGATGCATGGTCCCGCTGGTGCGACGAATGCGATGCCGGCGGCAAGCTCCACTACCACGAAATCGAGCGCCTGTGGAAGCGCCAGGATGTAGTCGACGGCGAATCCATCCTCGTGCTTGGGTGGGACAAGAACCCCCGCCGTTTTCTCCCCCTGGTGCTGCAGTGCTATGAGGCGGACTGGCTCTCCAGCGAATATGCCGCCACCAAGGGCGAAAATACCATGATTGACCAGGGCGTCGAGTTCGACCGGATCACTGGGGCGGTGATTGCCTACCATTTCCGCGTTCCCGACGGATTTTCGCAGCTCACCGGCAAGCAACGGTCGGTGCGGGTGCCCGCCGCCAGCGTGATCCACGGATTCGAGACCCTGCGTCCCGGACAGTTACGTGGGGTGAGTCCGTTCACTCCGGCGGTTCTCCTGGCCGACGACCTGCAGGAATTTCTCGGCGCCAATATCGACCGGGCGAAAATGGCGGCTAAGTGGCTGGCCTTTGTTGAGACGGCCGATGTGGCTCGCTGGCAGAAGGGCCGTACCACCAAGGATACGGAAACCGGCCACCGGTTGACCGTACTCGACAACGCCATCATCGATTTCATGAGCCCAGGGGACAAGGTCACCATCAACAGCACCGATGTGCCTGGGGATTCGTTCACACCCTTTGTCCGCTTCGTGCTGCAGATGTTGGCAGTGTCGGTGAACGTCCCCTACGAGCTGATCAGCGGTGATGCGACCGGGCTCAACTACAACACCACGCGCACCGTACGCAACGACTGGCAAAAGTCGCTGCGGCCGATGGTGAGCCGCCATATCCGCCAGTTTAGCCAACCAATCTTCCGGGCATTCATGGATGCCTGCCACCTTTCCGGCAGGGTGAGGATGCCGGGATATGCGGCCAATCCACGGCCGTGGCTGGAATGCCTCTGGCAACCCAACGGAGTCGAGCCGCTTGACCTGCTGCGCGAAAGCCGGGGCCAGATCGACCTCAAGGACAATTATCTGTGGAGCCCGCAGGAGATCATTGCCGCGCGGGGCCGCGATCCCGAGGCGGTACTCAACGAGCACAAGGAGTGGATGGATATGTTGGTCAAACGTGAGTTGCCGACGGTGACCACCTCCAAGGCCCTGCAAACCAACCCGGCGGCGGTGGCCGGAAACCCGCAATCCGACAAAAAACAACAGGACGAATGATGCAGGCTCAGCGATCAGTCCCGATGAAAAGCACATTTGAACGATCCGGATATCTGGGCAGCATGCCGGTGGCCTATGGGATCACCGTGCGCGCCATCACCTGCCGCGCGGCTGTGGATCCGGATGCGATCCGCTGGATCCTGGCCACCGAGCAACCCGCCCTGGTCTACGACTGGGAACTGGATCGGGTTGTCCGTGAAGTGCTGCTCATGGATGGCGTTGTGTTCCCGGAAAACCGGCAGGTGCCGCTTCTTGATTGCCATAACCGCTGGAGCGTTGACGACCAGCTGGGTTCGGTCACCGATTTCAAGCAAACCCTGGTCGGGCAGTATCAGGCCATTGACGGGTTGATCAGGTTTGCCGCCGATGACAAGGCCATGCGCACCCGCCAAAAGGTGGTCGACCAACACTTGACGGACGGGTCAGCCGGATACCGGGTGCTCAATGCCATTTGGGTGCCCGATGAGGTTGAAGTCGTCATTCGCGGCCGGACCTTTGTCGGTCCATTGAAGGTGTCCACGGATTGGATGCTGAAGGAATTCACTTTAACGCCAATAGGCGCGGACAGCCTGGCAAAGGCAACCAGGGGATCTGGTTCGGCTGGCCGTTTGGCGCGCAACAGCGGTTGTTTGCCGCATAGTCGGGCGTGAGCCCATAACCGGGAGGAAAGATGAATCCCAAGTTACGAGTATTTTTGTTGGCAAATGGTCTCCGCGCCGACGCCCCCGAGGATGAGGCGTGGAATTTTTACCAAGATATGCAGACACGTGGTGTCGTGTTCGATGGCCCTGAGCAGATCGGTGGCGATGGCCAGCGGTCTATACCCTCTGCCCCTGCAACGCCTCCGGCGGTGCAACCCGTCACACCCCAGCCCACCCCACCGCCGGCACCGGAGAACAACCGGTCCGACGACGGCTTCACCCGGGCGCTGGAGATCATGGAACTGTGCAACCGGCATGGCATCGAGGGCGACCAGCGCACGGCCATGCTCAAGCCGGAGGTGACCATTGATCAGGCCCGCTCAATGGTCCTGGACGCACTGGCCCAACGGAGTGTTGCGCACCATCCGGGGTTTGCCCCGTCCGGACCGCAAATTGTGGTGGATGAACGCGACAAGTTCCGCGCCGCCGCCTGCACCGGCCTGTTCCTGCGCTGCGGCTTGCCCCTGGACGGTGAACGCGGACTGGTGACCACCCTTGAAGGCTGTGGCTGGAAGGTGGATCGAGCCCATGACGTGGGCCGGGACTTTCGCGGCTACTCCCTGCGCGAACTCGCCCGCGAGTGCCTGCGCAAGGCCGGGCAGTCGGCGGGTGGCGATCCCATGGAGATGATCGGCCGCGCCATGACCGTAAGCGACCTGTCGGTGTTGATGAGCAACGTGGCCAACAAGGCCCTGTTCGAGGGCTATGCCTCGGCGGACGAGACCTGGGAGATTTGGGCGGACGGATCCGGATCGGTGCCGGACTTCAAGCAGAACACCTTGGCCATGGTGTCGGAGTTCGATGATCTCGACGAGATCAAGAACGATTCCGGCTACAAGTACGGTGATCGGAGCGATACCAAGGAGGTCTACCAGATTGCCACCTTTGGCAAGATGGCGGCGATCACCCGTACCACGGTCATCAACGATGACCTCATGGCCATGGCCGATATGTACATGTCCATGGGCGAGGCGGCCAGCCGCAAGATCGGCGATGTCGCCTATGGCGTTTTGACCGCCAACGCGGCCATGCGGGATGGCAAGGCTCTGTTTCACGCCGACCACAAGAACCTGGGTACGCCGGGGGCGCTTGGCGAGGCCACCATTGCCGAGGCCATCAAGCTGGCCGGACTCCAGAAGGGACTCAAGGCCAAGCAGGCGCTAAACATCTCCCTGCAGTATTTCATCGCCCCCAAGTCCATCGAGGGCTCCGCCGAGATTTTCTTTGCCTCCAACCAGTTCTCCGCGGACGACAAGGGCAGCACCCGGACCAACATCTACGGCGGTACCCGCTTCCAGCGGGCCTATGATGCCCGGCTCGATGAGGCAAGCCCGACCGCTTACTACTTTGCCGGTCCCAAGCGCAAGACCGTGCGCCTCTTCTTCCTCAACGGCAATCGCACGCCCTGGTTGGAGTCCAAGACCGGCTGGACCACCGATGGCGTGGAGTACAAGGTCCGTATCGATGTCTGCGGCAAGGCCGTGGACTGGAAGGCACTGGTCAAGAACGCTGGTCAGTAAAAATATCCCTCAAACATAACCGACCGGAGCTGGACCGCCAGCTCCGGCATGGAGAACAGCCATGGAGCGAAGAGGACTCGAGCCCACCAAGCGGGTGGCCTATTTTGAATATGACTTTTCCGTCGATGGCGGCGCTATCGGCGATATTCCCCTGCGCGGTGACAGTCTCCCCGAGGGGGCGGTGGTCACCGGCGGCATGGTGCATGTCAAGACAACCTGCACAGGCGGTGCCTCGGCCACGGTTTCCCTGAAAGTGGAAAGTGCCGCCGATGTCATGGCGGCAACCGCCATGGCCGGCATGGTCACCAATGCCCTGCTGGATGTGGAACCGGACGGCACAGCGGCCAATGCGATCCGGACCACGCAAAACGGCCGGCAGGTGGTGGCCACCATTGCCACGGCGGCTCTGACCGCCGGCAAGTTCGTCGTCGCCTTGGAATACCTGTAAGCCATGATCGATACCAACGAGACCCTGGGCTTTCTCCTGGAGGATTTCGGCGTGGAGGCACTGATCAACGGCGGCCCGAAGACCATCGTGGTGGATCCTTTTCTGGATGGTTCAACCGAGTTCAACGGAGAAACCATCGACCACTCCGGACCGTTCGCCATTGCCGCGGTGGCTGATACCGAGGCCTTGGCCGCCGGCGACCAGGGCGACACCCTGACCATCAACGGAACCGACTTCACCCTCCTGGCCATCGATCCCGATGGCCAGGGCGGGGTGGTGTTGCGGCTGGAGGAACAGCCATGATGCGCGCCGAGATATCAGACGCGATCAAGGGCAGGCTCTCCAGCCTCGGGGTGTTTGGATCGGTGTGCGGGTTGGTGGCCGACAAACCTGTCTACCCACTGGCCAAAGTATGGGCACCAGGATGCCCCAAGGAAAACCTGGACAATTCGCCACAAGCCCGCATCGACCTGCGGGTTGCCGTGCAGATAGAAACCCATCTCGAACGGGACGCTGACGGCAACAGCATCGATAGTCCCTTATACAACCTGGTTGACCAAGTATTTTCGACCCTGCACGGGCTCCAGCTTCCTGGGCGCGGCAGCCAACCCATGATCGTGTTCGACTCGCCAGGTTTGAGTGGGTTCGGTGATTCTGGGCAGGCTGTCTACCTGTTGCAGGTGTCGGTGCGAGTCATGCCCGAACTGTTTTCTTTAACCTGACCAAGGCCATCCGGCCGGGAGAGACACAATGAACAACGCACCTGTGGGATTGATCGCCGCCGGCGACCTCTACATGGATTTTCTCGACAGTAACGGGAACTCGACCGGTTTTCAGCTCGCTGGAAACTGTAAAAAGTTCGCGCCCAAGGTCGAGACCGAAACCAAGGAAAACAAGCTCAACGGCCGCGACACCTTCGGCCAGACGGCCGAGTCGTTCACGCGAATCACCGGCAGTTCGCTGAGCATGACCTTCAACCGCTACGATCCGCAGATTCTGGCGGCCGCATTCATGGGGAGCGCGGTCGATATGACAGCCGCTGCCGGGCCATATACCGCAAGCATCACGGCAATCAAGGATCGGTGGGTGGAGACTGGATACACGGGGCTGGACACCTGCGTGGTCAAGGATGCCACCGATACCACCACCTATGTCGCGGGCACCGATTATGAGGTCAACAAGCGGACCGGCATGATCAAGGCGCTGACCACGGACCTGGACGGCGACACCCTGCATGTCAGCGGCGATACCCTGGCGAAGACGGGAGCGAAGATCACCGCCGGTACCCAGTCGGTGGTCAATGTCGCTCTGCGCCTGGATGGCAAGAACCTGGCCACGGGCGGCAACGTCCTGGTGACCGTCTGGCAGGCCCAGCTCCGGAGCGAGACCGATTTCGACTTCATGGGCGAGGACTTTCCGGAGGTGACGTTCACCGGCACGCTGATCACGCCCACCGGCAAGAGCTGGCCGTTCCAGGTCGAATAATCAGCCGTTGAATCGGTCTTTATAGAGGATTGAACATGCAAAAAACGAAAACCATCCAGATCGGCCAGCGGTCGTTCACTCTGAAGGAATTGCCGACCCGAGCCATCTGGGAGCTGATCAACGGCGAGGATGCGCAGATATCCGCAACTGCACTCAACCGGTGCCAGGGGCTGCTGGCCATGGCATGCCCGGAATTGTCCGCCGAGGCCCTGCTCGACCTCTATCCCTCGGAGATTGAGGAGTTGTGGCAAGGCTTTGAGGAGGTCAACGCCGCTTTTTTGGGAGTGGTCCGGCGGATCGGCCTGATCGATATCCTGATCGACGGCCTGAAGCCGGTTCTGGAGGGAGAACTCCGCGAGGCAATGTCCAGGATAGGGCAGATTTCGACCGAGCAATTTGCCTCCTCATTACCGCCGGCCACGGTCCCCTTGTCTGGGACTACGGCTACGGCTTCTTCCTGAGAGCATTGGCGGCACTGACAGGCAAGTAGATGGCGAACCAGTCTAGAATAGAGATCGTCCTCAGCGCGGTCGACCGTGGGCTGACGGCTGGGTTCAATCGTGCCCTGGGAGCGATCAAATCCTTTGTCTCAGGAGCAAAGGGCGCCGATGCCGGCATCAACGGCCTGACGTCCTCGGTGAGCGGTCTGCTCCGTGCCCTGGGCGCCACGGTCTCCGCCGCCGCTGGCCTGCAGAAGCTGGTCACTGTCTCCCGCGAGTTCGACAAGATCAGCTCCGGCCTGATCACAGCCACCGGCAGCGCCGAGAAGTCGGAGGTTGCCTTTGCCGCCATCCAGGACTTTGCCGCCAAGACTCCATACGACTTGGCGCAGGTGTCTGAGGCATTTGTCAAGCTGGTGAACATGGGGCTCGATCCATCGGAGCGGGCCTTGACCAGTTATGGCAACACTTCGGCATCGATGGGCAAGGATCTCAACCAGATGATCGAGGCGGTGGCCGATGCCGCCACCGGTGAGTTCGAGCGCTTGAAGGAGTTCGGCATCAAGGCCAGCTCCGAGGGCGACAAGGTCAGCTTCACCTTTCGCGGAGTCACCACCACGGTGGGCAAGAACGCCAAGGAGATCGAGGAGTATCTGATCAAGCTGGGCGAGACCAACTTCGGCGATGCCATGGCCAACCGGATGGCAAAACTCGACGGCAAGCTGTCGAATTTTGCTGATGAGTGGAACAAGGTTTTCCTCAACATCTCCCGGGCAGGAATCGGCAACATGATCGCCGATGGGGTGCAAGTTGGTATCAATGCCCTGGAAGAGCTGAATGCCATGATCGCCTCGGGGCAGCTGGAAGGCTATCTCCGGGCCATTGTCACCCAGTTTGCCGGCTGGGGGGACGATATCAAAAAGACCATCGATATTGTTGGTGGCTGGTGGAGCGATTTTACCGGGGATCTGGGCCAACAAGGCCAGGAGGTTGTGGATGAGTTGATTCACGCCTTTGAACGGTTCCCGGAGAATGTCCGTGCCTTCATCGGCCTGGTGACCGTCTACGTTGCTGCTGAGTTCGACAAGGTGATGGCGCGGGCCAGGGCGTTCAAGCTCACCATCGCGGCGATGTTCACCCAGGGAGACACCTACGATGTCGGGCAGATTGCCAGCGATCTGGACAGGGAACTGAAGATTGCCAACCAGGCCCGTGACGCCTCGGTTGACTCCATCCTTGCGCAACGTGATGCCACGGCCAAGGCGGCGGCGGATCAGCGCACCCAGGCGATGCTCGAACGGGTAGCTTTCGAGGAAAAGGAGAAAGCCAGGAAGGCAGCCAATGTCGAGGCCCTGGCCCAGTTCCGAGTCCAGACCGCTGCCTCGCAGGCTGCCACAAAGTCCTCCAAGGAGGAGGGGAAAGCCAAGCGTGAAGCGGCAGCCGCCGCCAAGAAGGCCGCCACCGAGGCCAAGAAGGAGTACGAGGAGCAAAGAAAGATCGCGTCCGAGAAAATGCGGGCCGCCTCCCAGGAGAAGATCCTCGCCCTGGAGCTGGAAAAACTGGAGGCGGAGAAGCTCGGCACCAAGCTGGCCCGGGCAGAGGCGGAACTGGCGATTGATAAAAAGATCATGGCGGAACGCCTCAGCCTCAAGCGTCAGGAAATCGAGGCCATGAAGGTCGATGCCGCACGGCCCGATTCCAACACCAGCCAGGCCGATATCATCCGCGCTCAGTCGGAACTGGCCGCCATGCAGGTCGACGCGGTCAAGCAGGAACATGAGGACCTGGCCCAGGTGGCCACTGAACGGATGGCCGAGGTTGAACAGGCGTGGAGGCGCGGCCAGGCTTCGGTTGAGCAGTACAGGGCGGCTGTGCGTGCCGCCGGTGCCGCCGGCGTGATCACCGCCGACGAGATGCGGGAGAAGCTGATTGCCGCCGGCGACGACATGGGGGCCGCGCTTTCTCTGGGATTTCAAAAGGCCAGGGAGAAGATGCAGACCGATGCCGAGGTCATGATCTACATCGGCGAGAACATTGGCGAGCAGATCGCCGGCGGGCTGACCTCGGCCTGGGATTCGTTTATCACGGGTACTGCCAGCGCCAAGGAGGCCATGATCGATTTCGCCCGGTCAACCATTTCGTGGCTCACGCAGATCATCATGAAACACATGATCCTCAACGCCCTGCGGGCCGTGGGTTTTGGCTTCTCCGCCGGCGGCCAGGCCGTGCAGGCGTTCGCCCGGGGCGGCTGGGTCCAGGCCCTGGCCGGCGGTGGCGCGGTCCAGGGCTGGAGCCCCTCCAGGACCGCCGACAATATCCCGGCCTGGCTCACGGCCCGGGAGTTCGTCCATCCCGTGGACGCGGTCGACTACTACGGCCTGCCGTTCATGGAGATGGTCCGGCGCAAACTGTTCCCCCGTAACCTGGCCCGGGCGCTTGCCGGGGCCACCCTGCCGAGGATCCCCAGCGGCAACCGGCTGGCCGCCGGCGGGCAAGCCGCGGCCGCACCCGCCACCACGGTCAAGTCCGGCGATACCCGGCTGCGGGTGATCAATGTGCTCGACCGCAACATGGTGGGCGATTTCCTGCGCACCGCCGACGGCGAGACCGCCATCCTCAACATGATCCGCCGCAACGGCACCACCATCCGCACCTTGATCGGAGGATAAATGGCCTACACCAACGGCACCGCCGCCAACTACAAGGACCTGCTCGCCATCCTGACCACCTTTGCCGCGGCCAACGGTTGGACCGTGCTCACCCAGAGCGCGACCGAGGTATACCTGCGGGGCTCCGGCCCCTCCGGGCTTGATAAAATCTATGTGGGCGTCAAGGCCTATGAGGATTCAACCGTCGGCTACTACAACTGGGAGCTGTTTGGCTCGGTCCTGTGGAAATCGACCTTCCCCATTGACGCGCAGCCCCTCAACAACAAGGACACCTGGTCCACCCTCTGCACCTTTTGGAATCAGCAAATCCCCTACTGGATGATCGCCTCAGCCAAACGCATCATTCTTTTTGCCAAGGTGTCATCGGTCTACACCTCGGTGCATCTCGGGTTCATCGACCCTGCCGGAACCCCCGAGCAATACCCGTACCCCTTGTTTATCGGCGGCACCGACTCCACCTTGACCAACCCGTATTCCTCGACATCGCAAGGCGCATGGTGGGCGGGCTCAAGTCCGGCCCCCGGGCGCCTCTATCTGCCCGGCGGGACATGGGGGCGGGCAAATTATGGGAACGGCGGTATCAACGCCACCTATTTTGAACCTGACTTCCCCGTCATTACTCGCCCGGATTTGACCATCTACGGCCCCTATCAAGGGGTGCGCGCCAACCTGTTGACCGCGCCAGGCGACGAATACCTGTTGGAGCCGATATTCATCAAGGATTTACGCCGTTCGGCCATCTATGGCAGCGTCGACGGCGTGTTCAGGGTGACCGGGCACAAGAACGCCTCGGAGAACATCATCACCGTGGCCGGGGTCAACTACATCTGTTTCCAGGATGTGCATCGGGTTGGATACGGTGATTATTGCGCGATGAGGATGAGCTGATGGCCGCATATTACGAAGGCACATTCGACACGGTTGCCAACTACCTGGCAGCCCTGGCCGCTTTTGGGGCAGATAACGGTTGGGTTGTTTCCGTCAACACCACAACAAAAGTGGTTATGGCAAAGGCCGGGATCGAGTTCACCTCGGAATATTCCAACGCCACATCCATCAACCGCTCGATCACGGTTGGCGGGTCAACCAGTCCGGTGCTGTTGGATCAAAACTTCTCGGTCGGCTACAAGTACGGCTTTTATTCGGTGGGGAACAATCTCTATTTCTCCCGTGAGTATCTCTATTCGGTATCGGTAACGGTGCATTGGGGCGGGGTGTTCACCGTCACCGAAAAATGCGGGACATGGAGTGGCGGCGCGTGCCTGGCCCTGAGTTATACCTCAAGCGCAACCAGGATTTATGGCCTGTTCGGCAGCCAGCCATACTACCGGTCGGCGTTGCTCAAGGACGGGGCGTGGTCAACGGCCGGGTCGGCGGCGGAAGCGGGAAGACTGTGGACCTCATGGGGTCAGGAATGGGGGACGGTGTGGCCGAATTATTTCAACGCCGTCGTTGTTCCTTGTCCCATCCTTGCCGGGGTCTATGACGCCAACACCGCCTATTTCATCCCGATTGGCATGCTCCCCGGGGTGTATACCCAGGGGCGGGGCAACGTCTACGCGGCCGGCGAGCAGATCACGATCAACGGCAGTACCTATCTGTTTGCCTACAACTCATCAAATTTATTGTTCAAAATCAGTTAGGAGAAAAACATGGCTGTTGTATCCGTTGCATCCGGCGCCCAGGCCGCCACCGTCAACACCGAACATTCCCTGGCGCAGTTGACCGGGATCGGCATTTACATCCTTGAGGTTGACACCTCGGAGCTCCAGGCGGGCGACACCCTGGAGATTCGTCTCAAGACCACCTGCCGCCCAACCGATGACCTGAAGGACGCCAAGGTTGAGACAATTTCCGGGGCACAGGTTGACAAGAACTGGCATTCGGTGCCCCTTCCCCTGGCCTCCGGCGATCAGATTGCCGCCACAATCACCCAGACGGCCGGCACGGGCCGGACATTCCCCTGGAACCTGATGCGGATGTAAGCCGTGACCAAAGACCTGCTTTGGCGGCACAGCCTTCAAATCATTCACCAGACCATTTACGGCCATGTCGTGCCGTTTGCTGGCCATGCGGGGCTGGAGTCCGGGGTGAGCTTCTGCCCGGCTACGAAAACGGTGGATGGCTACCGCGACATCCCGGCCACCGCCGATTACACCGCAGGCGGTCTTGGGACTCCGGCAGCCGGAACACTCACCAGCACCGTGCCGATCGAGGTCGTGCATTGGACGATTGCCAATTCCACCGGGGAGGTTAGCATGATCGACCAGTGGCGGTACGGTCTCACCACCTATATGAGGCCATAATATGCCGGTAGGAACAATCATGCAAATGTCCATGGTGCCGTTGTCCGGGTTGAGCGCCAGGACAACCAACCTGGAGACGGCGCTGTTCACCCGGTACATCCGGCCGGAACGGTTTGATATGGGGCTGGTGTCCAAGGATCAGGCGTTTCCGGTGTATCTGCACAACGGCGAGAGCGTTGCCCGGACCGTGTCGGCAATTAACGCCTCGGGCCAGGTGGAGGGGATCGGCCTTGACCTGACCACTCCGGCGACCATCGCGCCACACACAAGCCAGAGGATCGTTGTCTCGGTCGACTCCGAAGGCCCGGCCATCTTCGAGGCCCTGTTCAGCTTTTTGACCACGGCCACAAACGATCCGCTGTGGACCATCCTTGGCACCCGGCCGCCGCAGCTCTCCGGCGACATCGGCTATCTGTTCTTCCCGCACAACTGGGAGAACGGGCTGGATGAGTCGCTGGCCTGGAAAACGGATGTGATGATTGCCCATGACCGCACCGAGCAGCGGGTCCAGTTGCGTACCCTGCCTCGGCGTACTTGGGAGGTGCGGATGCTGGTGTCCGGGGCTGGCCGCCGCCAGCTGGAGACCTGGCTGGGGATGCGCAAGTCCCGGTACCTGTTCGCGCCGATCTGGCGGGATGCGTTCCGGCTGACTGGCGATATTGCCGCCGGGGCCACCACCATCCCGATCACCGAGGGCTCGGACAATTTCGTCATCGGTACGCCGGTGGCGGTGTGGACCGATTGGCAGACCGCCGAGGTGCGGACCATCACCGGCGTGGGTGCCACCTATTTGGCGGTGGATGCGCCGTTCGGCCGGGACTGGCAGGCCGGGTTGGCTTGGATGGCGCCGTGCCGCTCTTGCCTCTCCCTGGAGCAGCGGCGAGTCAGTAGGTTCACCGAGGACGTGGGCGATTATCGGCTCAGCTTGCTGGCCACGGACGACGGTTGGGAACCGTCCGGGGGCGCCGTGGAGCTGTATCTGGATGTGCCGCTGTGTCCGTTCGTGCCGAGCTGGGAGGATGGCGAGGAGGGCTACGACAACAAGTGGGTGCGGCTGGACAACGACACCGGGGTGCTGGAGTTCGATGTGCAATCCGAGGAGCCGGTGTTGAGCCGGGATGCCAGGTTCCTGCTGGTCGGCCGGGCCGACATCAACACCTTTCTCGCCTTTCTCAAGGCCAGGGGCGGCCGGCTGGCGCCGTTCTGGCTGGCCGCCAATGACCGGGGGTTCGAGCTCTCGGTGCCGGCGGAAGCGGGCGCATCGTCCATCGTCATCCAGCCGATCGGTTACGAGTACGCCCTCAAGGACAGCGCGGCCCGCCAGCACCTTGAACTGATCACCACCGATGGGACAATCATCCGGCGGAAGGTGCTCGGCGTGGAGACCCTGGCCAGCGGCGAGGAAAAGCTGACCCTGGACGCCGCCTTGCCGGTGGCTGTGTCCGCAGAAGCGCTCAACCGCTGCGCCTGGCTGGAGCTGTGCCGCCTGGACAGCGATGAGATTACCGTCCATTGGGTGACCGCCGAGTGTGCCGAGGTCACCCTGCCGATCGTGGTGCTGCCATGAGCTACGCGACCTATGAAGAATCCGACTCTTCCGGCCAGCCGCTGGAGTTGTACCGCTTCTCGGTGGGCGCCCAGCAATGGCTGTTCACCAGCGCGGACCATGAGGTGGGGAGTTTGGCTGAGGAGAAATACCAGCCCGTCTACATCAAGCGCGGCGGGTTCTCCAAGGGCGGCGATGCCCGGCGGAGCACCATGGACATCGAAATCAACGCGGCCAACGATGTGGCCCTGTTGTTCCGTGACGGCTGGCTGGCCGGCACGGTGATCGTGACCATTTTCCGGCTGCACCACGGCGACAGCGAGAAACAGCTGTTCTGGAAGGGCCGGATCACCGGCTGCAAGTGGGCCGGGTCCGTGGCCACCCTTTCCAGCGACTCGGCCTTCACCCTGTTCAAGCGGGCCGGATTGCGGCGGGTGTACCAGGTGGGGTGTCCGCATGTGCTCTACTCGGCCGCGTGCGGGATCAATGCCGACGCCCGCAAGGTGGTCGGCACCGTGATGGAGGTGATTGACGGCAGGCTCACCGTCGACGGGCTGACCTCGTTCGCCTCGGGGTATTTTCTCGGCGGCATGCTGCAGGCCGGGACCGAACTGCGGATGATCAACGGCCACGAGGGGGCGACGATCACCATGGTCGATGCCATCGGCGGCCTGGTGGCCGGGACAGAGGTGACCCTGTGGCCGGGCTGCCGCCACGACATGAATGACTGCGGGGGCAAATTCAACAACATCGTCAACTATGGCGGGCTGCCCTATCTGCCCACCAAGAACCCGTTCAGCGGCGACGCATTGGTGTAGGGAGGCGGCATGGCTTGGCAATATGTGGTGCTCGCGGTCCTGGTGGTTGCCTCCTATCTGTTGCGGCCCAAGCCGTACACACAGGTGACCCCGACGCCTGGCGACGTGGAAACGACCACCGTGGACTCTTCCAGTCCGGTGCCGGTGCTGTTCGGCACCCGACTGATCAGCAAGACCAACTGCGTGTGGTACGGCGACATCAAGACCACGCCGATCGAATCCTGTGGAGGCGGCAAGAAAATATGAACAAGCGTGTTTACCTCTGGCATTTCCGGGCACTGGAATACTGCAATCGCGGCATGCGCAGGTGGTTTGCCAGCCGGGGCATTGCCTGGCAGGACGTGCTGAACGATGGGGTGGATGCCGAGCTGTTGTTGGCCTCCGGTGACGCCATGGCCATCGCGGCGGTGGAGTTCGCCGCGTCCACCGGTTGGACCAGGGAGCCGATTGCAGGCGATGCGGCGGCCAAGCGTGGGGGGTGCGTCTGATGGGCGGCGGCAAGGGGGATGAATGTTACGTCACCGGGTACCGCTACTATGCGGGCCTGCACCTGGTGTTCTGCCATGCGCTCGACAAGCTCATCAAGATCAAGGTCGGCGACAAATGGGCCTGGGAAGGCGCGGTGACCGCCAACCAGACCATCGCCGTCAGCAAGCCAAACCTGTTCGGCGGCGATGGCCGCGAAGGCGGCATCAAGGGCAATGTCGACGTGTGCTTTGGCCTGCCGGACCAGCCGCAGAACAGTTATCTGCAAAAGAAACTGGGCAATGATATTCCGGCATTCCGCGGGCTGTTTGGACTGATCGCCCGCCGGTGCCTTTTGGCGGCCAACAATCCGTACATCAAGGAGTGGGCCATCCTGGGGCAGCGATCCAGGGTTGGCTGGCGGGATGATCTGGCCGATATTGTCGCCGCTGATGGATACGTGGATATGAACCCGGCACACATCATCTACGAGGCCCTGACCAATACCACCTGGGGCGGGCTGGGCTACCCGGTGGCCGATCTGGACACAGCCTCGTTCGAGAGCGCCGCCTACTTTCTCGCCTCCGGCACCGACCCACGGCAGGAGGGGTTCGGCCTGTCGCTCCTGTGGGCCAGAGACAGCAGTATCGAGGACTTCCTCAACATCATCCTCGACCACATCGACGGCGTGCTCTATTTCAGCCACCGCACCGGCCTGCTCACCCTCAAGCTGATCCGCAACGACTACACCAAGGCGCTGTTGCCGGTGATCGACCAGCGCAGCGCGGTGGAGCTGGTGGAATACTACGTTGCCTCAGCCGCCGAGGCGGTCAACCAGGTGACGGTCAAATGGGTGGACCGGGCCAATCAGGCCCAGGCCACCACGGTCCAGGACATTGCCGGGATCACCCGCGCCGGCGGTCAGATCATCCAGGCCACCGTCGAAATGCCCGGCATCGCCACCGAGGAGTGGGCGCACAAGATCGCGGCCCGCGAGCTCCAGCAGATGGCCATGCCCCTGGCCTCCTGCACGCTTACGGTCAACCGCAAGCACTGGAGCCTTGAGCCCGGCGACTGTTTTGTCTTCGATTGGCCGCCCATCGGCCTGTCCGGCGTGGTCATGCGGGTCAACCAGGTGGAGATCGGCGAGTACACCGACAGCACCTTGCGCATCAAGGCGGCCCGCGACGTCTACGGCCTGGGCCCGGTGGCCATCACCACCCCGGCGGAAAGCCTGTGGACAAACCCGCTGACCGCGCCGGCCGATGCGGTGCGGCGGAAAATCCAGGAAATCACCTGGTGGCAGTTCGTGCGCCTCTTCGGCGAGTCCGCCGCCGTGCTGGCCGAGCTGGAAGACGACAGCACCATGCTCACCTGCTGCTGCGACCGCCCCAGCAGCGATGCCCTCAACTATGAGATGTGGACCCGCAACGTGGGCGCCGCTGAGTTCGTCAAGCGGGATACCGACTCCTTCCCGTTCGTCAGCGCCACGGCGATGCCGCTGTCGCCGGAGATCAGCTCGGTGATCCAGTTGCAGGATGCGGATATCGACACCGATCTGGTCAAGGTCGGCACCTATGCGGCATTGGGCGACGAACTGGTGGCCATCACCGCCATGGATGCCATCAATGGCACCCTGACGGTCAACCGGGGCGTGCTCGACACCATCCCCGTGGCCCATGCGGCCGGCACCCTCCTGTGGTGCCACCAATCGTTCTTCGGCCTGGACCGCACCGACCGCGCCGTCGGCGAGCAGGTGGAGATCAAGCTGTTGCCGTCCACCGCCGAGGGGCGGTTGCAACTGGCCGACGCCAGCACCGACACCCATACCTGCGTGGGGCGGATGATGCGGCCCTATCCGCCGGGCAACGTACAGGTCAATGGGCAGCGGTGGCCTGACAAGATCAACATCCAGGACGGCATAACGATTACCTGGGCGCACCGGGATCGAACGCAACAGACCGTCACCCTGGTTCGCCAGGACGAAGGCAACATCGGCCCGGAAGCCGGGGTCACCTACGCTGTCCGGGTTTATGACGCCGTTACGGGGGCGATGCTCAAGGAGCAAACCGGTATCACCGGGACAAGCGATACCACTGATCTAATCGCCCTCGGCCACACCGATGTCGAAACGGTCAGGATTGAACTTGAGAGCATTCGCGCGAGCCTTGTCAGCCAGCAGAGGTGGAGCCTCACTGTTGCCATCGACGCCGACCAAAACGCCGTTGCCCTCGATGGCGAGTATATCGCTCTTGATGGCGATCGAGTCTACCTGTTTTAAGGAGGAAAATGAAAAATATCATCTCAACCAACCCGTCGCTGACAAGGGCGGGAGCCAAGGTAATGGCGTTTGATGCGCAGGGCAATGTCGGCCATTTGGACCCTGACGCGGTAACTTCTGTCGCCGGAAAGACCGGCGCGGTCACGCTGGCCAACACTGACGTCAGCAACGTGACCGCGCTGAACACCAGCTATGACGATGTGGGGACCGTGACCCTGGTCACGCACGATACGGCAACCACCACACTCACCCCAGGCAACCTAATTAGCGGCACGGTTCTCAGGCTGGTGAATATCAGTTTCACCAACAACGGCAACGTGGTGGCCTACAAATCGGCAGTAACCGTTTCCGGGACATGGAAAATCCTTAGCCCATCAACGCCTGCTTCCGGCTTGCACAACATCGTCGCGGCCAAAAAAATAGCATGAGGACCCCATGAATTTTATTTCAGCAAAAAAACCTGTTGCCACGCCTACCGGCGGGGTCGACCTGCTGGCGACATTCGCCGAGCTTGGCGAGATCCCATTCCACGCCACCCCAGACTCTCCGCAGGACTACAACCGCGATCTGTACCAGCGGGCCATGGCCGGGGAGTTTGGTGCAATCGCGCCATGCCCTGCCGCCGTCAATGATCCGGTGCCGCCATCGGTGACCATGCGCCAGGCGCGGCTGGCCCTGCTTCAGGCCGGACTCTTGACCCAAGCAGAGGCCGCCGTTGCCAACATGGCGGGAGATGCTGGAGACCGGGCGCGGATTGAGTGGGAGTACGCGCAGGAAATACAGAGAGACTGGCCGACGCTGACCACGATAGCCGGGGCAATGGGTTTGACCAACGAAGAAATTGACAATCTTTTTACTCTGGCCGCCACCCTATAGCACCCCCGATGGGACAAACCAGCATTGGGACGCCAGGACGAGGGCAACATCGGCCCGGAGGCCGGGGTCGCCTACACTGTCCGGGCTCTATGGCGAGACCATGAAGGAGAGAAGATGCCTACAGGTGAAGAAATAAGCTGGTGGCGTGAGGTGTTGGGCGCCATCAGCGCAGCCTTGATCGCCGTGGCGACCTGGTCCTTTATAGCCGGCAGAAAATCCCGGGAGTTCGAACAACAGCTTGAATCGCTCAAGTCTACCCAGGAACAGATCGTTGCCGATCTACGAAAGGAAATTTTGACGGTCGTGCAGCAGTCCATGTCCACCGCGGCCCTGCAGCAGTTGGAACAGGCCGGGGAAATCCGGACGAACATCGCCGTCATTCAAGCCCTGATCGGAGAAATGCAGGAAGATATCAAGGCTATTTTTGAGCGGCTTGAACGAAGAAAGATTGAAATCTATCCCCCTCCACACGGGGAAAGGAGAGAGCAATGATGGAGCGAAACAGCGAGGGAAAAATGGTGTGGGCCGTAATTGCCATTGTTGGGATGCAGTTCCTTGGTGTTGACATCAAGGAGATAATCGCCATGTTAAGCGATATGCAGCAGCAGGCTGAGGCTATCCAGGTGAGATCCCATGGTCTGCTTGGCGGGGATATTGCGTTGCCAGCGCTTGTCGGAATCTACGCGTGGGGACGTACAAAGCTCAAACAGACCCGCGAGCAATCAGGAGCCGAAAAGGTTGATGCTTGATTGATATGATTAAAAATGGGAAGGTTAATTGATAGTTTTTCTACAGTAACGCTGCACGATACAGGAAAACGTACTGAAGGAGGACAGGATGACAGGATCGCAAAAATTGCCTGAAGAGTATGCGTGGTTAGCCAATGAGCCAGCCCCCAGAATGCTGCTTGAGGCCTTGAGGCTTTACGGGACTCAAGAAGTGGTTGGGGAGGAAAACAATCCAGATATCCTGGCCTGGGCGGAGGAATGTAACATTGCAGGTTACAACGCTGATTCTATTCCCTGGTGTGGGCTGTTTATGGCCATTGTGGCTCGTCGGTCTGGAAAGGATATGCCGGACAGTCCTCTCTGGGCAAGATCCTGGGCTAAATGGGGGACAAAGTCACCTTCTGCACAGCTCGGAGATGTACTTGTTTTTAAGAGAGGATCAGGTGGGCACGTTGGCCTGTATGTCGGTGAAGACTCAGATTGTTACCACGTTCTCGGCGGAAATCAGGGCGATGCGGTATCTATAAAGCGAATTGTAAAATCAAGATGCATAGCCGTGCGCCGACAATACAAAATCGGAGTCCCCCCTAATGTGCGCAGGGTTCTGCTCTCCGCTACTGGGAGTATATCGGTTAACGAGGCGTAACAGGGCGGCAAGGGTATGAATGAATACGAGCAAATGGCCAAAAAAGAAAAGCCGTAGCTTGGCTTGCTACGGCTTTTCACGAGTGTCAATTAGTGTCAATTTTTAGTTTTTAGACAATCGACCAACTCATTGTTTTTGTGGTGCTCCAGGCAGGATTCGAACCTGCGGCACCAGGATTAGGAATCCTGATAAATATCTTTATTTTTAATTATTTATATTATTTAGTCGCATTTTTGGGCGCATTTATGTGAGCTGCGTGGAAGGATAGGCATTGTCTCCCAGCAACCTGTCTGCAGCTGATTTTCGGTTCTTTCACGCCACACGAAACACACAAGGCATCAGCTTCACGCTCTCTTCTTTTGTGTCGCGTTCCAGGCAAACTGGACAACAGCGTCCCTAGATCCTTCTCGCCCTGATTTTCCAACCACTCTGCCAACTGACTGGTCAAGAGTCATCCTTTTCGCCGCTCTTTTAAAGAAGCATGGATTGGAGATTTACGCACAGAGAGGCAGAGTTATGCGTTCAATTTTTGCGGTGACAGGCGATAGCCCATGGCGTGAATGATGGCGTTGACGCTGGCAAACTCGGGGTTGCCGTCTTCGGAGAGGGCTTTCTGTACCCCCTTGCGGCTCAGGCCGGTTTCTTCGGCTATCTTGGTCACGCCCTTGACGCGGCTCAGGACACGCAGCGACGAGAGCAAGGCCCCTGTGTCGCCATCCTTGGCGTATTCCTCAAACATGAGGACGATATATTCATCCATCTCTTCCGGATGGTCGCGGAAGTAGGATTCTTCAACGTCGGAAAATGATCTATAGTTTTTCATGGGTCAGATACTCCCGCCAATAGGCTTTCGCCTGTTTGATGTCTTTCTTCTGGCTTCCCTTGTCGCCGCCGCAGAGCAAGACAACGATGTTATCCGCGTCTTCCCCGAAATAAACCCGATAGCCGGAACCAAAGAACATGCGTAATTCGCTAATCCCATCCCCTACCGGCTCACAGTCGCCATAGTTCCCTTGCTCAAGGCGCGCAATTCGGATCAAGACGCGCTTTCGCCCCATGCTGTCTTTCAGCCCATAGAGCCAGTCGGTAAAAGGCTCGTTGCCCTCCTGATCCGCATAGACGATGACCCGTTTTGGTTTTGCAAGTCGTGCCATTCTCTCTACTCCTTCCATTATATCACTGCGAACCATGGTACGCAACGTGCCTTGAAGCCCTTTATAGTTTCTTGGGCGAGAATAACAGTTTTTTGCAGGCAATCCCCTGTTTTTTATGAGGATTGTCGAGGCTGGTCTTTGCGGGCGATCCCCGCCGAAGAGGGCAGGGCGGGTGCTATGCGTTCCAAGAGGGCTGGCCGAGCCTAAAGTCTCGGCCAGCCGGTAATTCCCCCTATCGCAAGGAAGGAAGAATTAGGGACTCCGTCCCTCGCTTTGAATGGCAAAGCAAAAGGGTTCCTCTACCAAGTGGTTCTACGCGCCGCCACCCTCCTCGATGCCTGGTGGGATTCCTCTGGAATCACTGGCCGGGATCGCGTGGAATCCGTGGCTGGAATCAAATGGAATTTGCAGTCCAACTCTGTTTGTCGTGTCACGGTCAGGGGTAGTGGACCTCTGCCTTTTCATCCGTGACGGACAGCACCACAACTCAGAGAAGTCGATGGCATTGGGAGAAATGATGTAACCATCCTCGATGACCAAAAGATAAAACTGATGCGCAGGTCACTCTCGGAGTCGCCCCAGATGTCACAGTCGGTGTCACGGTTAGTGTCACGTGACGTCACGCAGGAGAACAGACAAGAGAAGAACAGAATAGAAAAGACAACAAACAGGCAGTGTCCGTTTGTTGCTGTTACACACCGTTGTCGAATTCCGCCAAGGAAGAGGAAATACGAAAAAACATTCCACCACCATCCTGATCGCAACCAAGCAGGAATTTTGGAAACGCCCACCACGAGCAGGGGTTTTGTCCATTTTGTCCCTTTTGTCCGGGGAAAATAGCATGCAACCGGGTAGCCCGATGCCAAAAGAAACGGGACCGGATCAGTCACACCACCGGCCCGGGTAACTCGTCAACTCTTCTTCCGCCCTTTTGTTCCAGCAGGCAGCCTTTCTGCCATCTGCCGCACACGCTCTTCCAGCGCCCGCAACCGGGTGTCCAATTCCTGATCCCTGCCCGCTGTCAGCACTTCGTGGTAAACAGCGATGACCTCGACGAGGGATTCGCTGAACTTTGTTTTCGACTCGAGAATATCGAGCGCTTTGCGCAGGGTGCCGGCGAGGTGAACGCCAGCATCCTCCTGCAGTCCGTGGCTCTCCCCGATACCTTTCCCTTCCAGTTCCGTTCGCTGGGATACGGTCCCTCCTGATTCTGTACCGGCATCCGTGCCCCCCGCCAGCAGTCGCCGGCCAAGAAGCAGCATCTCTTCATACGTCATGCCGAAGTGGTTGGCGATCCGGGACCGGATAACCTCGGCGCCGGGCTTGCGTCCTTTGATGATCGCGTTGAGGTAGCCACGGTCGATGTTCTCAGTCCGCGCCAAGCGGACCTGGGCACCCCTGCCTTCCTGCTGCAGGAGGTGGTTCAGGGCTGTACGGAACTGGGTGGGAATGTCGTTGCTCATGGCTATCAATAGATCATTTGATCAATTTTTAGAAGAGGAATCGAATCGGCCACGATTTTCCCTGTATTGCCAGATACTGGCCTGGAGGTTCAGCTGAAAATTCATGGTGCGGGGTAATTTTTTCCCGTGATTATCAACCTATGGCGTCCAACAACGTCAGGGATGGAAAAACCATGAAACCCTTCCGGTGCAAACATTGTCACCTCTGTCTGCCAACAAATCCGCACGTCAAAAATCAACAGTATTGCGGGCGTACCGAATGTCAGCGCGCCAGAAAAAACGCCTGGCAACGAAATAAAATGGCGACCGATCCGGACTACGTCGACAACCAACAGAGAGCCCGTCAGAGTTGGCAGAAAAACAACCCCGACTACTGGCGTACCTACCGCCAAAAACGCCAGAAACCACCCCCCGCCGCATCCGCCCCCAAGCCTGTAAAGATGGACGCGTCCCGTCAAGTTTGTGACGACTTTTCGGGCAAATACCTTCTTTTACCAGTCGGGTCGAACGGACATGCAAAAATGGACGCGTTATTGGTCAAAATAATCAAAGTTATAAGGTGTTACGCACATGCAAAAAAGGACTCGATAGCCAGGCGCCCCGGTTCCTCCTATCGTAACCAGGAAAGCGGCGTGCCTTGAGCGGATGAAGGCGCTTCGCTGGTAACGCCAGGTTCCCTGCAACCATCGGTGACCCTTCGTTCCATTTGATGATCACCTGATCATTTATTGATCAATAGATCAATTTTTGCTGAAAAAACAGTATATTGAACCAAAAAATCGCCGCTTTTCAATTGACACTTCTCCGCCATCACTCTACATCATTGACCATGAAGCCTATCAAAAAGAGATTCACCCAGAAGGAGATCGCCCGGCAAGCGCAGATCGGCCCGGATTTCCTGTCGCACATCATCCATGGCGACCGTCCCTGCCCGCGCAAGGTGGCGGTGCGCCTGGAAGCGGTCACCGGCATCAGCAGGGTGACTTGGGTATGGGGTACTCCCGAAGAAATCCGCCATGCGGTCCAACAGGTATGCGCCCATGATTCGCGACACGTCCATCACGATTGAAGAAGCGGCCCAACTGGTCAAGTGCAGCTATCACACCATCCACCGGGCGATCAAGCGGGGTGATCTGCCGGCGTACAAGCCGGGCAAAACCGTCCTGATCATGGAGTCTGACCTGAATGAGTGGTTTCAAAGCACACGAATCCGCACGGTCAAGGTCGGCAGACCGCGTCGTTGCCTTCAGATTCAGAAACGATGACATCCGCACCCAGTCACGCAAACCCAAGCAAGAGGCCGGTCATGCCATTACACGCTGAAAACTCGCATGGATTGGAGAGGATAAACCCCATTTTGGACCGTTGCCTCCAGTCTCTTTCCCCGGAAATCCGGGCAAAGATTGCCGTGCTTCAGGAGCATCCTCTTCTTCCAACCTGTCCTGCCGGAATGCATGGGATACCCAACGTATTCCTGCGGTCAGCGCTGTTCGGCATGGTCCAGCGGGGTCAGCGAAAGATGGTCAACAAGGAAATTCTGCCCACTATCCGTGGTCTGCAGATTCGCTACACTGGCTGGCAGTTGGACCAGGCTGATCTTGATGTGTTCGCTCATGCCCTCTATCTGGCCTCGGCTCAGCCAACCGGGAAGTTGGTCCGGTTCACGGCAAAGGGATTTCTCACGGGCATCCACCGGAGTTATGGCAAACCAAACCGTCAATGGCTCAAGGAATCGCTCTGGCGCCTGACCACCTCCGCTGTTGAGATCGACCTGGAGGCACCAACTGCCATCGGGACGCAACCCTTTTCTTATGCTGACTCGCTCCTTGACGAATTCATCTACAACGAGACAGAGCGAAGTTATTTCCTCAAGTGCAATCCCAGAATGGTCAGGCTGTTCGATGCCGGCTGGACGCAGATCCCGTGGCGGCAACATGTGCAGCTGAAAACCGACCTTGCCAAATGGTTGCATGGCTTCTACGCCAGCCATCGCACACCGTATCCCACGAAGGTTAGCACCCTCCGTCACCTCTGCGGTTCAAATTGCCACCGCCTTTCAGATTACCGCTACAAGCTCCGAATCGCCCTCGACGAGTTGGTCCGTGGTGGGTTTCTCGGCTCCTGGCAAATCGACCAGGAAGACAAGATCCACGTCGACAAACGGTTACCGAAAACCTCGGGTACCACCTGAGAGTGGGGATAACCGTGGTGCGGGGTCGGTATTTCCGCAGGTTGGGCTAGGTATACGAGTGACGGGGTAGGGTAGGGCGATCGCACCAACGTCGGTACAACCGCCACACAGGGATGTGCATAACAGCCGTAATACTAAAGCGGCAAAACGCCGGGAAAGCCCATCAATGCAAGGTTTGCGGGCAGCCCCCGAAAGCGCCTAATCTTTTTTAATCTTTTTTTAATCTTAAAAGAAGGGCGAGCCGCCCGGACGCATGATGACCGACCCAACGGATCAGCCACGCGATACCGACCAGGAGACCTGGCTGACAGCGCGGAGGTGGGTTACCGAGAACATGCGGCTCATCCACTGGATCGCCAACCCCTACCGCAATCACATGGCAGCCGACGAGGATGACCTGCTCCAGGAGGCGACCATGGCCGCCTTCCAAGCCCTGACTACGGCTGAGAACAAACAAGCAGCGCAGCGGTTCGTGCCCTTCTTCCGGGTGATCTTCAAAACCCGATGCCTCCGGCTGGCCAGCGGCATCCAGACGGTCCAGCCGGCCAACGACGTTCTCCTGGACGCCTGCACCCTGGAGGCAGCATCACCCCTGCCTGAGCTCCTGGCGATCGAGATCGATGCGGCCCTGCGGGGACTGAGCCAGCGCGAACAGGAGATCTGCCGCTGGATCCTCAACCAGGAAAGGCCGGTCAACATGCACCAGGCTGCCGAGCACTTCCACCTTAGCCGTCGCCATTTCAGCCGTCTGCTGCACAACATCCTCTATCAGCTCGCCGAGGCTGCCTGATGAACGATCAGCTTCCCACCCTCGATGACTTCGCCCGCCACTCACCCATTCCCAGGAAGGTGCTGCTCTACCTGCACCGGCAGCACCTCATCCAGGATCCGCCCTGTCGGGAGGATCTGCTTGGCCTGCGCCTGCTGGAGCAGGTCTGGGGCAACAAAGAAATCCTTCGGCCGCAACTGAACCGGATGTCCCTGCAGACACGGCAGAGCTTCCTGCGCACCGTCAGCCTGAACAGCAAGTGGGAACGGTACGCCTATTCGAGGTTCTACAACAGCAAGCCGGGTGTGCGCCTCGCCGTGCGGCTGGTGGTTGACGAGATCCAGACCACCTTCCGTTTCCAGCTGACCAAGGCTCAACTCCGGCGGGTGCTGACCATCCGGAACCGTGCCCAGGTGGCCCGGCACCGGGACCTGGTCAAAGAAAATCAAGAGCCCTGCGGTCTCTTACAAACCGCAAACTAAGAAAGAAGAAACTTCGTTTCTTGGCGGTTACCGAATCGGGACAGAGGGGCTGCGGGAAAAAAATTTCCCCCGGAACGGCCGCAATCATGTCCTCCCCCCGGGAAAAAGGGGGTGAGAGGAGCCTATGAACGTTTGCACCATCTGCCTGTTGCTGACCGGACTGCTACTTGCCCCCGCCCCACTGTGGGCGCGGGTGATCAGGCCGGCGAGCCTGTCCCTGGTCGCAGGACCGGTGCGGTTGGCGGTGAGCGACACCTTCCTCATCACCGGGACGAGCGGATCGATCCGGCAGGCCTGCGCCGAAGAGGCAACCAACGCGGATGCTCCGTGCTCATTGCCGGTGATCCTCTTTCCGCTGGGCAGCACCGAACCGGAACCCGGTCAAACCGACCAGCTGATTTCCGGCCTGCGCCACTGCCAGGTCAACCCGATTACACCGCTTGTGGTCACCGGTCACACCTGCAGCCTGGGCACCGAGGCAACGAATCTGCGCCTCTCCCGCCTGCGGGCCGAGCAGGTCGCCACCCTGCTCCGCGACCGCGGCTACACAGTGGCCACGGTCAGCGGCAAGGGCGCCACGGATCCGGTCAGCACCAATCCGACCAAACGACACCTGAACCGGCGGGTGACACTGGTCCCTGTGGACCAGTCGCCTGCCCGGCCGGCAGCCATAACCAACCACGACGGAGCGTAAAGAGATGCAGCGGATGAGAACCTGGAGACAACGAGTACACCGCACCACCCCGGTCGCCCTGCTGGCGATCCTCCTGCAGGCGGGTAACGCCCTGGCCATGACCGTGCCGGCCAGCGGCTCCTTTGCCTATGACCTGTACGACATCGGCGTCAACCAGATCCTGCTCGGCCCGGTCGGTTTCACCGGCGGCGTGGCCTGCATGTGCGTGGCCGCAATCCTCGCCATCCGCCAGATGATCCTGCCGGCGGCCGGCGTGGTTCTCGGCGGGGCTTTCCTGCTGCGGGCCAACACCGTGGTCGAGACCATCGGCGCTCTGATCAGCTGAGCCATGGCCGGTTCATCCTCCCGCAAGTTCCCCCAGTACCTCTCGCGACCCTTCCAGGTGCTGTGGTTCGAGATGGATGAGCTGGCCATCTTCCTGTTCACCCTCACCGTGGCCCTGGTCTACGGCGGGCTGGCCTGGATCGCCTTTGTGGCCATCCAGTACGCCTACATCCGGACCAAGCGGCAGAAGCCGCGCGGCTTCCTCAAGCATCTGCTCTACGTGGGCGGACTGCTGCGCATGCGCAACTGCCCGGAGTACTTCCAGCAGGAGTTTCACGAGTGAAGATCACCACCTACCTGCAGCAGAGCAGCAACCTGTTCGCCGCCAACCAGCTGCTCCGGTTCCTGGTCATCGTGCTCTGCGCCTGCCTGGTGGCCACCTCCTACCTCACCTACCGGGCCGTGCGCCTGCAGCGGGTGATCCTCATCCCACCGCACATGACCGGCACGGTGGAGTTCGTCCAGGGACGGCCAAGCGACGACTACCTGCGCGAGATCGGCCAGCGGGTCGTCAGCCTGGCCACCACCTACTCACCGCACACGGCCCGCCGCCAGTTCAACGAACTGCTCGTCTACTACGCGCCCGAGACCTATCCCGAGGCCTCGGCCCGGTGGTACTCGCTGGCCGGGCGGATCGAGGAGTCGCAGGTCAGCTCGGTGTTCTACCCGGAGAAGTTCTCGGTGACCGAGGATCTGATCGAGGTGTTCGGCGATCTCAAGCAGTTCACCGGCACCACCCGGCTGGAGAACACCACCCGCACCTACCGGATCACCTACCAGGTGCGGGACGGCCGGTTCAGCCTGCTGAGCTTCAAGGAAAAGGACAACCCCGCGGAGGAGCAACCATGAGAACGACCCTGGCCGTGACCTGCTGCCTCCTGATGGCAGCCGGTGAAGGATTGGCGGAGAACGGCGTACCGGCCGAGGTACCCACCCTGGTGGAACTCTCCAGCCGGGAGATCAACCGCATCGTCTGCCCCGGCCCCATGACCGACCTGATCTTCTCCGAGGAGAAGGGACTGACCGGTCATTTCTCGGGCAACAACGCCTTCATCAAGTTCATCGCCGAGGAGGCGGACGGCAAGCGCACCTACCCTGATGAGCCGAGCGAGATCTACGCGGTGTGCAACGGCGCGGTCTACACCCTGATCGGTACCCCGACCGAGACCAGCGCGGTGACCGTGCGCCTGGCCGCGACCAAGGCTGAGACCGTGGCCGAGAACCTGGAGCGCTACCGCAACCTGCCGCTGGAGAAACAGGCCGTGCAGCTCCTGCGCGAGGGCTACAGCGGCGCCTACCCGGGCAGCTACCGGGTGAGCGACCAGAAGGAAGACGTCACTCTCTGTCCGGACCTGCAGGTCAGCCTGCGGCAGACAGTCGAGGTGGACGGGGTTGGGTTGCGGCTCAAGAGCTTTCAGGTGACCTCGCGCCTGAGCACGGAGAGCGAACTCGCGGAAAAGACCTTCCTTGACGCCCGGATCGGCAACCCGATCCTGGCCGTGGCCCTGGTCGAGCACCGGCTGCAGCCCGGCGGTTCGACCCGGGTGCTGGTGGTGGAACGCAAGGAGCGGGATCCGGGCGCCATGGAAACCCTGGACACGGCCCTGTCCGCGGGAGGCGAGTGATGCGCCTGCGCGAACGGTTCGAGCAACTCACGCCGGCAGGCCGGAAGACGGTCATCTGGTCCGTGCTCGGTGTCCTCCTGATCACGCTGACGGTTACCGGCTACCATGCCCGCTCGGGCCGCAAGCACGACCAGGCCGACAGTGCTGGCCGGGACCTGCGGCTCGAAGAGGACCTGATGGAGAAGACCATCTTCCGCGAACACCGCCGCAAGCTGGAAGACCTGGAAGGACTGGTGACCACCATGCAGCGGGAACTGGACCGGGTGGCCAAGGAGAGGGCGGTTGCTCAAGAATCCGCTGCCAAAAAGGAACCCCTGCCCGAGATCCCGGACGCGGACACGGTGGCGCGGGCCAGGGAATCCTTCCCGCCGCCCCTGCCGGCGGCCGGGATGGAGACACCCGGCCTGGCCGTGCCGGCAAAGGAACGCAAGAAGGTCGGCAAGATCACCGTGGTCAAGAACGACACCCTGGCCAAGGATCTGGGCGGCCAAAAGCGCCGCACGGTCTACCTGCCGCCCTCGTTCATGGAGGCCAACCTGCTCACCGGCTTTGACGCGGCCACCTCCGGGTCGAGCAAGAACAGCCCGGAACCGTTGCTGCTGCGCATCAAGACCCCGGCGGTGCTGCCCAACGACGTCAAGGCGGAGTTGTCCGGCTGCTTCGTGGTCGCCGAGGCCGTGGGCCGGCTCGACAAGGAACGAGCCGATGTGCGCCTGGTCTCGCTCTCCTGCCTGAGCAACGAGGGCCGGGCGGTGATTGACACCCCGGTCAAGGGGTTCGTCACTGACGCTGACTCCAAGGTCGGGCTGTCCGGCCGGGTGGTGTCGCGCATGGGCGCGGCCACGGTGCGGGCCATTGTCGCCGGCCTGTTCGAGGGCGCAGGCGATGCCTTCAAGGCCGCGGCCACCACCACCTCGACCTCGGCGCTCGGTTCCACCGCCACCATCGACAGCTCGCAGGTGGGCAAGTCCGCCCTGGGCACCGGCCTGTCCCAGGGGGCGCAGACCATGAGTGACTTCTACCTCGACCTGGTCAAGCAGACTACGCCGGTGATCGAGGTGGGCGCGGCCAAGAAGGTCACGGTGATTGTTTCCGAGGGCAAGGAACTGGAGATCAGGGACATCCGCAGTGAAGGGCTGGCCCGCCATCAACCGGGAGGAAAGCGATGAAAGGGATGTGCATTGGCCTGCTGGCCATGGTGGTGCTGAGTGGCTGCGGTCCGGTCAAGAACGCGGTCAACCCCTACGAGGAGAACTTCCGCTGCCGGGCCAAGGACAGCGAGGGCCAGTGCGTGGACACGCCCACCGCCTACCGCCAGGCCCGGGTGCCGGATCCGGCCACCGAGACCACCAGTGCCGTGCAGGACGAGGCCCAGGGCGAGCGTTACCGGGCCATCAGCGATCTGCTGGCGGCGCCGGAGACGCCCCTGCTCAATCCGCCGAAGATCCTGCGCGTGCTCCTTCTACCCTACCGCGGTGAAGCCAACGAGCTGTTCATGAGCCGCTACGCCTACCTGGAGATCGAACCGGCCGAGTGGGTGCTCACCGAGGTTCGCGAGCACTGACATGCGCTCCCTCCTGCGCCGCCTGGGCCTTGCACCGGGCTCCCATCTCCGCCAGGCAGACCTGGACCGGCTGACCCGACGGCACCCGTTCTCGGCCTTCCTCAACTACCTGGCCTATGACCCGGACCTGGACGTCTACCTCAACCAGGACTGCAGCCTGGGCCTGTTGTGGGAGTGCACGCCGCTCACCTTTGCCGGCCCGAAGACGCTCACCGGGCTTGAAGGACTGTTCCGCGCCGGCCTGCCCAAGGGCAGCGTGCTGCAGCTCATCCTCCACGCGGACAGTCACATCAGCCCGATCCTCACCAGCTACCGTGAGAGCCGAACCGTGGACGACATCATCGTCCGTACCAGCACCGAGCAGATCGTCCGCTTCATGGACGCGGGCCGGAACGGGCTCGCCGCCTGCAGCCACATCCCGGTACGCAACTTCCGCCTGTTCGTGGCGGTCAAGCTGCCCGGCGACAGCCCGGAGGTGCCCCGGCCCGAGCAGTTCGCGGACCGCAACCGGACCAAGCCGCTCCAGGACATCCGCCGGCAGTTGGCCGAGACCCTCCGGGCGGCCCTGCTCTCGCCCCGACCCCTGCGGCCGGAGGCGCTGCTCGAATGGGCGCGGCGGCTGTTCAACCACTACCCGGACGGCTATCCGGAACAGAACTTCTCCGCCTACGACCAGACCCTGCCACTGCGCAAGCAGATCCTCAGCGCGGACACGCGCATCCGCGACCACGGCGACCACCTGCAGGTGGGCGCGAACCACTTCTGCTGCACCACCCCCAAGACCATCCCGGCCCAAATCGACCCGCTGCAGACCAACTCGCTCTTTGGCGGCATCTGGGGCCTGATCTCGGACATGGACCAGATCAAGACCGGGTTCCTCTACACCCTGAACCTCCTCTTCGAACAGGGGCTGGAGACGAAGATCCACGCCAAATGCAACCTGCTGCTCAACCAGCAGGCCATCGGCTCGCTCTCGCCCTTGTTGCGGCGCAAGCAGGAGGAGCACCTGGAGGCCACCGACGCCCTGGAGCACGGGGTGAAGTTCGTCCGCATCATCCCCATCCTGCTCGTCTGGGACCAGGACCTGGAGCGGGCAAGGGAGTCCTGCACCCGGGCGCGGCGGCTGTGGGAGGACAACGGCTACGTCATGCAGCAGGACACGTTCATTCTGAAAATCCTCTTCCTCTCCGCCCTGCCGTTCTGCCTCTACACCTCCGGCCGCAACATCGACAACCTGGAGCGGGACTTCATCGCCCCGGTGCCCGCGGTCACACCGCTGCTACCGGTGCAGGGCGACTTCGCCGGCACCGGCGGCACGCCCAGGCTGCTCTTTGTCGGCCGCAAGGGCCAACTGGTCGCGCTCGACTTCTTTGCCAAGGGCGCGCCCAACCACAACATCGTCTGCGGCGCAACCACCGGCTCGGGCAAGTCGTTCCTGGTCAACTACCTGGCCTACAACTACCACGCCTGCGGCACCCTGGTGCGGATCATCGACATCGGCGGTAGCTACAAGAAGATCGCCAGCATGCTCGGCGCCCGCTACCTGGACTTCCAGCCCGGCACCACGGTCTGTCTCAACCCTTTCTCCAACATCGAGGAACCCGAGGAGGAGCTGAAGTCGGTGACCGCGGTGTTCGCCCAGATGGCCTACTCCAACTCGGACACAGACCGCTGCGACGACACCGAGCTGAACATGATGCGCAACGCGGTGCGCTGGGCCTGGCAACAGTGCGGCCAGGCGGCCGATGCGGACACGGTCTACGATTTCCTGGCCCGCTTCCCGGACGTGCCGGATGCGGACTTCGACAGCATGGGCGACAACCCGGCCCTGGTCGAGGTGGCGCGCAAGCTCGCCTTCAACATCCGCGAGTTCACCAGCCACGGCTTTCACGGCCGGTTCTTTGTCGGTCCCTCGACCTTTGACATCCACCGGGACGCGTTTGTGGTGCTGGAACTGGAGAACCTGAAAATCCAGCCTGACCTCTACCGGGTGGTGACCCTGCTGGTGCTCAACGCGGTCACCCAGGATCTCTACCTCTCGGACCGGTCCCGCTCGCGGCTGATCATCTTCGACGAGGCCTGGCAGTTCCTGGGCAAGGCGGCCATGCTCGCTCCGGTGGTCAACGAGGGCTACCGGCGGGCGCGCAAGTACAACGGCAGCTTCATGATCATCACCCAGTCGATACTCGACCTGGACAGCTTCGGCGAGGTCGGCCGGGTGGTGAACGGCAACTCGGCCTTCAAGATCTATCTCGAATCCTCGGACTTCGACCAGGCGCGCAAGCAGGGGCTGATCGACTACGACGACTTTGTCCTCCAGTTGCTGCGGAGCGTCAAATCGAACCCGCCCCAGTACTCGGAGATCTTCCTCGACACGCCCTTTGGCCTGGGTGTCGCCCGGCTGGTGGTCAACGACTACGACTACTTCATCTACACCTCCAAGCCCACCGAGATCGCCGAGATCGAGCGGATGGTGCAGGCAGGGGCCAGCTATCACGAGGCCATCCTGGAGATGGTCGCGCGAAGGGCTGATGGTGCGCTTTGAGATGCTGACTGTCACCCTGTTGCTTGCCAGTGGCACCCTGTTACTGGCCTGTCTGCCGCTGGCCCGTGCCGGGGAGATCGTGCAGTTGGAACCGGTCGGGCCGACCTCGGCTGTCATCGAATCTGATTTGGCCGAAGAACTGCGGCAGCGTGCGGTCAACGTTGGTGTGGAGCAGCTGCGCAGTGCCCAGGCACGGTATCAGCCGGCCAACCTGCACGTCCTGCCGCGGGCAACGAAGGACACGACCACGATGGTGGATCTGACCCACACCCTGGAGCAGGACCTGGTCGATGCGCAGGGCACCATCCACTACCCGGCCGGCTTTACCTTCAACCCGCTGCGGTACGTCTCCCTGTCCGGGGCGCTGGTGGTCATCGACGGCAGCGACTCGGAGCAGGTGTCCTGGTTCAAGGGCTCGCCCTATGGCGCGAACCACCGGGTGCTGCTCCTGCTGAGCGGCGGTCTGGCCGCAACGCTGCGTGATGAACTGGTCCGGCCGGTCGTCTACCTGACCGAGGACATCGCCCAGCGTCTGCAACTGCGGGCCGTGCCGTCAATTGTGGTCGAGCAGGACAGTCAACTCGTCATCCGGGAGGTGTCCCTTGGTCGCCCCCGGTAAACGTTTCCTTCTGACGGTCCTGCTGCTGACCGCGGTCCCCGCGCTGGCCAAGACCGGTGTGCCGTTCAACCCGCTCACCGACATCCACTGGGAGGAGATCGAGTTCACCATCGAGGGGGTCTGCGTCTGCCCGCGGCCACCGCCGATCTTTGTCGAGCCGGGCTTGGTGGTCAGCTACTGGGAGCCCTTCCTGCTGCTCGACACCTCCTCGGTGGCCTTCTACTCGGCCATGCTCGGCCAGTCGGTGGGTGGGGGGCTGCTCGATGAGCTGGGCGGCAAGAACAAAAGCTCGGACGCGGTGGACGTGGCCAACGAGTCGACCTTTGCCCAGGCGCACGCCTTCCTCCTGCCGCTCATGGTCGGGCTCTGTGCCCGCGATGACTACGGTACCTGGTGGAGCGAGTTCGATCCGCTCTGGCAGAGCGACGAACTGGCGGCCCTGCTCACGCCCGAGGCCGCGCTCTTTGCCAACAAGGCCATGGTGCTGGCCTGCACCGCGGACGCGGTGGCGGCCAACGCCGGCTGGCCACTCGACGCCATGCCCTGGTGCCTGGGCAGCGGCGGCCTGACCTACCCCATGACCGGCCACGTCGACAATGACAACATCGTTCAGGCCAATGCCACCGCGGCCTACCGGATGCTCTACAAGCTCAACCGCATCGGCCTCATCTGCGACCCCGCACCCGAGTGCGGCTGCGCGTACACGCCGGTATGGGTGAAGAGCCACTACAAGATGAACCTGGCCCGGCCGTCCATCCGCGGGGTGCACCCCATCGGCCGGGCCACCGCGACCTGGGACGCCGGCGCCAACCCGCCGTTCATGGGCGAACTCGGCCCGAACGACGAGTTCCTCTGGGTCGTTTACCGGAGGCAGCGATGCTGCACCTGCTGCGAGTAGGCCTGGTGGTCCTGGCCCTGCTGATCGCGGTGCAGCCGGCCGGGGCCAGCAACAGGACAGAACAGGAGAGCAAAGATGGTGTGGCGCAGGCGCAGGAAGCCGCCCGGGATCAGGCGGCCGGTCTGGCGGTGGAGAAGGTGGTCGACACGGCCAGGGCAGCGGCCACAACCATGGAACTGCCCGCCAATCGCCAGGCTGCGGCCGGAACGGCAGCGGCGCGACAAGTCATGGAACGGTTCGCCTCGCCGGCCGTGCAGAAACGGCTGCAGGGCGAGCGGGCAAAGGTCGCGGAGACGTTGAAGGCCACGCAGGCCGGTGATCCAAAACAACAGACGAGCCAACTCGCGACCAGTGAGCACCTCTACCTCTTCCTCTCTAGCAGCATGGGGGAGGACGCGCTCCGCCGCTTGCTGGCCGGGACCGCCCGTCTCGGTGACGAACAAGTCGTCCCGGTCTTCGCCGGCCTGCCGCACGGACTGGACGACTGGCCAAGCAACACCCGCTTCTTCCAGCGGGTGCTGCAGAAGGAACCGACCTGCCGGGACACGGACGCGAACAGCTGCGAGCGGGTGCAGGTACCCCTGCGGATCAATCCGGTGCTGTTCAGGCAATACGGTGTCACCGAGGTCCCGACCCTGGTCTATGACAACGGCAGCCGCGCCTGGTCCGTCCAGGGCGAGGCCCAACTGGCCGTGCTGCTCGAACGCATCCACAAAGCGGCGGACAGCCCGGCACTGGCTGGCCTGATCGCCAGCCTGCGAGGTGGGCAATGACGCCACTGGTCCCAGAAAAACAATCTGTCCGGCCCGGCTACCTGGAAGTGGTGCTCATTGCCCTGGTGGTCACCGGAGTGAGCCTGTTCACCTATGACCGCTGGTTCGTGCCGCGGGTGGTGGCCTTTGACCTGAAGGGCTACCTCCGCACCCAGCAGGCCCTGCTCGCCAATGGCGAGATCACCGAGGCCCAGTGGCAACAGGGGCTGGAGCAGCTGGAGCAGGTGTTCCGGGCGCAGCCGCCCAACCGCACGATCCTCCTCAAGGAGGTGGTGCTCAAAAATGGCCGCGAACCCGAACTCCGCATCCCCTGACCGTGACTGGCGACTGAACCGCCACGAGCGGGTGGTGGCCCTGATAGTGCTCGCCAGCTGCCTGCTAGGTAGTTGGCTGCCCGGACAGATCACCGTGGCCACCAGCGCATCCCTCGATCACCGGGTTTTCCTGCTCCGGCCGGTGCCCGCACAGATCGAGACCGGCGACTACCTGGTGTTCCGCCACCGCGACCTGGCCCAGGTCCGCCAGGGACTGAACGCGAACCGGGAACGGATGATCAAGCGGGTCGGCTGCCGGCCGGGCGGGTGGCTGCAAGTGGACGCGGAACACCGGTTCACCTGCGACGGCCGGCCGCTTGGTCAGGCCCTTGCCACCGACAACCAGGGGCGGCCGCTGCCGCGGTTCACCCACAACGGTCCGGTGCCGACTGGACAGCTGTTCCTCGTCGGCACCCATCCCCGCAGTTATGACAGCAGGTATTTTGGTTTTGTCGATGCACGCGAGATCCTCCATCAGGCCCTGCCGCTCTGGTAGCCTCTGCTGCGCGCTGGTCCTGGTGGCCACGCTCGCCTGGGGTGACAACCGGTCCTCAGCAGACACGCCAGGGTTCTACGACCAGAGCAAGCACGGCTGGTTCTGGTACGAGGATCCGCCGGCCGAACCGGAGGTGGAACAACCTCCGGACCAACCGGTGCCATCGGTGCAGTCTGTATCCCGCGATGTCTCCCTCGCCAACTACTCCACCGAGGAACTGTGGACTCTGTATCCGGACGACTTCCAGCAACTGCTCAACGGCCTGCAGAAAAAGGCGGTCCAGTACCCGACCGAACAAAACATCCTCGAGTACCTGTCCATCCAGGATATCGCCCGGCGCAAGGCCCTGGCCTATGCCAACGCCACCCAGTACGTCACCCAGAAACGGGCCGACCTGTTTACCCTCAACCAGGTGTACCCGGTCTCCACCCCGGGCGTGGCCGCGCGGGTGCGGCTGCAGCAGGACGAGATCAGCCGGACCATCGACACGGCCCGCACTGATCACGCCCTGCTGTTCTTCGTCGCCCCGGGTTGCGGGTTCTGCACCCAGCAGGCCGAGATCCTCGCCCACTTCGTCGACCGCCACGGCTGGCAGGTGCGGCCGGTGGACCTCACCGCTCAACCAGACCTGGCCCTGCGCTTCAAGGTGAGTGTCACCCCGACCCTGCTGCTCATCCGCCAGGACCGTCAGGAGTCCATGGCCATTGCCACCGGCGTGGTCACCCTGCCCGAGATCGAGCGCAAACTCGCCCAGGCAATCCGCTTCCTGCGCGGCGACACCGGGCCGGACTCGTTCACCACCTACGAGTTCCAAAAGGGCAGCGCCCTGGACCCGGCCGCGATCCTCAACACCCCAGCGCCCTGGAAGGGGTCTGTCACCCCCTGATTCCAACGGAGGACGCCATGCGATTGCTCATCACTCCCCTTGTCCTCGCGCTCCTGCTGGCCCCGGCTGCCCATGCCGGCTGGGTCGACGACTGGCTGCAGCAGCAGGCCACCACCAGTCCCGATTACCTCAGCGGTCAGCAGCGTGGTTACTACGCCGGCGGCAGCTTCTCCGGCCGCTGGCGGAGCACCGCCGAGTACCCGGTCACCGTGGAGATGCCGCGCATCAAGAGCGGTTGCGGCGGTATCGACGTGTTCATGGGCGGGTTCAGCTTCATGAACACCGACTACCTGGTGGACAAGCTCCAGGCCATCCTCACCAACGCCTCGGCCGTGGCCTTTGACCTGGCCCTGAAGACCCTGTGTGAGCAGTGCTCGAACACCATCAAGAACTTCGAGGCCCTGGCCGACAAGCTCAACTCCATGCAGATCGACGAGTGCGCCGCGGCCAAGGAACTGGTCGGGATCGTGGCCGACGGAAACGGCTTCCACTCCACCGAGGTGATGCGCGAGCGGCTCGGCACGGCCATCAAGGAGAACAAGCTGGTGAGCGGCACGGCCGAGATGTGGGACATCCTCACCAAGGAGGACCGGGCCAACAACAATCAGCCCAAGCCCGCGGACCTGGCCGCCGTGACCAGTGGCTGCAACGCCGACATCCGCGCCATCTTCCTCTCCGGCGGTTCGCTGTTGGCGAACGTCGGCAGCCGCCTGTCCATCCCGACCAGCCACGTCAACCTGCTCCGCGGCCTGGTGGGTGATATCCAGCTCGAAGGGGCGGCCAACGGTTACCGGGTCGCCACCATCCCGCCCTGCGCCCAGAACAACCCGGACGACCTGGAGGCCTTCACCGACGGTGAGGTCTATGCCAAGAGCGCCACCGGTGGTTGCAGCCGGATCACCGACGCGGGCCGCGACCTGGTCGAGTCGGTGACCAGCAAACTGAACACCATCGCCGACAAGTTGGCCGCCAAGGGCAGCCTGAGCGCGGTCGAGCAGACTTTCATCGAGGGCAACCCGCTTGCGCCCCTGCCCATCCTCAAGACCGCCGTGGGCACCGGTACCCGTGACGCGGTCATCCCCGGGCTGGCCGACATCACCGCCAAGGCCTACAGCCTGCAGATGCTCTCCGACCTCTACGTCCGCGGCGAGGCCATCGGCGCCAAGGCCAAGGAGGTGCTCGAGAAGAAGGCCGGTCCCGCCGGCGGCCAGGGACCGGAGCAATGCGCGGCCGTGCTCTTTGCTGAGCACGCCGACCAGGGGCTCACCCTCATGCTCCGGCGCATCCGCTCGCTCAAGGAGGCTGCCAAGACCAGCTACATCGCCGCTGCGGGCGAGATGAACACCATCGTCACCTATCTCAACCACATGCAGCGGCTGGAGTCCCAGATGGCCGCCGAGATCACCCGGCGCTACGGCAAGGACCTGGCCGACCGGGTGCAGGCCCAGTGACAATCATGATGCACAAGACAATTGCTCTGTTTCTGCTGGCGCTTCTCCTGCCACCCGAGGCCGCCCTGGCCCTGGACATGGAGTACTACACCTACGGCGGCTTCAACCCCATTGTCCAGGCGTTCACCCGGGTTGCCCTCATCTTCAGCGATGCCGGCTACCAGGGACTGATCACGGTGATGACCATCATGGGTGTACTCGCTGGTTCGGGCGCCTGGATCGCCCGGGCCGCCACCGGCGCGCGGGTCATCCCGCTCACCTGGACCGTGCCGGTCCTGTTCGGCGCGGTCGTCTACCTGGCCGTGTTCGTGCCCAAGGGCAGCCTCACCGTCTACGACCCGGTGCTCAACCGGTTCCAGACCGTGGGCGACCTGCCGGACGCCATTGTCTTCACCGCCGGCGCCCTCAACCTGATCGAGCGCGGCCTCGTCGACATCATAGACACCGCGGCCGCACCCGATGCCGCCTACAGCCGCACCGCCGGCGGCATCGGCTTCAAGGCCCTGGAAGCGGTCAAGGGCTCCACGCCCAAGAATAACCACGCCCGCACCTCCATGATCCGCTACGTCAAGGACTGCGTCACCTTCGAACTCATGCGGCCGGGCACCACCCTGTCGCTTGACGACCTGCGCAACACGAGTACCGATTTTCTCGCGAACCTCAGCCAGGCGGTCAACCCCTCCGTGTTCACGGTCTATTACGACAGTGCCCACCCCGAGGGCGCCACCATGAGCTGCACCCAGGCCTGGAACCAGCTGCGGCCCCTGTACGCCGCCACCAGCAACTATGGCGAGGCGATCCGCAAGGTCTGCAGCAAGGCCTACTTCGATCCGGACAACAGCGCCGAGCTGACCACCTGCCGCAACCTGATCAACGCGACCATGACCTTTGCCACCGGCACGGCCGTGCCGCCGGAGCGGCTCCTGCAGCAGCGGCAGATCGCCGAGATCCTCTACAGCTTCTACTTTCAGGACGATCCCGAGACTGCGGTGCTCATGGAGAGCGACCGGAGGATTACCGCCTCCGGTCTCGGTGTCGGCCTGACCATGAACGAGTGGATCCCGGTGATCCGCGCAATACTGACCGCCATCGCCATCGGCGTGATCCCCTTCCTGGTGCTGTTCCTGCCCACGCCGATCGTTGGCAAGGCCGCCTCGGTCCTGCTCGGCTTTTTCGTGTTCCTCTCCACCTGGGGTGTTACCGACGCGGTGATCCACGGCGCGGCCATGGACTATGCCGCGCGCGGGTTCGAGGAGGTGCGCCAGTCGAACCTGGGAGTGTACGCCCTGGCCGCCCTGCCCTCGGTCTCGACCAAGATGCTGGCCATGTTCGGGGTGATCCGCTCCGCCGGCATCATGCTCGCCAGCCTGTTCTCGATGATGCTCATCCGGTTCGGCGGCCATGCCCTGGCCATGCTGGCCGGCAACCTGAGCGCCATTGTCCAGGGCGCGGGCAGTCATGCCGGCGGGCTGCTCACCCCGGAGGGTCTCTCCGGGGCGATGCAGCAGCAGGTCCGCGCCGCCGGTCTGCTGGACGGCATGGCCGAGCACCGGTTCGCCAACCTCGCCGCGGCTTCGGCCTGGAGCCTGCACAAATCCGTGGGCAGCCACACCGCGGCCATGAACGCCCGCGCCAGTCTGCAGCAGTCCGGTGAGGTGCCCGCGGGCGCCTCCCAGGGCGAGTTCGCCACCATGATGGCCTCGGCCAACCAGCAGGTGGGCACGGCCAGCGGACCGGTGAGTGTCGCCACCGGGCCGGATGGCAGCCTCACCCGTTCACGGGCGGAGCGGGTCAATGCGGATGGCTCCTCCAGCGTCATCCTGCGCGGGGCGGGCGGCGCCGGCACCCGGGAGGACACCCTGGCCGCGGGCAAGGCCGCCTATGCGGTGGACAGCGCGGGCCACCACACCACCACCCAGGCCTCGGTGCATGGCCTCGACCCGGTGCGGGTGGGGGCCATGGCCGTGCGTCAGAAGGTGGTCGGTGCCGCCCACAGTCTCGGCAGCGACAGCAACTGGGGCATGCTCTGGCAGCAGGTGCAGCGCGACAGCCTCTCCGGCGGGGTCAACCGCAGCTACGGCGATACGCTCAACAACAGCCTCTCCAGCAACTGGCGGCGGGCGTTCAACGATCAGTCGAGTTTTATGCACTCGCTGGATGAAATCCAAAGAACCCAACTACAAAGCGCGTTGGGTGTCGGAGGCAAAATCATTGGAGCAAACCTTGGCGCCAGCGGCCAATTGACAGTCATAGGGGGTGATGGTGAACGAGTCAGTTTCAATGTCTCCGAAGACACGGCCAAGGCCTTTGCCCGCGACGAAGCCAGGGTCCGCTCCGAGGCAGTGGCGCAGACTTTCAGCGATGGCCGTGGCCTGGATTACCTGGCCAACGTGGCCAAGCGCATCGGCGCCACCGAGGCCTACTCCATCCTCGACGAGGCTCGGGAGATCAACCGCGCGCAGGAGTCCTACGGTGCGGACTTGACCACCGCCCTCATCAGGAACTACGCCCGGGAACGCTACGGCGAGGAGACCCCGGAAACGATCCGCAAGACCATCAGCGACTTCAACAGCTATGTTACCCGGCAAGGCCCGGCCGGCGTCAACACCATGCAGGATATCGTCAGCGGCTTTGTCAGCGGCCACGGTTACGGTTGGGGTTCCACCGGTGCGGAGGTGCAGAGTGCCATCCAGCAGGCCAGGGGCCGGATGCACGATCAGGAGATGATGAAGGGATATGTCGAGCAGGCGGCCGGGACCGCTACCGCCAAGACCGGCTGGATCAACGAGGGGAACCTGCAGGGCAAGGAACCGCATCCGGTGCCGATGCGTGAGCCCAATGGGAAACAAACCATCACTGACGCGGACAGTCTGCGCAGCGTCAACCGGTACGAGGAGTCGGGCAGGGGCAGGATACGAACCAACGCCAAGGGCATGGCGGCCGAGGGCGTTGGCAAGGTCTTCAAGGGGGTGGTGGACAGTGAGGGGAAAAGGCCGACCTCCGAGGGCTTTTTTACAGCCCCGGCAGAGCGAGTGTCAGGGCCTGAGGACAGTCAGCCCGGTCCTGTGATTGAAATCCACAAGAAGAAGTGAACCGTTCTGTCATGAAAAAACAGCTTACTTATCCCAATGATAGATATTGCCCTGATACATGCGCCAAGACGGACAAACTTCAGGCTCTTCTTCAATAAAAGGAAAAGGATGCCCGCCGAGAGGTGTGGGGTGCGAACTCCAGGACGCTACTACCTTGTCGATGACGCGCCTTGCGGAAAAAGGTCGTATCGGCTGCGACTCGTCCAGCAACTTGCCGCATGCTCGGCAGATGGCATCGTCCTCGGAGGCAGCACCGCAATGCGGGCAGATGGTGGTCCAGTTGGCATCGGCAGCCATAGCCTCTCCTCCCCAGCGATTGGGCAAACCAGCGGGCTCCTGACCTGTTCACGGGTCGAGCCTTTGTCGATGGCGAATGCTTAGCACTTTTCGACAAAAAGTCAAATCAGCAGAAGGTCCGGGCACGGCCAGGCAGAGGCAGGGTGGCCCCGGTTGGCAGACGGGCGAGTGGCAGACGCGAGGCCTTGTTCCTGTGGTGCTCCTGCTCGTCGCCACCCTCCTCTGGCCTGCCCAGGCACCCGCAACGGTCTGTGCCTCCATGGACAGGAACGGAGCAATCCACTATGTGCCGGCCAGGAACAATCTTCCCCACCAACCTGGATGCTCGACGCGACGACCACGGCCGCACTCCCTGTCCGGCAGACCGAACGCATTGGCAAAGGCGACCGTCTCGCGGGCTAACGACCATCCGGCCGCCAGGTCGCTGCAGGACTCCATCGAGTCTGTTGCCACGGAACACGGGGTCGATCCGCTGCTCGTCAAGGCGGTGATCAAGACGGAATCGAACTTCGATCCCGAAGCCGTGTCCGCCAGGGGCGCCCTGGGCCTGATGCAGCTCATGCCGGCCACAGCCCGGGAACTTCGGGTGGCCAACCCGCTCGATCCCCTGGAAAACGTCACCGGCGGCACCAGGTACCTGCGTACCCTGCTCGACAGCTACGACGGCAACGTGGCCCTCAGCCTGGCCGCCTACAACGCCGGCCCGGGCCGGGTCAAAGACGCCATCCCCAACATCCCCGAAACCAGAACCTATGTGGCCAGGGTGCTGCGCCACTATGCCTCTTACCGCCAGGCCAGGTAAAACTGCGCCTTCCGCTGCGATCTCGCTCGCACCACGGCCTCGCCGCCACCGCCAAAGCGGTCTCAACTACGGCCGAGAAGAGGAGATTCCGGGGAGCACCCGTCACACCGACCTTAGCTCTTCGTCCTTTGATCCTCACCCACACCCCGCTTGGCCGATGCTCCCTCGGGTCGCTTACTAGGGGAATCCCCCAGCCCCCCATCGCCAACCGCTCCGCTGCCACAAAAAAAGCCCGGAGCCAAGTCATGGTCTCCAGGCAGGATGATCGGGTCAACGGGCAATTACTCCGCCGGTTTCTCGGGTTGCTCTCCCGCTTCCACCATGGCCATGAGTTCGCCCTGCAGCTGCTCGTCGTTCACGAGCTTAATGGCGAGCGCATGACACAGGGCGATTGCAAAGCCCTGCAGGTTCTGCGCCTGCACATCCACGGTGACTTCCCCATCGGACGAGGCCTCGAGGATCAGGGCTGCCTGGTTTTCTTTCAGATCCATGTCTGCGCTCTGCTTCAATTTTTGTTTTTTTTATACATTTATCAACGAGATAACTTCAAAGCCACTTCTCTCGTCCAGCCCTCGTCGCCAGCACCACGTTGGACAGCGATCTCTCGTACACCGTATCCTCTCCCGATATCCACTCCCGATGACAAGGAACCAAGCAAATGAGGCTGGGAACCCGGCCATCCAGAGACACTGGGAACAGCCAACAATATTCATTATTCCGCAATATTGACTGAACAGAGTGTCGTCATGGGTCACCTTGACTCGTATCCTTCAACGTGGTAGACAATTACAGAGCGTTGCCCTGGGCGCTCAGTTCAGAAGGCGCACGGCACCTGCGGGCTAATTCAACAGTCCACTGGTTCAAAGAAAAGACGGCCACCATTTTCCTCTCCGAGCCCTGCCAACGGCCCTGATGGTAGTGACTGCGAAGCGGTCGAACACTCTTCGCACCAGCAGGAGGTCTCTATACCCCCCCTCACCAAGTAGCAACTAACTGCGCTTGAAGACGACCTGCACAAGGATATTTACCTCGAGAACATCCTCTTTCTAAAAGCTGCATCACGCTGACCGGGGGCATGGGGCCACCGGCGTTAGAACACCCAAAGGAGAAAGCCCATGAACAGACAAGTAAAAAAATCAATGGCACTGGTTTCGACCATTTTCCTGCTTGCGGGGGCGGTGACGCTGCCCGGACAAGCCAGGGCTCATTGTGATACCCTTGACGGACCGGTCATCGCTGACGCACGGACAGCCTTGGATCAAGGCGACATCACCCCGATCCTCAAATGGGTATCTGCTGAGGATGAAAAGGTTGTTCGCGCCGCGTACGATCAGGCTCAGGTAGTACGCAAGCAGAGCACCGAGGCCAAAGCTTTGGCCGACATGTACTTTTTTGAAACCCTGGTGCGCATCCATCGCGCCGGTGAAGGAGCGCCTTATACCGGGCTGAAACCGGGGACAGCGGTTGACCCGGCCGTCGCGCTGGCCGACCAAGCCTTGGCGAGCGGCTCGGTCGATAAACTGGTTGAGGTGCTGACCGGCGCCATGGCCAAGGGCATTCGTGAGAAATTCACCCAGGCCCACGAGAAGCAGCAACATGCGAAAGACAGTGTTGCGTCAGGTCGTGAGTTTGTCGAATCCTATGTAGGTTTCACCCATTACGTGGAAGGTTTGCACGGCCTGATCAAAAGCGAGGCGGCCCATCACGGCGGTGATGCCCATTAAATGGTTGGCAGCAGATCCTGTCCTGTAACGGTCTCTCTTTACTAGCGAACCTCAGCCAGCATCAAAGGGGCCGTTTCTCAACCGACCACTGGAGAAAGCCCGGAGCCAAGTCCTGGTCTCCGGGCAAGATTATCGGGGCAACGGGTAATCATTCCGCCGTTTTCTCGGGTTGCTCACCCGCCTCCAGCGTGTCCATCAGTTCGTCCTGCAGTTGCGCATCGTGCATGAGCTTCATTTCCCGAGCGAATGAAGCGTAGAGCGCTGGCAAAGGTTCCTGATCAAAAAATTTGCCAACGATTCCGGCCACACCTCCACGGCATCGGCAGGAAGGTGCAATTGCCTCGCGGCATTCGCTGGCTGAGTTGATGCACAGGGTAAGGAAGTGGGCAAACCAGTCGCCACGGCGTCATTCTTGACACAAAAAAGTGTGTCTATTTGTGTCAGGAACCCCATGGAAACATCGAAAAAAATATCGATAACAAAGTAGTTAGTCGCATCCAGGGCCATGGCAGGGGGTGGTATTCACTCCGAACCACTTCAAGGATCTCGCCAGTCGTGACGCCGTTGCCTCGGCCCTCAAGCGCCACAAGCAGTCCGGGCTGATTCTCCAGTTTGCCCGAGGCGCCTGCGATTACCCTAAAATCGATCCCGAGTTGGGGCCCCTCGAGCCGCCCACCGACGACTGAGTGCGTTGGCAGTCAAGGATTCCATGCGATCGCGGCCAGTGAATCCAAAGGAATCCGGCCAGGCATCGAGGAAGGTGACGCGGAGAAGCCCGGAGTCAGATCATGGCCTCCGGGCTGGATTATCGAGAAAACGGGGCAATCAGTCTGCCGGTTTCTCGGGCTTTTCCTCCGCCTCCAGCATGTCCATCAGTTCGCCCTGCAGCTGCTCGTCGTTCATGAGCTTCATGGCGAGCGCATGACACAGGGCGCTGGCAAAGCCCTGCAGGTTCAGCGCCTGCACATCCACGGTGATTTCCCCTTCGGCCGAGGCCTGGAGGATCAGGGCCGCCTGGTTTTCTTTCAGTTCCATGTCCGTACTCCGTTCTTTGTTTTTTTTAAGCGTATCAAAAAGATACCTCGAAGGCGGCTTCGCTCGTCCTCCTTGCTTCCAGCACCCCGCTGGACAGTGATCCCTCTTACTCCACATCCACACCCAATGACAAGGAACCAAGACCAAGCGGCTGGGAACCCGCCTCTCTAGAGGCTACGGGGCAACTGAATAATGTTTTTTATTCCGGTATATTGACCGAACATGACGCCTCCATGGGTCACCTTGACTCGCATCCTTCAACGTGGTAGACAACAATAGGGCGTCTCTTTGAGCGCTCAGCCCACCACGCGCACGGCACCTGCGGATCACACCAGCGATCCACTGATTCGCCATCGCCGAGCGATCAAGCACCACCTGCACCAGGAGGTCACCATGCTCCCCACACCCATTGAAACAGCCACCATCGGCTCCATTGTCGCCGCCGATTACCGGACAGCCAAGGTGTTCGAAGCCAGGGGCATCGATTTCTGCTGCGGCGGCAAGATCCCGCTGGCAACGGCCTGCGCCCAGATCGGGCTCGATCTGGCGCTCATCATGCGGGAATTGGAAGCGGTGCAGAACGAGCCAGGCAACCGCAGTGAAAACTACGGCGCCTGGTCGCTCTCGTTTCTCGCCGACTACATCGTCAACACCCACCACGTGTATCTGCGGGAGAATGACGAGCAGATCGCGGCCTATGCCCGCAAGATAGCCGGGGTGCATGGCGCCAACCATCCCGAGGTGCTGGAGATAGCCGATCTCTTCGCCAGGATCGCCGCTGACCTGACCGCCCATCTCAAGGAAGAGGAGGAGGTCTTCTTTCCGGCAGTCAAGCGGGCGGAGGCGGCCAGTGCCTCCGGCCTCGAACCGGCGGCCGGGGATAGGGAAACCATTCGCACTTCCCTGGAGCGGCTGCACCGGGAACATGAAGAGGTCGGCGAGGCTGTCCACGCCATCCGCCAGCTGGCCAAGGACTACGCCATCCCGAGCGATGCCTGCAACACCTTTATGGTCACCTATCAAAAACTCAATGAATTCGAGGACGACCTGCACAAGCACGTGCACCTCGAGAACAACATCCTCTTTCCCAAGGCTGCAGAGTTGTAATTCCGATTCTCCGGGCATTCCTGGTTCAGGCAACGTTTCTGATCAATCCGCTCGGCAGCCGAATGAACCAAGGTGTGGTATCCTGCACAGGAGGCCTGAAAATCGGAGGCGTGCCGATTTTCGGGCTCGTGGGAGTCAGGATTGCCTAACCGTTGTTCCTGAGTTGGACCGCAGACGCCACAAAAACCGGGCACAAGAATTCTCATGTCCGTCGTCACCAGGAACGAGCATTCGAGACATGGAGGACAGGACAATGTTACGAAACAACATGATGCTGTATGGAAACACCATGTGGGCCGGGCACTGGCTGTGGATGCTGGTGATTGCCATCGCGGTGGTGGTGCCTGCCTGGCGTATTTGCCGGCGGACAGGTTTCCCCGGATGGCTGGGCCTGCTGGCCGTGGTTCCCTTTGCCAACCTCGTTCTCCTCTATTTCATCGCTTTTGCCGACTGGCCGGCAGACAAGAGGGGAGGTCACAATGGCTGACCACCGACACGACGGTCACCACAACCATCACGACCATCACGACCACGAAACTTCCGGCGAACACGCCGTCAAGGACCCGGTCTGCGGCATGTCGGTGGACCCGCATACCGCGGAACAGAGAAGCCAGCACGGTGGCACAACCTGGTACTTCTGCTCCTCAGGCTGCAAGTCCCGCTTCGATGCAAACCCGGAGCAGTACCTCGGTGACGAGCAGAAGCGAGAAAAACCGGTGGCGCCGGATGCCATGTACACCTGCCCCATGCATCCGGAAATTCGCCAACAGGGCCCCGGTGATTGCCCCATCTGCGGCATGGCCCTGGAACCGGAGCAGGTGAGCCTGGATGACGAGCCATCCGCGGAACTCGAGGACATGACGCGCCGATTACGGATCGGACTGGTCCTGGCCCTGCCGGTCCTGGTGCTTGAAATGGGCAGCCATCTCACCGGGCTCGGGCACATTGTGGCCCCACAACTGTCCAACTGGATTCAACTGGTGCTGGCGACGCCGGTCGTACTCTGGTGCGGTTGGCCCTTCTTTGTCCGGGCCTGGAAATCCGTGGTCAATCGGCATCTGAACATGTTCACGCTGATTGCCCTCGGCACCGGTGTCGCCCTGATCTACAGCCTGGTGGCCACCCTGGCGCCGCAGGTCTTCCCGGATGCCTTCCGGCAGGACGGTGGTTCGGTTGCCGTGTATTTCGAGTCTGCAGCGGTCATCGTGGTCCTGGTGCTGCTTGGGCAGGTGCTGGAGTTGCGGGCGCGCGAGAAAACCTCCGGCGCCATCAGGGCTCTCTTGGACCTCGCCCCGGCGATGGCCAGGAAACTGGATGACCAGGGCGGCGAGGCCGATGTCCCGCTGGATCAGGTCAAGGTCGGCGATCGCCTGCGGGTTCGCCCGGGAGACAAGGTGCCGCTGGACGGCGAGGTGCTTGAAGGCAGCTCCCATGTGGATGAATCCATGGTGACCGGTGAGCCCCTGGCGGTCGGCAAGAAATCCGGCGACCATGTGATCGGCGGCAGCATCAACCAGCAGGGCAGCTTTCTCATGCGGGCCGACAAGGTCGGCAAGGACACCATGCTGTCCCAGATCGTGCAGATGGTGGCCAGTGCCCAGCGCAGCCGCGCACCGATCCAGGGGGTGGCCGACAAGGTGGCGGGGTACTTTGTGCCGGCCGTGATCGTGATCGCCCTCATCGCCTTTTTCGCCTGGTCGTTGTTCGGCCCGACACCGGCCATGACCTTCGGCCTGATCGCTGCGGTGAGCGTACTGATCATCGCCTGCCCGTGTGCGTTGGGGCTGGCAACGCCCATGTCCATCATGGTCGGTGTCGGGCGAGGCGCCCAGAGCGGTGTTCTCATCCGCGACGCGGAAGCCCTGGAGCGCATGGAAAAGGTGGATACCGTGGTGGTGGACAAAACCGGTACCCTGACCGAGGGCAAGCCCCGGGTCACCACGCTTGTTCCGGCCGAGGGGTTCAGCGAGGAAGAATTGATGCGGCTTGCCGGCGGCCTGGAGAAGGGCAGTGAGCACCCGCTGGCCCACGCCATTCTCGAAAAGGCCGATGCCATGGAGCTGACCTTACCGGATGCCGAGGACTTTGATTCCCCGAACGGCAAGGGGGTGACCGGAAGCATTGAAGGTCAGCGGGTGCTGCTTGGCAATCGCCTGTTGATGGAAGCGGAAGGAGTCGAGACGGCAGACTTTGCGGATGCGGCCGACGAACTGCGAAGGGACGGGGCCACGGTGATCTTTGCCGCAGTGAACGGCAAGGTCTGCGGCCTGCTTGCCATTGCCGATCCGGTCAAGGCAACCACGGAAGCGGCCCTTGCCGCCCTGCAAAAAGAGGGCATCCGGGTGGTCATGCTCACCGGCGACAACCGCACTTCGGCGGAAGCGGTTGCCCGCAAACTGCCTATTGATGCCGTTGAAGCGGAAGTCTTGCCCGAAGACAAAGGAAAGGTTGTTCAGCGCCTGAAGGACGAGGGGCGCGTGGTGGTCATGGCCGGTGACGGGGTCAACGATGCTCCGGCTCTGGCCACGGCGGATGTGGGCGTGGCCATGGGTACGGGGACCGATGTCGCCATCGAAAGTGCCGGTATCACGCTGTTGCGAGGGGACCTAATGGGTCTTGTGGAAGCGCGGCAGCTTTCTCTCGCAACGATGCGCAATATCCGGCAGAACCTGTTTTTCGCCTTCGTGTACAACTCGGTCGGTGTTCCTGTCGCGGCAGGTCTTTTGTACCCGTTTTTCGGAATACTCCTGAGCCCGATTTTTGCCGCGGCGGCCATGTCTCTATCCTCGGTCAGCGTCATTATGAATGCGCTGCGCCTGAGAGGTGGCTGCGGAAAATTGGACAAGCCGTTAAGTGGAAAATCTGCTACCCGTAACGCCCTGTGAAGGGCACAATAAGGAGCAGAACATGGCAAAAGGAACGAGACGGAACCATTCAGCGGCCTTCAAGGCGAAGGTGGCTCTGGAAGCCATTGTCGGTGAGAAGACTCTCGGCGAATTGGCGCAGCACTACGAGGTCCATCCGACCCAGATCACGACCTGGAAGCGGCAGCTCACCGAGAGTGCCGCCGGTGTCCAGTTAGGCCAAACCCAAAATCCATCAATCACGAACGGATAATCCAGAAAAGCTGAATGATAGCTGGAAACCGGACAATAATTTGTTCTGCTGCAACAAAAAAGGAGATTCAAAGCACATGGACCCAGTAACAAAGGACACTCTATCCCAGCTCGACAATCTCTTGGCAGCAAGTAATCAATCGTGGCTGTTCGGTGCAGGAATCAGCCTCGGTGCTGGAATTCCTTTGATGTGGCCGCTGACCGATCGGGTATTCACGAGGGCAAAAGACGAGGGGGAACCGAATGACATCAAAGTTCTCGAGTTCGTAAAGAGCCAGCTTCCTGACGATTCGCATATCGAGCACATCTTGAGTCAGCTCGGAGATCACCGCGCGATCGCCGACCGCTCAAAGGACAAGAAGGTCGCCTTCGACGCTATTTCTCTATCATTGGATGACCTTGATGGTCTTCACCAAAGAATTCTGACATGGATTGCTGAGACCATTCGATGGGGTTACAAACCTGCTCAGCCTGGGGGAATTTCTGAGGAAATAGGGACGGATAGGCACCGTATTGTCGTTATCGATGACCATTTAGCATTCGTCTCTGCCCTCTTCAATAGAAGCCAAGCTGGAATCGCAGAACGACGGAGAGCGGTCCGATTATTTACCACCAACTATGACACTCTCCTCGAAGACGCCCTTTCACTTGGAGGCTTCTCGTATTGGGACGGCTTCTCTGGCGGCGCGGTCGCATATCGCAGCCATCGTTACGGCGACGAAGAGCCAAATCTCAGAGATCGTGCGCATGTAATCAAACTTCACGGGTCGATCGACTGGCACTTAGGAGAAGATGACCGAGTCTGGCGCGTCCGCGACGGAGATCTCTATCCAAAGAAGGTTTCTCGGGTTCTAATTTACCCGCAATCCACAAAATACCTCGCGACTCAGAGGGATCCATTTGCAGCCCAATTTGATCTATTCCGGCGTTCACTTGGGGCACGGGAGGAAAATGTTCTCGCAACATGTGGATACAGCTTCGGGGACGAGCACATAAACCAGGAAATTGAATTGACGCTTCAACGTCCGGAGAACAAAACAACGGTTCTCTCCTTTACTCAGAAACTCAATCCGAATCTCGAAAGGTGGAGGACCGGTCCGTGGGGTAAACGTGTCTATGTCATCTCGGAGGATGGCGTGTATGTTGGTGCAGACGGACCTCAAGCACCTCCGGTTTCTGGATCAAAACGAGATTGGTGGACGTTTTCTGGCGTGACCAAAATGCTAAACTGTGGAGCGGAAGCGTGTGCGCTATGAATACGTTTGAACTTATTCCGGACCTGAAGATTGGGCACATCGTCGAAGTGTCCGGAACTACCATTCGGGTAGAGTTATCAGGAGATGTCACGGAGCTCACTCGAACCTTTGAGGGGAGAGTTTATCCCATCGGTCAGATCGGTAGCATCGTAAAAGTTCATTTTGGAAGGCGCTTGGTCTTCGGTTTCGTGACGCTACTAAGAATGAGGTCTGAGGATCTCCTTGAGATTACAAAGCCTATTCCACCAGATGCCGATCAACGGTTAATGGAAGTCGAATTGTTTGCGGAAGGTATATGGAATGTAGCAGACCAAAAGCTCCGGTTCGTTCGAGGTGTGACGACCTACCCGCTACCCCGTCAAAGTGTGCATCTGCTTACTCGCGAGGAGACTACTCAGATATATTCGGCTGCTGAAGGGCAACAGAATCACGGAGAATATAGTCCGCTCGTTCCATTTGCTCATTACGTTGGAGCAGACAATGCACTCTGTCGGGCAAACGTGGATAAAATGCTGGGCATGCATTGCGCGGTGCTCGGTTCAACAGGTTCGGGAAAGTCTGGTGCGGTTGCCGCTTTGCTTCACAGCATGCTGGAGCACACCCCTGTACCGGATGCAGTCTGCCACCCGAGAATTCTAATAATTGATCCGCATGGGGAATACGGCCACGCATTCAAGAAACGTGCGATCATTTATCGTGCTTACGACCCGCTTGGAAACGAAGAGACGACTGGAACTCCGATAAGCCTTCCCTATTGGCTCATGTCGGCTGACGAGTTCAGACGGCTTGTAATCGGTAAAACCGAGCATGAGGCAACTTCACAGAACAACGTAATTTACAAAGCGTTGACCCATGCACGGATGGTGGCATTCGATTTGGTTGATCCCGCTCCGACCACCTACGACGTGCCCATTCCAGCAGATGGCGGTGATCCCGATACTCCTCGTCCGAAAGCTGGTGTCAGCATAGAACAACTGATCGAATTTGATCGAGATAAGCCGCGCTGTTTTAGTTTGGAAGAACTCAAAAATCACATTGAATTCCTTCAAGCAGCTCGAATGAAGAAAAATACTCAGAACACAGAAAAGGTTCCTCCTGGTGATTTTGCAAAGGACTTCAAATCGATTTTAGACAAACTATCAATGCTCCGTCGTGATCCGCGGATTCAGTTTATGATGAAGGAGTGGAACGAACAGAGCCATTCACTTGAGCATATTATCGCCCAGTTGGTCGGACAGATCCAAGGTGAGGGAGGCGTAGATCAAGACATTCGTATTTTGGATATTTCGGGTCTTCCAAATGAAGTCGCCGGTCCACTTGCTGCCATGTTGGCTCGCCTGTTGTTTCAGTATAAAGTTTACCAAACAACGGAGGAAAGACGGCGCGATCCAGTCGTCTTTGTGTGTGAAGAGGCTCATCGATATGTCCCCGACAGAGGGGAGGCTGAGTATGCAGCGGCTCAAACCGCGATCCGAAGGATAGCTCGTGAAGGGCGGAAATACGGTATTGGCCTCATGCTCGTGAGTCAGCGCCCTGCCGATATAGAAAGTACAGTGATTTCACAATGTGGCACATGGCTCGTTCTTCGGCTTACAAACGCAGCGGATCAACAGCACGTCTCTCGTTTCTTGCCAGATGGATTGTCAGGCATGACAAAAGTACTGCCGAATCTCGCTCAACAGGAGGCTATCTTCGTTGGCGAAGGTGCTGCAATGCCCGCACGAGTTCGAATTCGAAATCTCGAAGAGGACCAATTGCCTAAATCGGAGACGGCAAAGTTCGCAAAGGGTTGGACTCTTGATCGGCTTACCGAAGCGGAGATTGCTGCAGTCGCTAACCGAATGGCAGGAGAAGTAATGACCACCCCAGGTGGACAAGTGGGCGTCTAAAAGCTTTGGTCTGATTGGCCTTCGAGTTGTGGGAATCAGAGAAGGGCCGAAAAAATCGCTGCACTGGATATTTGCCCCGCTGCGCTCCGTAAAAATCAGTGAGTTCAATCGTCAGGAGTCAAAATCGACAAAAGTGAAAAAAGGCTATGGCGAGACAGAACGATGCTGTTGGGGTTCGTTTCTCACCCCAACCTACCGGACTCCCGTAATTGCTACAGAGCGCGGTTTTGTAAAGATATAGGAGGAAACCTTGCCGACAGACCATGCTGGGAATATTACAAAAAAAACTTCCGAATCCGAGAAAAACCCAGAAGACAGAATAGAAAAACTTGATCTCAGCAAGTGGAAAGAAAAGGAGCGCCAGTTTGTCTTGGATCTTGCCGATGTATTGACAAATCCATCACCGAAGCGAATCCTGGAACATGTAGACCTCGCTCGCCGAGCTCCCTCTGGTATTTATGATGATTTTTATCTTGAAATGCCAAGCATCTATTCGCTTGTCATATATGGGGAGACTGGCATTCGAGAACTGCTGGAATTGGGACTAGAGGGAGAGTACTGGGTCCCGCACATCTTGATATCGGTGGCATTGTCCCGATGGAATGAAATTTGCGGAATACTTAGATTCACTCAAGCTTACCTCGAAGATGATGCATATGAGAACCTTCAAAATAGCGTTACCAGTTTAAGTACCCAGCAGCACCTTCCTGCTTATGCGGAAAGTGCACTGACAAGTATTGTGCATGCATTTCTTTCAGATCCAGAGCAACGGCATAAACTTGTTGCCATTTTTATGAGTTCAAAAATGGCTAAAAGGGGCGATGATGGTCCATCAGGCATTGATATAGTGCTTAAGGCCATTTCCAGAGGGACGCTAAGAATTAGTGAACCGATATGTGACGAGCTTGAAAGTTTGATAGCAAAAAACAGGCCAGAGAGTGAGTGTCAGCAGTTTTTTGAAAAAAACCCAGCATTAATTGACCCACTTGCTTCTTCAATAGTAGATCGTCAATATCTTGGGGCAGAGTGGAAAACAGACTTTGTTATACGACGCCTTGATGACGAGTATATTTTCGTTGAAATAGAAAAACCACAGGACCAACCATGTACAGGATACCCTCATCCATCAGGTGCATTGTCACATGCAATTGGGCAAATTCTGAATTGGTTTGTGTGGATAGAAGACAATATTGCCTATGCTCAATCTCACGGATTTCCTGGAATTCACACGCCAAAGGGTGTAGTGGTCATTGGGCGAAAGGCTGGAATGAATAGTACACAGCTGAGAGTTCTTAAATCATTTAATGATAACTTATACCCTCGCATAAACATTATGACATATGATGATGTTCTGCTTAATGCAAGGAATATTCTACATAATCTTACAGATGGCCTGTAAGACACCTATTATAAATAAAAAATTGTGAAATAGTGGGCAAATCTATTTTAGTTCATGGTGAAAGTTCATATAACTCCAGTTCACATTAATTTAGAAACCGTCCATCCCTATATCCTCATAGACTTGAAAAAAAGACTTCGCAATACGTCAAATTAAAAATTTTATCGTAATTGAAAAATGATGTGGACTAAATAATAAATAGAATTGATAAACCCTACCTCTGGAGGACAAAACCGGTCTGCTCTGGATTATTTATACAAAACTGGCGCTGCTAATCCTGAACTACTATGTGAAGCTGCAAACATATTGGAAAATTAGATCATCCGCACGTAATGACATTTTGCCTGCTTCCGGTTGTATTAAACGTGGAAGAAGACAGTTTTATCATGGACTCTTGGGGGGTCAATGTTCCTCCAATTGAGCTTCGCTTTAAATCCGTTATTCTGTCAATGAATTCCACTGGGACTATAGATCAATATGGGGCTAAGTCAGTTGATAACCCGCATGATAAAATGGTAATTACACCAGCTACATTGGCGATCGGGATGATTCCATTTTTTGGAAAGCGAAAATCATTATACGCCGAATATAGGTTATGTGTATCTGAAAACGGCCTGAATGATAGAACAATTGGTGAAAGGCAACCTTGGATGCAGTTGCCTTACGAAGTAAACAATGACCCGTTAAGTGCAAAAGCATTTGAAAACGAACTTACAGGTTTCTTCGCTTCTGACCGAAGACTCTGCTTCTTGTCCTTCTTTCCCCATCAAGCCGCAACAAAAAACGGCTGCCCGACCGTCATGGTCGGAGCAGCCGTTTTTGTTACGGGTTTTCTTTCGGTATTCAAGCGGCCGCCGGCAGCGTCTCTTCCTCGGCAGGGACGATCCCGGCCTGGTCGAGGACAAAGTCGACGGCGTGCTGGGCCTTGGCCGCGGCGGTGAAGATAGCCTTGCTGTCGCCCTTGAGGATCTGCAGCCAGTGGTGGATGTACTCCGGATGGCGCATGTTCTCAAACGGGATACCGGTCTGTGCGCCGAGGAAGGCGGCGCCGATCTCGGCCACCAGTTCCTCGAAGGCATAGCCGAGGTCACCGAAGCGGCTGCCGAACACCCGGTTCAGCCGGGTCGCGTGCCCGGTCCAGTGGCAGATCTCGTGGAAGCCGGTGGCGTAGTAGAAGTCGCAGTTCTCGAACGCGGATCGGTTCGGCAGGAGCACCAGGTCCGGCGTGGGCAGGTAACAGGCCTTGTTGCCGCCATGCTGCAGCTGCGCCAGGGCCAGCACCCGCTCCGCCGGTTCATTGTCCTCTCTCCTGCCTTGCATTTCCTCCGCGTCCAGCGGTGGCAGCTTCAGCCCCTCGCACTGCTCCACGTTGAACACCGTGTAGCTGCGGGCAAAGGGGACCTGTTTCCGCTCCGGTTCGTCATCGTTGGCCGCGTCCGGTTCGGTCTCGCCATCCCGGTCCCGGGCGGGCAGGAACTTCCAGAAGACGATGGCCGCACCTTTCTCGCCCTTGCGCACATGGCCGCCCAACTGCTCGGCATTGCGAAAGGTGAGCCAGCGCGGGTCGACATGCCCCCGCGACAGCGCCACCAGGTTGAGCAGGAGCACGTTCATGCCCCGGTACGGGCGGTTGGTGAGCGCATTACGAAACGGTCCGTAGCTGACCGTGTGCCAGGGTTTGGCCCAGGGGTTGACGCCGTTCTCCAGGGCGGTGACGATCTTGCCGGTGATTTGCTCGTAGATGGATGGTTTGACAGGTTGCATGATCTCGCTCCTTGATTGCCGGGGACGAGCCCGTCGGGGCATCTGTCCCCAACGGGTTTCATGGTTGATGGTGGCCGGTTTCGGTCAGGGCGACGATCTCTTCGCCCACGATCAGGTGATCGAGCACGCGCACATCGATGATCGCCAGGATCTCGGTGAGCGCCTTGGTCAGTTCGATGTCCTCACTGCTCGGCAGGGTGCTGCCCGAGGGGTGGTTGTGCGCCAGGATGACCGCCGCGGCGTTCAGCCGCAGCGCCTCCTTGACGATCTCGCGCGGGTGGACCGTGGTCCGGTTGACCGAGCCGTGGAACAGCTCCCGCCAGGCGAGCACCTGGTGGCGGCCGTCGAGGAACAGACAGGCGAACGATTCGTGTTCCAGTCCGGCCAGTTTGAGGCCGATGGCCTCCCTGGCGGCAAGGGGTGAGGTGATGGCCGCCCCGCGCCGGAGCTGACAACTGCTCAGCCTGCGGGCCGCGGCAAGGATGGTGTCCCTGGATGCGGGCTGGTAGCACCCGCTGGTGTCTCTGCTGTAGAGCATGTCGTGCCTCCTGGGGACGGGGCACAACAGCCCATCGGGGCCGTGTGCCCCGTCAGGGATTTTTTTCGCTTGAATTGCGGCCGTGGTCCTGCGCCGCAACCTTGTCTTTCAGGGGCAGGCCTGCCTTCCCCTGTTCGGATTGGTCTGCGGTTCGGTCAGCCGAGAACCTGCTCCCGGACGCCGGCCCGGACCCGTTCGGCCAACTCCTCCTCCTGCCAGCTGATCCTCCAGGCCTGCCGCCGTTGCGGGTTGCCAAAGGAATAGAGCCGCTCCGGCTGCAGGACTTCGTCCCACAACCAGTCGCGCCACTCGGGTAGCAGCGCCACGGTGGTGCTGTTGGCCAGGCGGTGCCAGGCCTGCTGCCGGACCGCGGCCAGGTCCATGCCAAAGACAATGGCGGAACAGACGGTTTCGGTCTGCAGGGCGGTGCGGGCGAACTGATCGGCGCTGATAATCACCCTGGTGACCACGTCGCCGATCCTGCGTGCGCGGATGGAGCGGAGGGGGCCAGGGGCACGGCCCAACTCGAGCGGTACGGACTCGATGCCGGTGATATGGCAGGCGCCGCCCATGGTGAAATGGGTCGAGGTGGCCTGGATATGCTCCGGGCTGCCAACCAGGCTGAGCAGATAGGCCTCGGCCTGATCCGCCTGAATGCGGGCGATGAGGCCATCGCAGTAGGTGACGACGCCGTGGCTGCGAACGGTGAGATAGTCGGGCATGATGTCTCTCCTTGAAAAAGGGGGAGACATCCCCATGGGGGCAGACTCCCCCGGATGGGTGGTTGGTGGTGGGAAACGATCTGGCGGATGTTCAGCATCCCGGCCCCGGCCAGGTCGATGACCGTGACCGTGGGCCGAGAGCAGTGGCCGCAGTGTCAGTGGCTGCGTGAGTGCTTGATCTCGACCAGGAAGCGGGCCATCGCGGCAGAGCCGAGCTGGCAGGCATCCAGCCCCTCGATCCGGGCCAGGTGCAGGGTATCGGTGAGCAGATCGAGGATCATGGTTTCAAGCGTGCGCGGGGAATCACCCGGGCTCAGGCTGCTGCGAGCGGCCTGCCGGGCGGGTGCGGTTATTTGGGTCATACACGGTTCTCCTGGTTGGGGGGGCCTGACGGCCACCTGTGCCCGGCAAGCCCGAACCCCGCGGCTGCGGGGTCCAGGCTCAGGGCAAGGGACCGATCAGAACGGGACCTCGTCACTCACGGGCGGTTCCTGCTCCTCCGGCGGTGCCGGCGGGGCGTTGCGGTCACCGCCGCCGAGCATCTTCATCTCGCGGGCGATGATCTCCGTGGTGAAGCGGTTGCCACCGTCCGTGTCCTGCCACTTGCGGGTCTGCAGGCGGCCTTCGATGTACACCCGCGCGCCCTTGGCCAAGTAGGCGCCGCAGATCTCGGCGAGCTTGGCAAAGGCCACGATGCGGTGCCACTCGGTGGCTTCCTGGGGGTTGCCCTGGGCATCCCGCCACCGTTCGGTGGTGGCTACCCGGAAGGTGGCCACGGCCACCTGGTTCTTGGTGTAGCGGATGTCCACGTCCGCGCCGAGGTTGCCGATCAGCATGGTCTTGTTCAACATGGTGGTTCTCCTTGAGCAACAGGGACCAACCCCTCCCCGCCACGGGGAAAGGTTGGCTCCCCGATGATGGGTTGGGGTGTTGCGATCCGGCCGGCTCAGGCGGCCTTGCGAATCTCCAGGAAGGAGTAGGTGCTGCTCTTCTGGAAATCAGCGAGCGACTGGCCGTAGCCCTGGAGGAACTGTCCGAGCCGGTCGGTGTCGAGCACCTTGCGGGTGCGCACCGCCTGGCGGAGCAATTGGCCGTGGGCCTTGAGCGGGCCGCGTTGGCTGACGATGGCCAGCAGGTCGGTCTTGCGCAGGCCGATCTCGGCCTCCAGGTCCCGCTGCTGGTGCTGCAGTTCGATAAGGATCTCGACGTTCTCGTTCAGTTCCTGCACCTCTTCCGCCGCGAACTTGGGACAGTCCAGAAGAAAGGGGCAGTAGCCGCAGAGCGGGCCGGCTTCCATGCCCGGGAAGGCCAGGTCGCCGGCGCTGTAGCGCTGGTACTGGTCCCAGATGGAACCGGCCCGGTCGATCAGCCCCTGGTAGATGGTGGCCTGGGGCGTGTAGCCGTTGAACAGGCGCATGCCCTGGGCACCGAAGTTGACCGCCAGGATGGCGCCCTTTTCCACGGTGTAGTCCGGACAGTTCTCGGCCAGGAGTCCCATTTGCAGGTACAGCTGGGTCTCCCAGGCGCCGTAGGGGTCGGTGGGGATGTTCTCCGGCGATTTCACCTCGAGCACGGCCATGGTCTTGCGGGCCTCCGAGACGAACACAAAATCCAGGTGGGCCATGACCGGGATGTCGCCGGTGTGGCGCACCTCGACCTGGCGCTGGAAGTTGGTGAACCCGGCGACTGCGAAGGCGGCAGCCACGATCTCCTCGGCCATGTGGCCGCGGCGGTGGCGCAACAGGGTGATCAGGTCCGCCTCCGGGGCGTTGCGTTTAGCGAGAATGGTTTTGCGCGGGCAGGCGCCGATGTCCGAGGCACCGAGATAGGTGCTGCGGTCGCCGAGCGTGGCTGCGGTCTGCTGGCTGGCAAGCTGCTGCAGGGCGGCTTGCAGGGTGGTGAGCATCTGGTCCGACATGGTGGTCTCCTCCTAAATGGATGAGGGAGGAGACACCGGTTCCCGCCGAGGGAATGGTCTCACTCCCTCCGGGGTTGGGTTGGGTGATCAGGCAGCTTTTTTCAGCCAGGCCTTGCCGGTCTTGTCCCATTGAAAGCCCGCGGCCTTGAGCAGCTCCTTCTTGTCATAGAGGTGCTCGCCCATGGCGAGAATCACGCCCTGACGGTGTTCGAAGGTGACGCCGGCGATCTTGGGCAGGTCAACGGTGGGATCGGAGCCAACAGGCGGTGGGCCTGCAAGTTGGTTGGTTGGTGGTGGGGGTGGGGTCGATGGCGTTTTGTTAGACGGTTGGAAGACGTGCTTCAGCAGGCCCTTGTAGGCATCGCTGCCGATGGACAACAGCGACATGCACTTCTGGATGGCATCGGTGATCGCCCCTTTCTGGGCGTCGCCGACATTGCCTTTGACGATCTGCATCTGGCCCTTGTGCGAGCCCTTGCACAGCCAGTCACCGTCAACCCGGACAAAAAGCCGGACCTCGGCGACCGCCTGGTTCTCGAAGATCTCCTCGCGGGTCAGTTCGTAGCGCCAGTTCTCCGGACCAAGTACTTCGTTGACGCTGTCAAAGACGTACTGCGGCCGGTAGCCGTACTTGACCTGACCGATGGTCTTGCCGTCCCGGTCAGTCATGCGGATCTCCTGGACCGCCTCGATGCCGAAGGCGCGCAAGCGCTGGTTGATGGCCTGGATCTGTTCCTGCAGTGGTGCCATGGTGGTGCCTCCTGAGAATAATGGGAGCGACAACGCATGGCTCCGCCGGGAGCATGGTAGATCGCTCCCGATGGATGGGGGGGGGTGGGTATGGATGAAACCGGTGGACTGAGGGGTCAGTGCCGGTGCGGGAAAGGGAGTGTGCCGGAACGGTCAGCCGCAACACGGCGGCAAGGTCAGTTCAGCGATAGACGGGAAGAAAAAGGAAAGGCTGACGGGCAGGCGATGCAGAAAATAGAATCGCAAGCCATTGCGCGCTTTGCTGCCGGATGAAGGGGACCGTTCGCCTTAGCGATGTAACGTCCCGACCGGAAACAACAGCGCCGCCATCGTACCTGAAATGCAAGAACACGAAAACCGTGCTCAGCTAAACCCTGAATAGGGGTATCTCATTGAAAATGAGCCGGAAGAATGAAAATATTTATAGATGATTCGATGAGTGCTGCAAGAGAAAAAGCACGAACATGAGCAGATAGTTCGTAATTTTCCGATTGGAACCGCTTCGCGCCGTTGCGGCACACGGGCCTACGTCCGGTCTGTTTTATCTATAGGTCATGCGCACGGTTCCCCTCGGTCGCGCGACTGAGGAGGAGGCAGAACACATTGTCCTGCAAACGACTCCGGCAATCAATCTGGCAGGTATCTTGCATGCTGCTATCACCATCTCCGACGAATTACATTTCAGCACGAGATTAGCCCCCTCCTGTCCACGAGTTGCCAATGAACAAAGATCACGCTTCCACGTCCTCTATCAAGTATCATCCGTCCTCAATCTCCGGGCGAACCATTCTTTCCTTGTTTCCCTCAAGGAGAATGCTATACAATTTCGTGGGAGGATACGTGTACCCTTCCAGGCGAATGTCCTCTCATACCAACAAAAAAAACAACTGCATGAAAAAACTAATTTTATTCTTAATTCTGCTGATTCTTGGGCCCACCATTTGTCTCTCTGCCCACGAGGAGCACTTTGTCATCGGAATCGCGCCGCACAGCAGTCCCCGGCTTATCTTGCAGATGTATGAACCGCTTCGCCTGTATCTGGAAAAATCGCTCGCCATGCCGGTGGAATTAACCACCGCGCCCAACTTTGACCTATTCGCGAAACGGGCGCTGGCCCAGGAATACGATCTCGTCGTCACCACCGGTCAGCAGGCTCGCTTGCTGCAGCTCGATGCTGGCTATCTCCCTCTTCTAACTTACAAGGCTGACTTCAAGTCGTTGGTGATTGGTCTGCAGAATGGCGACATCAATACGCCGGCCGATCTGAACGACAAGAAAGTACTCGGGTTGAGCCCGACCTCCCAGGTTACCCTGTGGGGTCAGCACTGGCTCAAGCAGAACCAAGTGCAACCGCAGTCCGTTCGATACGTCAGCGCTGCGGACAGCGTAGCCCAACTCCTCCTGGCAAAGGACGCAGATGCCGGGTTTGTTTCGCTGGCCAATTTTCAGCGACTTGCGCCGGAGGTCCGGAAGCAGCTGCGAATCATTGCCGAGAGTGAACCCATGTTGGGCCGAGTGTACCTGCTAAACAGCCGGAGAGCCGACCATCGGCAAGCCATCGAAGCGGCGCTGTCAACCTTCGCCGGGACACAAAAAGCGCAAACATATTTTACTGAGAACAAGCTGGGGGGCTATCGGGCGATACGGCCAGGCGAACTCGAGGCAATGGATGTCTTTACCGAGGAAGTCAGGCGGGTAATCAACGACCTGAAATGAAAAAGCCTCGCCTGTGGCACACCGCCCACGGCCGCCTGCTCTTGCTGGCGATCGGGCTGGAATTCCTCATGCTCACCCTGCTGGTCGGGAACAGCCTGCGGCTCTTTCACCAGGCCATGTCCGATCAGGTGCAGGCCCAGGCTCAGGAAATTAGCCCCGTCCTCATCGCTGCCCTGACCGCCCCCCTGGCCCAACGGGATTACGCAACGATCCAGGCCATACTGGACGAAAGCACGGTCACCGACTCCTTAAACTATATCGTGGTCGTGGATCGGCATGGCAGCCGCCTGACGACCGATGGTTTTTCAGCCGAGCGGCCATTGCCGGAAGCCAGCAGGACATTCTCCAGTAGTCTTCTGCTAACGGAGGGCATCTACCATGTGGCCAGGCACATCACCTATCTCCAGCAACCCCTGGGCGACCTGCACTTCGGCCTCAACCTCACCCGCATCCTGACGGCGCGGAAAACCCTCCTCATCCAGGGGGCGGGAATTGCGGTTGTCGAGATCATCCTTTCCTCCCTCGTGCTCCTGCTCCTTGGCCTCTGGTTGGCCCGGCACATGCGGTCTCTCACCAGGGCGAGCCTCGTAGTGGCGGACGGCAACTTCTCGCTGCAACCGCTGCCGGAGGGAGAGGACGATATCGGTCAACTGGGCAGAGCTTTCAATCTCATGTCCCAGGCCATCCAGGACCGGGTCAACGAACTGACCAAGGCCAAGGAGATCGCCGAGGCCAGCGAAATCCGGTTGCGGACGCTAACGGATTCGGCCAACGACGCCATCGTCATGATGAACTCTCAGGACGTCATTTCCTACTGGAACCCGGCTGCCGAAAGAATCCTGGGGTATCCGGCCGAAGAGGCCCTGGGGCAAAATATCTACCGCCTGCTCGTGCCGGAACGGTACCGCACCGCCAGTGAACGGGCCGTGGCCAAATTAACGCACGGCGGCCGCGGTAAAATCGTTGGCAGGACGTATGAGTTGTTCGCCAGGAAAAAAGACGGCTCGGAATTCCCCATTTCGCTGTCCCTGTCCGCCGTTTCGCTCAACAGTGAATGGCACGCGCTCAGCATCATTCGTGATATCAGCGACATCAGAAAGGCCGACGAACTCCTCGCGCAGAAGCAACACCTGTTGGAGCAGCTCAACCAGTCACTGCAACTGCGGGTAAAGGAAACCGTGGCCGAATTGCGGAGCAAGGACCAGATGCTGATCAGCCAGGGGCGGCAGGCGGCCATGGGCGAGATGATCGGCAACATCGCCCATCAGTGGCGACAGCCGCTGAACACTCTGTCCCTGCTGCTCACCAACATCCACTACGCCCATGAGAACGACGAACTCACCAACGAGTATATGGCGGAATGTATCGCTACCGGCAACCGCCTGATTCAGAAGATGTCGTCGACCATCAACGACTTCCGTGATTTTTTCCGTCCCAACAAGGTCAAACAACCTTTCTCGGCCGAACGGCAAATCAGGCTGGCGATCGAGATGGTGGCGGAGAGCTTTGTCCACTGCCGGATCGAGATCACCCTGGAGATCGACCAGGACTGCACCCTGTTCGGTTTTCCCAACGAATATTCCCAGGTCCTGCTCAACTTGCTGAACAACGCCAGGGATGCGATCACCGGCGCAAAGCAGGAGCAGGGCCGGATCCAGGTTACTCTCGGGGTGCGCCAGGGCCAAGGCGTGGTGAGTGTCCAGGACAATGGCGGCGGAATTCCCGAGCATGTTCTGGACAAAATCTTCGAACCTTATTTCTCCACCAAGCCCATGGGGACAGGCATCGGCCTGTACATGTCAAAAATGATCATCGAGCACAACATGCAGGGCCGGATCGAGGCGAGGAATATCGTGGGCGGCAGTGAACTGAGCGTAAGCGTCCCGCTCGCGGAGCAGGCATCATGATGAAAAGCAACCCGGACAGGGACTTTCTGAAAAAATTGACCGTCCTCTACGTGGAGGATGAAAGGGAGACCGCCGAGCAGTTCAGCCGATTTCTCGACCGCCATGTAGCCCGATTGATACCGGCCGCCAACGGCGAGGAAGGCCTGCAAGCTTTCGCGGCAAACCGGCCGGACATCATCATCACCGACATCCGCATGCCGATCATGGACGGCATCACCATGATTGGCGAAATCCGCGCACTCGACCCGTCGGTGCCGATTGTGGTCATGACCGCCTTTGGTCAAGCCGAATACCTGTTGCCCTGCATCAACCTTGGGGTGGACAAGTACGTGGTCAAGCCACTGACCGGCCCGAGCACCCTCCAGGCGCTCAGCGAGTGCGCCCACCGGCTGCGGGTCGAAGCGGAGCTTGTCGAGGCGCTGGCTGAGGCGCACCAGCGGGAACAGCAGTTGAGCGAAAAAAAGCAAAAACTCGAACTGCTCATCGCGGGGGCCCAACTGTGCGCCTGGAGCTGGCAACTCGAGACTGGTTATATGGAAATCAACGATCACTGCTTTTTAGTGTTGGGATACCAACCCGGTGAACTGCCATCACTCCAGTACATCGAGACGTGGTGGGACCTGGCGCATCCGGACGACCTGCCCTCTGTTCAGGCAGCCCTGGATGCGCATCTGGTCGGCGAGACGCCTTTCTTTGATTGTCAGTATCGACTGCGTCACAAGGAGGGCCACTGGATCTGGATTCACGAAACTGCCCAGGTACTCCAACGGGATGCAGCGGGCTCGCCCCTGCGGGTCTTTGGGGCCTTCACGGAAATTTCCGGGCACAAGCAGGCCGAAGTGGAACTGGCCCGGGCAAGGCGGGAAGCGGACACCATTATCCAGCAGTTCCTCGACTCCCTCATCGCGGTCGACACCGACCTGCGCCTCACCCGGGTCAACCAGGCCACCTGCAGCCTGCTCGGCTACCGGCAGGAGGATCTGCTCGGCCAGCCGGTGTTCGTCCTCTTCCAGGAGCCGGAGGCGAAGGTGCGCGAGACGTTCTCCCTGTTCCAGACCGAGGGCGACAACGAACGCCGGAACGTTGAGCTGCGCTACCGAGCCAAGGACGGCGCAAGTCTGCCAATGTCGTTCAACCTCAGCCTGCTGCGGAACGAAGAAGACGGGCAACCCCTCGGGGTCGTCGCCGGCGCCAAGGACATTTCCCGCCTGCGCTTCGCCCTGGAAGAAGTTTCCCGACAGAATGCCTACATCGAAAAACTCTTCGAGATCTTACCCGTCGGGCTGGTTGCCGTATGGCCATCGCACGAGATTGCAACGACTAACCCGGCTTTCCAGGAAATTCTGAACCAGTGGTCCGCCCGGTTGCAAGTGTCACAAAAGGAATGCTCTCAGCTCCTCATTCAGAGCGCCCTGGCCGAGTGGACCAGCAACAGGCAATGCTTCATGGTACGAATAGAGGAGCAGGGGCAGATCGGTTTCTTCCGCATCGCGTGCGCTCGGATCACAGGCAGCGACGCCAATGGCTTCTTCCTCACCTTCGTCGACGTGACCGAGGAAAAACTGGCGGAAGAGCAGCGGCTGCTGCTCTCCAAAGCCGTCGAGCAGGGCAAGGACGGGGTAGTCATCACCGACAGCTCCTACCGCATCCGCTATGTCAACCCGGCCGTCCTGGCCGCCAGCGGCTACGAGGCCGAGGAATATCTCGGCAAGACGCCCTGGGACCTCCGCGAGGATCTGGTCGAACCAGCGTCCATGAACGAGATCCGCCAGGTTCTGGACAGGGGCGAGACATGGTCTGGGACACTGGAGATGTGGAAGAAGGACGGCAGCATCGCTGAGGAGGAGATCACCACCTCAGCGATGCGCAACGAGCAGGGCGAAATCAGTCACTTCGTGACCGTGAAAAGGGACGTCACGGAGCTTCGGCGCCTGCAACAGCAGCTGGCCCTGGCCCAGAAACTGGAGTCCATCGGCCAGTTGGCGGCTGGGGTTGCCCACGAAATCAACACGCCGATGCAGTACATCCAGAACAACCTGGCCTTTTTCGAGCAGTCCTTCGCCGATATCGAGAGACTCCTCAAGGAAATCACCAAATCAGCAGACAACACTCCGTCGGCCAAGCTGACCACCCTCATGCAGGAGGTCAACCTGGATTTCCTGCTCACGGAAATCCCGGAAAGCCTCCAGGAGGTCAAGGAAGGGATCAGACGGGTGGTGCGTATCATCAGCGCCCTGCGCGAATTCAGCCACCCCGGGGACAGTGTGCGGGTCAACATCGACATCAACCACGCCCTGGAAAACGCGATCATCGTCAGTCGCAACGAGTGGAAATACGTGGCCGTCCTGGACACCGAATTCGCCGAAGATCTGCCGCTGGTTTTCTGTTATCCGGACCAGCTCAACCAGATGTTTCTCAACCTGCTCATCAACGCCGCCCATGCCATAGGCAGGGCCAGGGAGGCCGAGCCGGAGCGACCGGGCCGTATCCTTGTGAGCACCCGGCGCGAGGCGGATTGGGTCGCAGTCCGCATTGGCGACAACGGCTGCGGCATCCCGAAAAAAATTCGCCACCGCATCTTCGACCCCTTCTTTACCACCAAGGAAGTCGGCAAGGGAACCGGCCAGGGCTTGGCCATCGCCCACAGCATCGTCGGTAATCACAACGGGCAGATCGACTGCACCTCCATTCCGGGACAAGGCACGGAGTTCACCATCCTCCTGCCGCTCGGCCCGCAGACGGGGACAGACGAGGACGGCCAGGGGCACCCGACCCGGACGCAACCGGTCCCCGGCAGGACCACGCCCGCGACTTCCGCCGGAAGACAGGATACCCTTCCCCTAGCAGCCAACAGACGCTCATGACCAACGGTCAGTACCCCCCCCACGCGACCGGCGCTCCCGCCCAGGCAACCCCGCCCCGCCCCCTTCCCGGCCAGGAGGCGGCCGGGGCCAGGCTTCTGGCCCAGGCGCTCGACCGGACCACGGCGGGCATCATCATCACCGATGCCGACGGCGTGGTGCAGTACGCCAACCAGCGCCAGTGCGAGCAGAGTGGCTACGCCTTGGACGAAATCCTCGGCCACAACACCAGCCTGTTCCAGTCCGGAAACACCCCGATCGAGGTCTACCAGCATCTGTGGACCACCATCAAGGGTGGCCGGGAATGGCAGGGCAAGCTGCTCAACCGGCGCAAGAACGGCGAATTATATTGGGAGTTCAACTATATATCGCCAATGCTCGACGATCGGGGGCAGCCGCTTGGCTATTTCGCCCTCAAGCGAGAGGTACTGCACGGACAGGACACGGTTAGCGGCGAGGACGGCCTGCCCCGCAGCATCGATCCCCTGACCGGGCTGCTCAACCGCCCGACGTTTCATGACCGGGTGGACCAGGCGATCAGGCGCAGGCTCGAAGGGTCCGGCGCCACGAACACCACCCTGATCGTCGCCTACCTGGACATCGACCGCTTCCACACCTTCAACGAGGTGATCGGCCACACCCTCGCCGACAGCCTGATGGTGGAAGTCGCCAACCGTATCGGCCAGGCCGTGCGGCGCGATGACATCTTGGCGCGCCTCGGCGGCGACGAGTTTGCCGTCCTGTTCGAGCACGCCCGGGACGAGGCGAGCTACACCACGCTGATCAACCGCATCCTCCAACAGATCCGGCAGCCGGTTGTCACGCCGCAGTGCGAACTGGTGGTCACCGCCAGTATCGGCATCGCCTGTTACCCTCGCGACGGCGACGACACCGTTAGCCTGCTCAACAACGCCCGCACCGCGATGCGTCTCGCCAAGCAGGAAGGCGGCGACAATTACTGCTTTTTCCAGCCGTTGAACAAGCCGGTCACCATCGACCAGCTGGATATGGCGAGCCAGTTGCGGTTCGCGGTGGAACGCAACGAACTCGTGCTCCACTACCAGCCGCAGATCAGCCTGATCTCCGGTGAAATTGTCGGGGTGGAGGCGCTGGTCCGGTGGAACCGGCCAAATTCTGGCATGGTGCCTCCCGGGGTCTTCATTCCCATCGCGGAGGAGACCGGCCTGATCGTCGGCATCGGCGAGTGGGTGCTGCAGCAGGCGATCGCCCAGATCCTCGCCTGGCAGAGGGAGGGGCTGCCGCCGGTGAAGGTGGCGGTCAACCTGGCGGCGAACCACTTCCACAATCCCTTGCTCCCCGGCCTGATCGACCGGCTGCTTGACGAAAGCGGCATCGAGCCGCACCTGCTCGAGCTGGAATTGACCGAGAGCACCATGATGCGCAACGTCGTCCGGGTCAAACAGATCGTGGATCAGCTCAAGATCAGGGGCGTCTGCTTGTCGCTGGACGATTTCGGCACCGGCCACTCGTCCCTGGCCTACCTGAGCCAATTCCCCATCGACCTGCTGAAAATCGACCGTTCGTTCGTGACCGATGTTACCACCAACCCGACCAACGCCTCGATCGTCGCCGCCACCGTGGCCATGACCCACAAGCTGGGCAAGAACGTCATCGCCGAGGGGGTGGAGACTGAGGCACAGCTGGCCTTTCTCCGTCGCCTGCACTGTGACCAAATGCAGGGGTTCCTGTTCAGCCGGCCGCGGCCGGCGGAGGAGATCGGGGTCATGCTCCGCGAGGGGCAACGCTGGCAGTTCAAGGTGGAGGAGGCTGGGCAGAAGCATCTGCTCCTGGTGGACGACGATCCGCTGGTGGTGCGCGGGCTGAGGCGGGTGTTCTACCGTTCCGGCTACCAGGTGCACACAGCCACCAGCGGTGAAGAGGCCCTGGAAATCATGGCCACCATCCCCGTGCAGGTGATCATCTCCGACCAGTTGATGCCGGGTATGACCGGTATCCAACTGCTCGGCCGGGTGAAAAGAATCCACCCGGACGCGGTCCGCATCATCCTCAGCGGCTACGCGGAACTCGGCACGGTCACCGAGGCCATCAACCACGGCGAGGTGTGGAAGTACCTGATGAAACCCTGGTCGGACGATCTCCTGCGTCAGGTGGTTCAGCAGGCCTTCCGCCACTGGGAAAAAGGGGATTGAACCGGCGCGCCCTGGTAAAAGGCCCGCACTATCGGTGCAGGAGATCACCCGGGTGACCGGGCGAGGGTGAGACCGGCACGGGGGGCGGTGATCAGAGGTTGTACTTCTTGATTTTTCGGTAGAGGGTCGCCTCCGAGATGGCCAGTATCTTCCTGGCTTCCTTGCGGTTGTTCTTGCTCAGGGCAAGGGCCTTTCTGATAGCCTCCTTTTCCATCGCCTCCAAGGTTACCGGTTCTGTCGCCGGCTCGACCAGGGGTTTGCTGCTGCGGATCGCTTGCGGCAGGTCAGTCGCTTCGATCACGCCACCGTCGGAGAAAACCGCAGCGCCGCGCAGGACGTTGTCCAACTCACGAATATTTCCCGGCCACTCGTAGCGGGCAAACAATTCGTGGACTTCGTCACTGATTTGGACCCTTCTGCCCAGGCTGGCCGAGCACTGCTCGAGAAAATATTCCGTCAGCAGGAAAATATCGTTCTCGCGCTTGCGTAGTGGCGGTGCGGTCAGGGTGACCGTGCTGAGGCGGTAGTAGAGATCCTGGCGAAAGGCGGCGTTGGCCACCTCGTTGAGCAGAATTTTGTTGGTGGCGGCGATGATTCGCACATCCACCTTGTAAAACCTGGTCGAGCCCACCGGTCGGATGCTCCGCTCCTGGATGGCGCGCAGCAGCTTGGCCTGCACGCTGGTCGATATCTCACCGATTTCATCGAGGAAAAGGGTTCCCTTGTCCGCCGACCGGATCACCCCTTGAAAAGGGGCGTCGGCACCGGTGAAGGCCCCGCGTTCGTGTCCAAACAGTTCGGATTCCAGCACCGACTCGCTGATCGAGGCGCAGTCGATGGCCACAAACGGCTTGTCCCTGCGTTCGGAGTGGTGATGCAGGGCTTGGGCTATCAGTTCCTTGCCGGTCCCGGTTTCTCCTTGGATGAGCACCGTGGAATCAGTTGGCGCCACCCTGGTGATCAGCTTTTTCAGTTGCACCATGGGGGGGGATTCACCGATTAAACGATCGAACTCGAACTGTTCGGCGTCTTTCCTGCGCAGCGCCAGGTTCTCCTGTTCGAGTTGCCAGTGTTCGTACACCTGGCGGATACGGTTGTTGAGCACGTCCAGTGCCTCCCCCTTGACGAGAAAGTCGAGCGCCCCCTTCTGCACCGCCTTTACCGCTTCCTGCACGCCGCCATGGCCGGTCTGGATGATGATCTTCAGGGCGGGCCTACACTCTAACGCCCGCTCCAACACCTCGAAGCCGTCCATGCCCGGCATCTTCAGATCGAGCAGCATTAGGTCCACCTGCGTCGACTCGAGCAGTTCCAACCCCTTCCGGCCGTCTTCGGCCAACAGGATGCGGTAGCCGGTTTTGCGAAAAAGACGCTTGAGAGAGTTGAGTATAGATATCTCGTCGTCGACGACGAGTATGGTAAAGGCTTCTTTTGCTTCAGCAATCATCAAAGTTCGCCTGCGTTCCTCGAGAAACGGTGAAATTGACCGGATCGTGGCCAGGTAGACTGTCCATCCGCCGCGTGCGGCGCAGCCCGGAAACCCAGCATTGAATCCCGACATATGACAGGTGGCCGACGCTCACTCAGAGCGCCGCTAATGAAATAACATTCAAAATTATAGACGCTCTGCGTATTCTTTGCAATTTGAGAATAATTGACTGGAGAGAGCTTCCCTCGCTGCTCGACAACATCTTGATATGTTTACAAAATATTCAATAACGTATCGGTATCATTTTTGCAATTCGTTGTACACGAGGCCAACCCAACACCTGTGGCGGGCAAGAGACCGAGGCGGCGAAAGCAGACGCCATAAGGGATTTGAGGTCGTTAGCCAAGCATGTCGGCGCAGCAAGAGAGAAGCACTGGCGACTGCCGGCGGGATTAGTGATTACGGGAACGGGAGAGTGGGCGCTAGGGAGGCGACCATCCCGGCGAAACAGCTATCGGGGCATGAGCCCCGGACGCACAAATTGCATGCACGCGTATCGAGGAAGACCACGATCATGAAACAGCAGACCTTGTTGCTTGTCGACGATGAACCGTCCTTCCTGCATGGCATGCAGAGGGCCCTGCGCCAGGAACCCTACAGTGTCCTGGTGGCCGAGAACGGGCCGCAGGCTCTTGCCGTCCTCGACGAGCAGACCGTGCAGGTGGTCGTATCCGACTACCGCATGCCAGGCATGGACGGACTGGTGCTCATGAAGCAGATCAAGAAGTCACACCCGCGTGTCCTGCTGATCATGCTCACCGCTTACCCTGATGTGGAGATCATCCTCGAGGCGATCAACGAAGTGGGCATGTTCAAGTTCCTGCTCAAGCCGATCCGCCTTGCCCTGTTCAAACGGGCTGTGGCCGTGGCCATGAAGCGGGTCGAGGCCCGGGAGACCGACCTGTTGGTCCCTGCCGCCAACATCAGGGAAATGCTCCTGAGCGAACTGGAGCGGGACTATCCGGGCATCACTACCCTGCCGCCGCGCGATGAGGAAGGCTATTTCATCCTCGACGCCTGAACGGTCAGCCTGCCGCGCAAAGCGCACTCAGCCCTCACCGTGGACAGGCACGGGAACTTATTCCCTTACCGCTTTCTCATCCCCGCAGGAAAACAAATCCCCGCCGCGGCCGGTCGTCTCCCAGCCCTCACTGCAGGTTCGGCTGCCGCAGCGGCAGGCTGACCGTGAACACCGCGCCGCCTTTGACCTGGTTGCCGGCAACCAGGCTGCCGTTGTGCTTGTTCACCACAATGTCATAGGAAACGCTCAAGCCCAGGCCCGTCCCGTTTCCCGGCTCCTTGGTCGTGAAGAACGGCTCGAACAACCGCGGCAGATGCTCCTCAGTAATCCCCGGGCCGTCATCCTTTACCGTGCAGTGGACATTGTCAGCGTCACTCCATGTTTCGATGACAATCCGCCCCCGATCGCGGGTCTCGCTGTCGCGAATGGCCTGCGCGGCATTCACTATCAGATTGAGAAAAACTTGATTGAGCAACTCGCCGACGCCCTGGATGCGTGGTAGCTGCCCCAGCCGGGTGAGAACGTCCGCCTCATACTTGTACAGCCGGGTGAGAACGTCCGCCTCATACTTGTACAGGCTGTATGCCAGGGTGATGGTGTCCTGGATGCACTCGTTGATATCCACCTCTTCTAAGACCGTTTCCTTGTTCTGTCGGCTGAAGTTGCGCATCGACCCGATGATGTGGGCGACACGGTCGAAGCCTCTTTCCGTCTCGTCGAACAGGAGCGGAATGTCGAGCAGGATCTCGCGCAACTGTATCTCCTGTTCCCTTTTGTCGAGCGCACGACGTACCGGTGAGTGTTCCCTGGTATCAAGGCCCTCCAAGGACTCCCGGTACAACCGGTACAGTTCCATGAAATCCGTGAAGTAGCCCTGCAGCGTGGCGAAATTGATCTGAATGAAATTGACCGGGTTGTTGAGTTCATGGGAAATACCCGCGGCCAATTGCCCCAGGGCCACCATCTTTTCCTGCTGCATCAGCTGGGCGTACACCTTGTTCAATTCTTCCGTCCGTTGGGCGATGCGTTCTTCCAGCAAGTTGTTCATCGCCTGCAGTTCCTGTTCCGCCGATATTCTACTGGAAATGTCCACGAGTATGGCGACGAACCATCGCCCCTGACGCAGCTCGTTTTGGCTGAACATCCGTCCTTTCGCAAAGACCCAGGTCCAGCAACCGTCTTGGTGGCGCATGCGGAACTCGTGTTCCAGAAAATTGCTTTCGCCCTCAAGGCAGTCGAGGAGTAGCCGATGCAGGCCTGACTGTTCCGCCGGATGGATAAGGTCAAGAAAGGTTTCGATGGTGAGATGTTCGAGTTTCTCCGGGGCAAAGCCGAGCAGTTCCCCGGCCTTGCTCACCTGTACCTCGCCCGTGTCCACACACACTCTCCATACCCCGATATTGACCCCCTCCAGGATGAGCTTAAACTGTTCTTCCTGGCGCTGCACTTCCAGGGCCAGGCGACGGTTGTCGGTGACATCGCGGAAAACACCCAACAGGCCCGGGCGTTCCTCGTCTTCCTTTATGAAAGGGGTGATCAGACAATCGAACAGCTGTTCCTCACCGGCAGTGTTCCGTACCCACTCCTCCAACGACACCGTCTTCCTGTCCACCAAGACAGCCTGCCTGTGCTCATTGATGAACGAAAAAAACCGGGTGATGGCGCGTTGGTCCGACCCGGTAGCGTTGGCATCGGTAATGGCAAAAAACTGATTGAAAGAGGCATTGGAGCCAAGAACAGCGGCATCGCTGTCAGTGTAGAAAATCAGGTCGGGCGTTGTGTTGATGAGACCAGACAGCAGCGATTCCCTCGATGCCAGGGCCTCCCTGATTCGCTTTTTCTCCGCCATCTCCCGAACAAGTTGTTCGTTCTTGCTGGTGACGAGCGCATTCGCTTGCTGAGTAGCGGTCACTTCCGCCGCGAGGAAAATCGATCTGTAGTACAAGCGCAGGGCCAGGAGAAAGAAAAGCACAGTCAGAGCGAAAAAAACACCAATGAATACATGCCGGGTATATCCATCGGAACCGAGGCCCACGAGATCAGCTTCCATCACCCGGACAAGGTTCAGGTCACTGTAGGGTGAATGGTTGAGGACGAAAACCAGGGTGCTGCCGGCCTCGTCTTCCAGGATGGAGGCGAAAGCAGGCTGGGCCGTGGCTCTGGCCTCTTCGACCAAACTGCGCGCAGGTTTTTTGATCGCCTCGTGGACGGTAGCTGGATGGATTCGCGTCGGACCGACCAGCAAGACCAAGTCGAGGTTTGGTAGAGGAGGACTCGCCTGATCAGAAGCGAACAGGTGCGTGAACCAGCTTTCCAGGGAGATGACGCCGACCAGTGCGCCGACGGCCTCCCCTGCCACCGTGACACTGGCGGTCAGGAGCAGGTAATCCCCCAACGCCTCGTCGCTTTGCACCTGGAATCCAACCTCGCCGGCGGCAAGTTCGTTTCTATCCAGGGGAAACGATGGCCCGGCCTGGGCAATGACCTGTCCCTGGCGGTCATAGAGGACCAGCGCTGAAAAATGACGATCTTTTCCTTTCCCAGAGATCACCTCATCAAAGTACCTGGTAACTGCGTCGGCCCCGGCCTTGAGACCATATTCTTTGGTCATGCCGACCGATTCACCGATGAAGTATCCCCGCACTTTGTCACTGTTCGCGATCTGTTGGAACAGCCACTGTCTCTCGTGCAGAAGAGCGTCAGAGATATGCTGCAGGGAGTTGAGAGCCGACTTCTCACGCTCAAGGCGTGATTGAGAGATTGTTTTTGCATCTTCAATGGATTGGAAAAAAGAGAGACCCATAAAAAAAAATAACGACGAATGACGATATAAAAAGTAATATTTCTTCATAATTTTTTTTCAACATCTTATCAACAAATTTCATCATTACAAGTTTAAAAATTATTAGTGTATCGATTCATCAACAAAAAATCATTATCGATTCAATTCACTGTATTAAGGTCAACGCCTTTAGGGTAATACCTACGGATAATTGTCGACAGTTCTCCGCTCTCCTGCAACTGGACCAGAAACCTGTCGAACGCTGCCCGCAATGCCCTATCTTCCCGACGAAACCCAGCACCCATGTTCTGCAACGATGAAACCGGGCCGATAACCTTCAGCCTTCCAGACCATTTCTCCAAATCGACCAAGACGTCGGGCGCATCCTGCAGTACAGCCTCCGCCTTGCCTTGCAGCATCGCTGCCACCAGGTCGCTCGCTGAACCGGAAAAAAAGCGCGGGTGAGCACCGCTCCGGTCCAGCCCGTAGAGGGTTGGATCGAAGCAGGTGTCACGGATGCCGAGGATGGGCAGGTTCCGCACCTTCGCCCTGGTCAGGGCGATGTCACGGTTGGTGTCTCCTGTCGGCCGGATCGGCGTGAGCGGATGGTCGACCGCGGTCAGCAGCCAGACCTGGGTTCTGATCGTTGGCTGCGAAAAAGCGATCACCTGCCGCCGCCAGGGCAGCATGGTCACCCCAGAGAGCAGGACATCACCGCGGACCGGCACGGCCGCCCCCATTCGCACCGTGCCGTTGGCCGGCACCAGGTCGCGGCCGATAAGATCCGGGATCATTCGCTCCCAACTGGTCGGCACAAAGACGTATTCGACCCCAAGATGACGGGCGAAGGCCCGCATGAGGTCGACCGACGCCCCGGTCGGCCCATTGCCGAAGACAAATCGGGAGTACGGCACCCCCAAGTGGCGCAGCTCCCCCTCCTTGCGGATGCCTTCCAGGTCGCCGGGACCGGCGGCGACCGCGGCGGTCACCTGCATCGCCCATGCACACCAACCGAGGAGAACCAAAAAAACAGGCTTCATCTCATCCTCCCCTTCGCTCAAGGATTGTCGTTGTGTTGCCTCATGGTGGCTAGTGGTTTCTTCTTGCGGTGGCGCATTGTTCTTCTTTTTGTCTGCAGGCTGTGGTGTCCCTTCAATCGACGTCGAGGCGGGCATCCATTTCAGATCGACCGTTGCCATGAAACACGCCGCGTGACCGTTAGGTCCTGAACAGACCTGCGAGCACGAGGCGAAAGAACAAACGCATGGGACAACCGACCGGCTCACACCAAGTCAGGTGGTCGCCCCATGCCCCTGAGGGTCAGGTATGTGGGGAAACGGACGAACGGTCAGGGCCGCAATCCCGGGATCGTTCCCGTCGGGAGAATGGCCCCTTATCGCTGTCCCTGCAATGGCAAGAGAACACGCAGGCGCTTTGGTCCGGGCGGCGTGCCGCTCAGGAAAAAGGAACCACTGGTGGCGTGGCAGTGAATCCTTTGGGGATCAGGAGACGCAGGTACACGCCGCCCGGGCCTCAGCAAACGTATTTTTCGTTGAATGCCTGGGTGAACTCCGTTTTTGAGAGGTGTTCCTTGCAGAGCATCAGGTGCTCCGGCGAAATGATCGTTTCCGGCGGTTCGACCCCGCCGGACCTGCGGCACACCGAGTCGCGAATGACCCGCTTGAGCACGTCCGGATGAATCGGTTTGGCGATGAACTTGAAGACGTGCCGATGCCGCACAACCTCCTCTACTTTTTCCTTGTCGGCCACCGCGCTCATCACCAAGCAGACGGTCTGGGGATGCAGCACTTCGACCCTGGACAACAGTTCGTATCCGTCGATATCCGGCATCTGCAGGTCGACCACGAGCACATCGACCGGGGTTCGCGCCATGATCTCCATGGCCTCCCTCGCGCTGACCGCGAGCAGGATCGTGAAGGGCTCGCGACGGAGCAGGCGTTGCAGCGAACTGAGCAGCATGCTCTCGTCATCGACGAAGAGCACGGTCGGTCGCGTCGAAATGTCGGTATCAGCTCTCACGGGCATCGACGGGTGGATGAAGCAAGGGGAGTTGGAATTCCACCCTGACTGGAAGACGCACCAGTTCAAGCTGACCTTGGCAGATATTGACGATAATCTCCCGGGCGTTGTGCAGGAAACCGTTTTCCTCTGCGTCCTGGTCCACCTCGGCCACGACCTTCGCCGCGCCGGGGTCGATTCCGGTCAGTGGATTGGCGGGACACAGACCGATCGATCCGCAGACACGCTGCGGCATCGGCCAGGTAGCAACCCTGACCACCGGTGGTCCGTGCTCAGCCTTGTGGGTATCGTCTGGTGCCACCCACTGCAGCAGTGAGAGCAGTGCGTCACGCAACAGCGCCGCAGGGCCAAAGTACATCGGCATTGACTTGAGCTCGCGGTGCAGCACGATCCGCCCGGCGAAAATGGACTCGATACAGGCGCAACTCTCTTCGACGATCCGGTTCAGATTGAAGAGCGAGGGGTATCGTTCAAGTTCCAGCCGCAGCAGTTGCCTATGGATCGCCTCCGGGTCGACGGGCCGGGAAGAGGACAACTCCGTCTCGGCAGACCAGGGGAGAAAACCGGGCCGCCAGGGCTGCGGATCGAAATCCGTGTACGGCAGCCTGACCAATACATCTGGTGCCTGATCACTGTCGTTGGCGGCACAGCCGGACTTCAAGGCATAATCAACACGCTCCGGCTCGGACAAGCCGACTTCACTCTGCCCTCCCCTGGCCTGGGTCAGGCGGCTCCAGGGGGTGCTTCTTCGGAACATCGGAGCGCACTGGCGCCGCCTGGCGTGTATTCCGACAGGACTTCGCATCTTTTCGTCGACCACGGGACCCCGTTCCATTTGTAGCGTCAGACTATGTTCAGCCTGGCCCACCATTCTCTCCTGCATCATGGCTCCCATGCTCAGTTACATTTTCTTTCCACCCTGCTGGCAGGCAGGGTGCGCGGTCGGCGGTGCCGACCGCCTTAATGGCACGACTGGGGGGCGCGGAGGCGGAGGATATACCGCGGCCCGACCTGTTGAGCTTCCAGGGCCAAGCTCCTGGCGATTTTCAGCTTTTCGGTCCTCAGCTGCCGGACCTGGCGTGTGATCTCGCCGACCGGCGAGGTGTCGCCGTTGGAGTACATCGGTATAAATCGGCTTCCGGTTTCGCGCAGCACAGGGAGGACCCCGGGGCGATCATGTTCCTCACCTGCGACCAGGACAACCACCCCGGGATGCTCCCCCTCCAGGTCCATGATCATCGTGCGAAGCGGTCCGGCCTCGCACGCGGCGATAACCACCACATCCATTTCGAAGGCACGCCACAACTGCAGGCCACACAGGCTGTCCGGGGCGGCCAGGCAGCACACCTGTTCGTTCAGAAACTGTTTGCGCAATTCTGGGAGCAGAAGTGAAGAGGAGAGCAGTTGCTCCTGATTGTCAATGAGGAGCAGATTCACGTCAGTCTTGTTGAGGTAGCTCATCGCGGACATGATCAATCCTGAGAGATTTAGGGAAACGAGGGTGGGGTTAATTGGAGGCCAACCCGATTGCGTTACAAGACCGGGTAACCCGATTGCTGGCTAACTAGCAAAATTAAGACCACATCACCCATTAACTATCAAACTATTGATTTTTTTGTTATTTTTTTTATTTCGGCCTTTCGTATAGCCAGTTCGGCGGTGTTTTCTCCCGAGAAAAATTCTCATTCTGCACGGAGGTTTTCCCACTCCTCTCAGATTGACACCTGAAATCCTGACCAACCTCCCTGTGGAGAGAAATCCCACCCCCACGCCCAAAGTCCAGACACATGCCCCGGTTTCCGTGCCACGCCCTGCCTCCACCATCGCCCCCCCACTTGCGGCTACCTCAGTCGCGTTGCAGGGCCCGCCGCTCTCCTCTGATAGTGCGGGAGGTTTGCCAAACCCTGGAAGACATTAAACGAACATCATGATATCAAAGGAGAATGCGAATTCGTCCTCTGCGCCTTTGGCACGGTTCGTTGCGCGAAAGCCCGGCACCTGCCACATCGGGGCGCAAGGCCGGTCAGGTCGGCAGGTTCATCTTGGTCAGGCGCACGTGCCGCCGCCACAACTCCGGACGGGTGTGGTGGGTAACCCGGGAGGCACCACTCGACCAAAAAAGTGGTTTGCCCTTTGCAAGCCATTGTCCGGAGACCACGATTGGGCGTGCGCACGTCAATGGGGCGGAACATCGGAAGCCGCCCGACCAGCCAACACCAGGGGAGAGGCGGGAGAGTGCGGCACAACAGAGAGAGCCCCCCGCAACGAGAACACCGGCGCCAGCAGACATTCCGGCTGCTCCCCGTGCAAATCGCCACGAAAGGAGGGCGGATGCGACAGGTCAACATTCTGTTTGTCGACGACGAGGTCTATACCCTCCACGCCCTGCGCAGGCTGCTGGCCCGCAGCGACTACGGCAAATTCTTTGCTGGCAGTGGCCAGGAGGCATTGGAACTGCTCGCCGACCAGCAGATCGATATCGTTGTCACGGATATGAAGATGCCGGGTATTGACGGCCTGACCCTGCTCACCCTGATCAAGCAGCATCACCCGCACATCCTCCGCCTTGTGCTGAGTGCACACACCCAGGCCGACCAGTTGTTGCCCTGCATCAATCGTGGCGAGGTCTTTCGTTTTCTCACCAAGCCGCTCGACCCCCGTCAACTCCACCCCATGATCGCCGAGGCTATCGCCGCGGTCCGGAAGCGAGAGCGGGAAAGCAAACAGGTCCGCGACCTGCGCGATTCCCTGACCCGCAAGGAGGACAATGAACGACGCTTGGAAATACTGAGCGTCACCGATCCCCTGACCGGCCTCTACAACCGGCGGCCATTCCAGCATGCCCTTGAACACGAGTTCCGGCAAAGCAAGCGCTACGGCACCGATTTTTCCCTGCTGCTGCTCGACCTTGACCACTTCAAGCAGGTCAACGATACGTATGGCCATGCCTTCGGCGATCTGGTGCTGCGGGCGTTCGCCGTCCGGCTCCAACAGACGATCCGTGATTGTGACCTAGCCTTCCGTTACGGTGGCGAGGAATTCGTGGTGCTCCTGCCGCGAACCGACCTGCGCGAGTCCTGCGTCCTCGCCGAGCGCATCCTTGTAGAGTGCCGGACTCACCAAGTCCGGCAGGGAGCGATCAGCCACATGAACACGGTCAGCATCGGCGCGGAGTCCTATTGCACCGGCCGACCGGCTACTCCGGAAGAACTGGTCGAGCAGGCCGACCGGCTGCTCTACCTGGCCAAGCAGAGTGGCCGCGACCAGGTGCGGGCGAATTGTCCCCAGGCCACCTGACAGCTGCCGGGGCATGTTGAACAACAGCCGCGCCGCAATGATTCGCGGTTCTTTCGTCTCAAATTGAGAGCTTTCACCATTGGCGAACGGGAACCTCTCGCATTTAGACAGTTTATCCGGTCCAAGGCAGCGCAGGCTGAGCGATATCTCCTTGAAAAAACAGGATAAAAATTTTTATTCCGGCCTGGCACAATACTGGCTTGTTGAGGAGTACTCTGAGAGAGTGCGTTTTCGGAATGAAACAAGGGGGCGGGCGGAATGTTTCCGCCTGCCCCTCCCTCCAGGACTTGCCCGGCGAACCCGGAAAAACTCGCTCGGCACCTCCAGCCCTTCCCAGGAGATCACGTCATGATGACATCCCAGGAAAATCAGATAGATTCTTTTGACCAGAGTCTTGGTGGCCGTCCACGCCATAGGAGCAGGTTTTGGCCAAGCCGCTACCTGACGGACGCCGGCATCTTCTGGCTGACCTACGCCGCTTCCCTCGTCTGCATCGCCGTCGTGGTCCTCTACAATATTCTCATAGACTGAGTTCCGACCGCCGACGAACCCTCCCCCACCGCCATCAAACGGGCCATGAATTGCCATAGCAACTGGCCCGTTTATCGTTTTACGCTATTCTCTTCAGCCGTTTAGCCGCTCCGCTCGACCTAGGCGAGTCCTGTCAGCCCTCCTTCTTTTTTTCGGGCAGGGGTGGTTGCCTATGCCGCACACCCGGGCAAGGGAAGAAGAACCGCCGCATCCGGCTCCAGGACGCCCCGATGCACCGGGTCGACCTGTGGCGTGGCGCAGGAATTTTCCCGCCGGGCAGGACGGTGGACGGCCCGCTGCCGGCCCGACCACGGTGGTGCCTCTCCCTGGCAACCAGTGAAAACGACCTGTGAACAGTAGGTTGACACCGGCCACCGGCAGCGAGGCCGGTTTCCGGCCCGAAAGTTGCTTCAGGTGGGTAGTGGCCTGTCACCGGGCGGAACAACCTCACAGCCGGGGCAACCTCGTCACCTTGGGCGACCGCACCAGATCCCGACATGCCGCCCCCTCTGCGACAGGAGCGCATCATGACGACCACCGGCCTATCCTGTTTGTTCCGCACCGGCCTTGGCCAGTTTCTGCTTCTCTCCGCCCAGTCCGCCCCTGCCCAGAACATCGCCAGGTACGGCACCTGCATCCGTTCCGGCCCGAGCCGGCAGGCCAGGGTCATGCTGGTCGTGCCTGGGGGCTATCCCATCGAAGTGCTCGAACAGTCCGATGGGTGGACTCGTTTCCGCGACTGGCAGAACAGCACCGCCCGGGTCGCCTCGCCGCTGGTGAGTGACATCGACACCGCGGTCATCCTGGCCAGCAGGGGCCAAATCCGAAGTGATGCCGGGGTGATCCGCACGGTGCTGGCAAAAAAAAACGGCTGGGGCCAACGCGGGCTCTACGAAACCGACAGCCCGGCCGGTTGGACCCGGCACGCCACCGTGTTCAGCGCCTGAGGAAAGAAGGGTTCCGACATTTCTGTCCGCCGCTGGAGACTGGCCCCTCAACACCGCAGGAGGCCCCATGCCCATCGACACCTTTCTGAAGAGTCTGCCCGAGGATTCAACCCGGCATGTGCAGCCGGACATCGAGTTTCTGGCCGTCGCTCCCTGCCCCTTTCTCGAAGACGATCAGGTCGGTTACCAAATCGAACGGCTGAGCGGTCACCTCGGCACGCTGCCGGACACCATCCGCCGTGCGGCCATCGGCTATTCCCTCTACGTGCGCCAGTTAGACGTCATCCAGGAACAGGAGGCGACGATCCGCACGCTCTGTGCCGACCAGTGCGACCGGCCGCCGGTGGGCTGCTGCACCGGGGAACACCACGTCCTGCTCTCCCTGGCCGATATCCTCATTTCCCAGCCGACGCAGGACGCGCTCCACCTGGCCCATGTGCTCACCGGCCTGCAAAGGCGTGAGCACGACAATGCCCTGGGCCAGGGAATGATCCCGGCGCCGGGTCCTTGTCACTGCCTCACCGAAAGCGGCTGCTCCCTTAGGCTGTTCAAGTCACCCCGCTGCCTCCACTACCTCTGTCCTCAGGTGCAGAGAGCCCTGATCGCGGTTCATGGTGACAGCGTCGTCGGTTTTCTCGAGGCGATGCACGAAACCTGCAACACGGTCATCCGCGGTCTGGACGATTTTACCAGTGGCCAGGTCATCGCCGCTGCCGAGACGCTCTTCCCCCACTGACAGCCGATCCCGACACCCGGCCCGTTGAAAGACTCTGTCAGCCGATCCACCGCTCCACTTCGCTCTGCTTCGGGACCCGGCCAGTACACCTGACTTGGCCGTCGATCACCACAGCCGAGGTGGTGAAAACGCCCAATCAGACAAATTCCTGAAAGTCCTGCACCTTGGTCACCGTAACGTCAACGCCCATGGCGGCCAGAGCCGCCTAGACGACCCGCATGGTCTTGTCGCTGGCGGCACATCCCGGCCCGCAGACTTTGATCTTCTTGGTGTAATCAAGGCGACCGTGCAGAAACAGGTCGACATGCTCGGCTGATGGGGGACTGCGGCGCTTTTTATTTGGTCATTGTCATTTGGCAAAAGAACAGGGAGTGGCTAATGGATGCTAGCAGTCTGTCGGGCTTTGGCCTGTCAAGTATTGCAACTAACCGTGTTTCCGTTATTTTGCGGTTTGGCTTTAGGGCGGGGTGAAAACACAAAAACACCTAAAATCAGTGCATTACGGATCCTCGCTCCCGAAAGTCCGACAGTCTGCTAGAAGGAGTGGTAATATCCGGATGAACTAGATTTTTTTAAGATGCGCCGATCGTTATACGTGGCGGGAAAGGGTGGCAAGAAACTGTCGCCTTTCCGGTCCAGTCGGTGCGCAACGGACCGGTACCGCTTCGGGAGGTCGACAGCAAGATTGGAAAGACCCGGGAAGTAGCAGCCGCTTGATCGTATCGACGTCCGGGAACCCAGTCCCGTCGTACTTGACCCATTTCTGCAACGCGGCCAGGACCACGCGCGGGCATCTTTGAATCCGCCGGAGTGCTCTCTTTGAGCAGAATGCAATCGATCAGCTTGTTCTGGAGAGCCACCACGGTTGCCTGTCGCAGCTTGTCCCTTTGAGTTTACCGGCAAAAGCCGCGACCACGGGCGAATCGGGCCACCCGTTCGCCCCGACACAGGCACTCCACGGTGGTGGCGGTGTACTGGATGTCCACCTGTTTCTTCACCAGCCGGTAGGGCACGGAGTAGTAGTAGCCCTCAACCTCTACATGGTAATCGAGCTAGACCGTGGGCTTTTTCCAGCGGGCCAGCTCGCAGGACACGGAAGGAAGCGGCTACAGGGCGAGCAGAACCAGTTGTTCAGAACAGCAGGTTGAGGGTCACGCCCCGCCGTGATTGCAGCTCTTTGTGGATCTGGTGCAAATCAGAGTAAGCAGGCAGTTTCGCGCGGCATGGGCACAGGAAGAGCAGCTGTTTCAGGGCCCGGTCGGAGAACCCCTGCGGGAGAGGTCAGGCGAGCCCGGCCATCCGGACACGCTGCAGATACTCGCTGACCGTACTGCTGCCTATACCGGGCCACGTTGCGCGGGTCATCCCCGAGGCTGTAGCATTTCAAACATGGTTTTTGTTCTTGTCAGCCAGAAAAGTGAAGCCATTCATACCTGAAAGAGCCTGCTAACTATCTCCTTTTGTTGGCCGGCACACGTAGGAGAATGGATTTCCAAGCGTTGTCCTACTCGTTGCGGTCTGCCAGCGGCCGCCAAGGTCGCTGTTCACGGACCGATGGCCGCGGTACCAGTCCCTGCTCGGCCTGGCGCTGAAGGTCGTTCAGACTGGCGCCCTGCCCCGGAGCATCACAGCAATCGTCTGCCAAAATATCCTGGACCGGGGTCTCGACCTGGGCCGGCGTTTGAGTACCCGCCCCTTTGTAGCGCCCGGTCGCCTCCAGTCGTTCCAGCAGTTTTGCGGCCCGGGTCGAACCCCTTCGAGCCGCCTTTTTCAGCAACTGCAGCCCCTGACGTGTATCTTTATCCACCGAAATGCCTTCCAGCAGCAGAAAACCGTATTCGGTCTGCGCATCGACGTCGCCGGCCTCGGCACGGAGGCGGTAGCTCTCGGCGCGCTCGATAGTCCGCGTGCGAGGGTCGGCCTGCACGTCTACCAAGACGGTTACCATCAGGAGTCCGATGGCGGCCATCAGGACGCCGGCGCAGGGCAGATTATTTCTCATGTTTCTATGCTTGATAGATGGGTTGTGACAGGTGGCCCCACCAGCTGGACGGAGGGGCAGGGGAGTTTGGTGCGGGAAATCAGGAGAGCAGCAGCCGAATAATGGTGTCGACGTCCGGGAACCCGGTTCCATCGAGCTTGACCGACTTCTGAAAAGCGGCCAGGGCCTTGCGCGAAGCGTCGTTGAACTCTCCTTTGGCGCTTCCCTTGAACAGATTTCGTTCGATCAGCTTGTTCTGAATGGCTAGAATGGTTTCCTTGCGCAGGTTGCCTTCGCGTTTACCCACACGCACCGCGACCACGGGTGAATCGGTGTGCACCCGGGCCGGTGCCAGTGCGCCGAGGGTCTGGAGGAGGACCGTTTCCACCAGGACGTCCTGGCGCGTCTGGCATTGGGTGAGCACCACAGCCAGCATGTCCTGGGTTTGCACGAAGGGGACAATGTCAAAGGTAGCGGACTCGCCCCGATTGACGTGGCTGAGATAACCGTCGATCCAACTTATGTAGAGGAGGATGGACTCCCGCTTGGCCTGTTCGTCCTTGGCGGTAAGGGAGCTGACCAGCTGGGGACAGGTCAGCGAGCCAACGCCGCGCACCGCGAAATTGCCCTTCGCATCCGCGGCAGACGCCTCGCCCTGAAACGGTCCGGCCAGGATGCCGGCAAGCAGGGCGAAGAAGAGGAGCACGCGCCGTTCTGGCCGGCGTCTGTTCAGAAATACGCTCTTGTCCATGCTGATTCCTTACAAGGACCCGGAGACATCCGGGGCTGAAGTTTGCAGGTGCCGTCAGCATTCGTGATGCCTGACGCGGCAGTGACTGCGGTGGCAGAAGCTACGGTTTGAGTACCGCCTTCCATGCCAGAGTGGAGGCCTGCGACTCGGCAGGCAGGCGTACCCGGGCGCGCACCTCGACAGCCAAAGGCAGCAGAACGGCCCAAATTTCCGGCCTGGGGAGGTCCCGCCCCCCCACCTGGAGGCCGGTGACAATTACTTCGTTAGTGAACAGGTGGCGCCATTGCGGGTCGGTGATCACCGTGAACTCGAAGCGCACACGACCTCCGTGGTCGCCGGTGGGGACGATGTAGTGCCACACCGTGTCCGCTACCAGGTCCCAGTCACCAGGCAACAGGCCGTGCTTGATGAGTTCACCCAAGGTGACTCGCAGCGGCTGCGAGCCGTAACTGTCGGTCTCGTAATAGACCGACCGTACCTGCCGGTCGAGCAGGGATTGCGGCGGTTCCTGCGCGAGAACGGACTGGCTGGCCAGCAGGAGCAGCAGAACAATCAGGAGGAGGAAGCGTCTGTTCATGAGCCCCCTGTCTTTGGTGCCGTCTGGCGAAGTGTCACGGAGAGTCTTGGCCGACCAGACCGGATGCAGCTCAGGGATCGGGCGAACCATGGCCCGTCTCCAGGTAATTGGCAGCCTTGATGTTGTTGGCTCCATCGATTTCAGGCGGTGCGGTCACCTCCACACCGTTGGCCGTGAACGCCTGGGTCACACTGGCGACATTTGTGCCCCCGAACACCGCGTTTCCGGCCTGCAGGTTATTCACTCCGGCGATCACATAGTTGTCGGCGTAAGTCACCGTGCCACTGCAGGTCAGCGTCTGGGTTATCGAACTGCCGGCCGAGGATCCCGTCACGAGGTTGCCGGCCTGGCGGTTGCCTTCACCGCCGGCAAGGGCGAAATTGAGCGACTCGACCGTGGCGGTCTGCCCGATCGAGCCGATACCGCCACCGCCTCCGGTGGCATTGGCCATGTTCAGGGCCTGCCAATTATCGTCGCCGGCAGTGGTCTGCACAATCGTTGTCGCGCCGGCGGACAGCGTCTGCAACGCCTCGGTGATCGTTCCCGCCTCGACCAGGTTGCCGGCCTGGCGGCTGCCGCTGCCCCCGGCCTGGCTGAGGGTCAGGCCGCCGGCCACCTCGACGGTCTGCGTCGCCTTGACCACCGTCCCCCCGTCCCCGAGCATAATGGCATTGATAGCCTGGGTTGATCCCTGGTTATCGCCCTGGGCCAGGATGGTCGGGCTGCCGATCGTCGCCTTCTGGGTCACTGTCCAGCTGTCCGCCGCGGCAGGCTCGTCCGCGAAAAGCAGCAGAGCCACCACAGCCGCCATCCACCAGGTGTGGCCCCACCCGATCATTTCGTTTTCCCCACGGTGGGCGGTTCTTCCTTCTTCTGGTGGAACTCCACCGGTGACAGGGTCACCTGCTGTTCCTCCGGGCTGAAGCAGGTCGCGAACCGCTCCTGGTCACCGTAGGCCTTGTTGAGGATCCACAGGGCGGCGGCGTCGAGGAGCAGCTTCTGGGCGCTGTGTACGCCTTCGACCACCACGTTGTCCTTGGAGAACCCGTAGTAGCCTTCGCCGAGCGCGGCGCGCAGGCGGTAGGTTTTGTTGTCGCGGTAGAAAATCAGGTCAAACGACTGCGAGGCAACCACCAAGTTGTTGCGCGGGTCTATCAGGTTGATGACCAGTGAGATCAACCGGGCCGAGGAGGTCAGGCCCACGCTCGCCTCGCCGGCGAACTTGCGCCAGCGGTCATCTTCCTCGTTTTCCGCCAGCTGCTTGGTGCGGGTGCCGATATTGTGCGCGATGCCGTCCTGGGCGGCGTTGTCCGAATCGAAGCGGGAAAATTGGGCGCTGATCACCAGCGGCACGATGTTGCCCACCGGCGGCAGGTTCTTCTTCTTGCGCGCCGCCTGGATAATCGGCTCGTAGATGCCCAGGAACTGCTGCATGTTCTCCGGCGACGGCAGGCCGAACCGGTTCAGGCCAACATCCTCCCGGCCGGTTGCCAGGTAGATGAAGGGAAAGGTGTCCGGTACCAGGCCGGCGTGCGGATAGAGATGCTCGCTCAGGGTGTTGAGCAGCATGATCCGGCCGGCGTCCGACAGCGGCCCATCGGTCAGGTCGCTGTCCTTGACCGTGCCGTCCTTGACGTCGCGCACCAAAAGGATGTAGGCGCTGGCGGTGTCGCTGTGCTGCAGGGTGTTGGCCATGCAGGCGATGGCGCCGGACATGTTCGTCTGGCTGACCTTGGGCTTCTCCTTGAAATCAGTGCTGACCTTGGTCCGGTACTCGCTGGCGCATCCGGACAAAAACGCCAGCGCACAGAGAACGGCGCCTGCCCTGATGGCCGATCGACGAAACGTATTACCTGCAGTTTTCAAAATTTACCTCCCCCACGTAGACGGAACTGTTGATGGTCATGCCCGCGCCCGGACTAGAGAGGGCGTTCTCCTCGCTGTTGATGTAGGTTCCGTAGAAAGCGCATTTGGGCTTTTCGACATTGTCGACCACGAATTGTCGGCCATCCGGGGCGGTCACCCGGAAGCCGTTGGTGCGGTCGACGTAGTAGGCCGGGAAATCGACCTTGGCCTCGGCCACCATACGGCCAGGCTGCAGCACGGTGTAGTCCGGCGGGATGCTCGGGTAGGAGGGGGACAGCCGGTTGCGGATCGAGCTGGCGGCCGGGTCCGGTGCGAGCAGCACGACTGCCACCACGAGCGCAAAGGCCTTCAACCGGCTGATGGTTTTCCATGGGCGTCGACCAGGCACGGGTGGTGCCGGTGGACGTGTTCGCCACTGATTGTGCATGAGGCCTTCCTCCGGCCGGTTACTGTTGTCGCCCACCGCTGTACATCCCGGGCAGGACGGTGGAGCCACGTGGTGCGAGGCGGTGATACTCCTGAATCCAGCCACTGACGGGGCCTCAGTTCCGCAGGCCATTGCCAGGTGCTCAATCAGATCCAGCTGGTGCCCGCCATCTCTTCCCCGAAACCAGAAACACCAGCCCCCCGGTTTCCCGGGGCTGGTACCAGAAAATAGGTTAATTGGGCATGGAGCCGACATAGTTGGCGGCCTGGATGGATTTGTTGCCATTCGCCTGGGTCATGGCCAGGGTGGTGACACTTACATCCTGATTGACCGCGCCTCCGGTGGCGACGGCATCTGTGATCACCGCGTTGCCGGCCTGGACGCTGGTTGTCGTCCCGACGTCCCGTCCCTGGTGCATGGTCAGGGAGGGAACGGTGACGTTCTGGTCCGCACTGGTCACCGTCACGCCAGATGCCGAGGCGTCAATAACGTTCAACCCCTGCACGCCACTCGTGATATCATCCTGATCCATGAGGACAGAGGCGGTCGCGCTATAGTCCTGTACCACCGATTTAACCGTACCAGTTGCGCCGACATCCAGGTAGTTGCCAGCCTGGGTGTTGGTTGCGGCGCCGGTGCCGCCCTGCTCGAAAGTATCGGATGTACCATTGATTGTCTGGGTGAGGCTGGTGGTTATGTCAATGCCAGCTGCGAGGTTAACGGCCTGAAGGTTACCGGTCCCCAGCTCTTGGGTCACATCGATATCCGCCGTCACTGTCTGGGACGCTTCAGCAATGTCGTTCCCCGACAGAAGCAGGTTAGCCGCCTGGCTGGAGCCCGTGTTATCGGCAGTTTCCCCCTGGCTCAAGCTCAAGGTGGCGAGGGTCACGGTCTGCGTTCCCTTGGTCAGCACGTCAGCGCCACCAGTCATTTCAATGGCGTTCAGTGCCTGTTGTGAGGCGGTAGCCATGTCCTGAACAAGAGTGGCGGTCTTACCGCTATTCAGGTAATCCTGCGTGACGGAGGCCACCGTTCCGGTCGAGGTCAGGTAGTTGACGAACTGCTGGCTGTTAGTCTGGTTGTTCTGGTTAAGATTGATGTTCGTGGCGCCGGTCGTTGCCGCCTGGGTGACAGCGCCGGTAACCGATTTTACATCCGCGGCATTGACCGCCTGCAGATTGCCGGAGCCAGCGGTGATCTGATCCATGTCGATCATGCCGGAAGCGTCAGTCTTCTGTGACAGAAGCGTATCAACGACTGTAGTGGCCTGCGCATAGTTCCCCACCTGCACATTGCTGGTCCCGCCGGCCTGACCAAGCACGAGATCCACGGTTTTAATATTCTGCGCAAGCGAGGTGATGGTTTCAGCCGTGGCATAGTTGACCGCCTGGGTGATGCTTCCTGTCCCGATCGGCTGCACAAGGGCAATATCCCCGTTACCGGTGTTGTCGTTGTCGACTGTCTGGATTGCACTTGTGATGGTCGTGCCGTTGATATAGTTCGCTGCCTGCACACTGTCAGCGCCCATTGTAGTGGTCTGCGTCAGGGTAATGTCGCCTGCCGCTCCGGTAGGGGTGACTTCCTGAGAGAATATTCCCGTACTGCCAACCGTTCCGCCGTCGGCCATGTTGAGCGCCTGGATATTGGCAGTGCCGACGGCCGACTGGGTCAGCGCGATGGCGCTGGCTGCCGCCGCACTGTTCACGTCCTGCGAAAAGGCTTTAGAAATAGTGTCCGCTTGAACATAGTTGGCGGCCTGGTTCGAAGTAGCCGTTGACGCACCCGTTTGCGTCAAGGTCAAGGTAAAAGTCCCCATCTCAACCGCCTGGCTGGTGCCATTGAGGGTCTCCACGTCGATGGCGTTCATCGCCTGGGTGGCGGAAGTGTTCCCGTCCCCCTGGGTCACGGTCGTGTTTGCGCCCACGGTCACCTTCTGGGTCACGTCCCAGGTGTCGGCCTGGGCTCCACCGGCCAGGGCCAGCGACCCCAGGGTCAGGCTGATTGCGACATAACGTTTTTTCATACTTTGCTCCTTTTTTAGGGTTTGGTGCTATGTGTTGTGGTGATGTAACTCCTGCTGTCGTTTCTCTCTGTCAGCGCTAAGGCAACATCGATGCCAGGCAGAGAACAGAGACGACATTTTTCTTTTTAGTTTCTTGTAGACCGCTGGCAACAAGCCGGCTCCTTTCCCATCCTCCTTTTTTTCTGAATTTTTTCTCTTTTCCGCGACCACCTCCGACTTGTGCGGCATTCTGGATCGCCGTTCCTCCGATGCTGATGGGTCGGCTCCGAGGTTCTTGCGCACGGCTTCCGTCTTTCAGAATGAACGGTGGTTCCCTCCGCCACCGCTCAAGACGACAGTCCGCGCCCTGCCCCCCTAGCGCAGCAGCCACCAGGCGGTCACCCCGACCGCGGCCACGAGTAACAGGTCGGCCACCAGCAGGTAAAGGATGACCCGCGGACCACCCAGTGGGTCGCGGCGTTCCCCATCCGTCGCGGTCGGGACGGTCTCGCTTTCAAGAACGGAACACAGGTCGGCATTGGTCTGCATGGTCGTCTCTCGAGTGAGGTTCGTCGGCTCGGCCCGGGCTGTGGTCACACCACCAGCAAGGCCTGCAGGACCGGCAGCCGCCGGGCGGCAAATCGGTCGGCCAGGGTGTGCAGTTCGTTCCGGTTGTCGGCCGCGATTGCCGGGGGCGCCCCCTCGCGAAGGAGTTGCCGCCCCTCCGCGGCCAGGGTCTCCCAGGCCGCCCGGGCCGCCAACGGCCACGCCAGGGTGTCGGCGCTCGTTCTCTCGCCCACGACAACAACAACGCCAGCCCCGATCCCCCTGGGCGGGCTCCTGGTCAGTGGGTTACCGCGGCCGGTTGCCGGTAAAGTTGGCCGCCTGGGTGGATGTGGTGGCGTTCGCCTGGGTCATGGCCAGGGTGGTGGCGACGAGCACGTCCTGATCAACCTTGCCGCCAACCGCGGTGGATCCGGCGAGCACCGTGTTCCCCGCCTGGACGCTGGTCGCAGTCCCTTTGCTCTCCCCCTGTCGCATGGTCAGCGCCGGTACAACCACATTCTGGTCCGCGCTGGTCACTTTTACGCCCGACCGCGAGGCGTCGATCACGTTCAGCCCCTGCACGCCCGAAGTGATCCCATCCTGCCTCATGCGCGCTAAGGTGGTGGCGTTGTAGTTCTGCTGGACGGAAGCGATGGTGCCATTCGCATACTCGACATCCAGGAAGTTGCCGGCCTGGAAGTTATTGCTCGCCCCATCGCCGCCCTGGGTCATGTTATCGCTGACGCCAGTGACCGTCTGGGTCAGTTTGGTGGTGATGTTCTTACCGGAGACGGAGTTGACGGCCTGGGTGTTATCCGCGCCTTTTGCCTGGGTGAGATCAATGTCCGCTGTCACTGTTTGCGTTGCCAAGACGAGGTTGTCGTCCAAGAAGAGCAGGTTCACCGCCTGGTCGGAGCCGCTGTTGGCGCCCGTCTCACCCTGGCCCATGTCCAGGGTGGCAAGGCCCACGGTCTGGGTTCCCTTGGTGAGCTTATCAGCCCCACCTGTCATTTCTATGAAGTTCAAGGCCTGCTGGGCGGTAGTCGTGTTGTCCTGGAGCAGGGTCGCTATTCTGGGGCTGTTATAGTAGGAGACCTGGGTGACAGAGGCCACGGTGCCGGGAGAGGTCAGGTAGTTGGCGGTCTGTTGGCTGCTTGTTTGCTGTTCTTGTTTGAGATCGATGTTCGTAAGGCCGGTGCTGACTGTCTGGGAGACCGTACCGCTGACCTTGGTCACCTCGGCGGCGTTGAGTGCCTGCAGATTGCCATCGCCACCAGTGACCTGATCCATGTCGATCTTGCGGGAAGCTTTCGTCTGCTGAGCGAGAGTCGTTACATTGGTGAGGGCCTTGGCATGGTTGCCCACCTGCGAGTTTTTGCTCCCGCCGGTCTGACCGAGCACCAGCTCCACGGTGTTGATGTTCTGGTTGAGGGCTGTGATGGTCCCTGCTTCGGTGTGATTGACGGCCTGGGAGATGTTGCTGGTACCAGTGGCCTGTGCCAGGGTGATATCCCCCGCGCCGGTGGTGTCGTTATCCACTGCCTGCGTCGCACTGGTAACAGTTGTGCCGGCCAGGACGTTGGCCGCCTGCACACTGTCCTTTCCCGTGGCGGTGACCTGGGTCAGGTGATGTCGCCAGCGGCCCCGGTCGGCGTCACTTTCTGGGCGAACGCACCCGAACTGCCAACGACCGTGGTTGCACCAGCCAGGTTGAGGGCCTGGACATTCGCTACGCCCTGCGCCGACTGGGTCAGCGCGATGGCGCTGGCAGCGGCTGTACTGTTCACCTCCTGCGAAAAGGCTGCGCTTATGGTGTCGGCTTTGACGGTGTTCGCGGCCTGGGACGAAGTGGTTGTTGTCGCCCCCGTTTGGCTCAAGCCCAGGGTGTAGGTGCCCATCTCCACCTTCTGGCTGGTCCCGTTGAGCGTACCGAGAGTATTGACCGCGTTCATGGCCTGAATGGCAGCAGTGTTCTGATCCCCCTGGGTCACGGTCGTGTTACTGCCCACGGTCACCTTCTGAGTGACAACCAGGGTTTCGGCCTGGGCTCCGCCGGCCAGGGCCAGCGAGCCCAAGGTGAGACTGATGGCTACAAATCGCTTCTTCATTGTTCGCTCCATTTGATTGTTTTTAGTGGCCCGCCGTTTGCTGGCGAATGTACCGTCTGGGGACTTTCGCCCTCAGCATCAGGGGCCGGCCAAGATCGATGCCAATCGCGGGGGAGGAAGCGTTCTTTTCCGCGAAGCCGGTCTCTGCTCCAAGTCGGCTATCCGGCCTGCTGCGTATCTTGCCATGATAGTGTTTTTTGGGTCGCTCCTCGGCCGCCGCCGAACAGGACGAACCCTTCGTCCAGGCGTCCTGGCAGCCCACCTGGCTCGTTCTGGGGGATTCTTGGCACGCCGTTGGCTCGCACAATGACCGATGGCGAACCCTTGCCCGGTCATGATGACAGGCCACTACGGCCGCTAGCGCAGCAGCCACCAGCAGACCACCCCCACCATGGCGGCCGCCACAACCACCAAGTCGGCCGCGAGCAGGTAGAGGATGACCCGCGGACCACCCAGCCGGGACTGGCGGTACCTGTCCGCCGCCATCGCGGCCGGGAAGTTCTCGCCCTCGGGTACGGAGGACAGATCGGTGTTTGTCGGCATGGTCGTCTCACGGCAAAGGGTTCGTCGGCTTGGTCCGGCCACGGGTCACACCACCTGCAGGGCCTGCAGGACCGGCAGCCGCCGGGCCGCAAAACGATCGGCCAGGGCATGGAGTTCGTCCAGGTTGTCCGCCGCGGTCGCCAGGGCCACACCTTCGCGGAGGAGTTGCCGCCCCTCCGCGACCAGGGTCTCCCAGGCCCGGGCAGCCCATTCCGCTGGCTGCCTGCGCCCCTGGGTCAGGGCCAGCAGGAACAGCTGCTCGACACGGTCCACCGGCACGCCGCCGCCGGTCACCGGTGAGACGAGGATGGCGACCGCATCGCTGCAGCCAGCTTGGTGCAGCAGGTGGGCATTGCAGCGGTCGGTGTGTTTTCTCGCCCGCTTGACTGCGGCCTCTTCCTGGACCGGGGCCAGGTGCCCGGCTGCGACCAGGATCCGCACCGCCTCGTGCAGGTGGGCTCGAGTCAGCTCCGGGGTGCACACACTTCGCTCAAGTTGGCCCAGGCTGCGCGGTCGATGGTCAGCCAGCTGGTCGAGCAGCGGTCCGTAGATACGTCCGTCCATCTCGGCCGTCCCCAGCACCCCTCGAACCTGCAGGCCCACCTCGGCGCGCGGGGTCTGCAGCACCAGCCGCGCCTCGGTGAGCAGTTCGGCTTGGCGGACCGGGGGTAGGCGTCGCATCCCTTTGACCCAGTAGTCGCGGCGGAACCACTGGTTGACAAAGAAGTCCCGCACCCCCTCGCGCAGAACCGGATCCGGGATTTCCGCCAAAAAGGCCCGCTGCTCCTGGTTGAGGTTGACCATGTCGAGATGGTCCGGAAAATGGGCCGAGCAGGCAAAGTCGAGCAGGGCCGGCGCCAGGCTAGCGGCCATCTCGGCAAAGTGCATGGGCTGCCAGTCGCGGGTGAAGAATTCGTGCGCCAGGTAGGCTCGATCCTGCCGCTTGCACTGCGCCAGCTTCTGTCCCGCGGTGGGGTGGTGATCGGCGAACAGGGGCTTTGCGGCCAGCAGGGCCTCGGTAAATTCGAGGGCCTGGTCGATACGCTCGACGATGCCCTGGCCGGCCGCGCCGAGGGTCGCCGCGTGCGTGACCAGCAGGTGCCGCATAGGCGCGAACGCGGCCCAACCGGGCAGGGTGTTGTAGCTCACGTAGACCACGCCTCCCGGTTTGAGCTGGCGGCGGATGAAATCAACCAGGAGGGCCTTGTTCTCCGCCGAGACCCAACTCCACACCCCATGCAGGCCGATGAAGTCGAATTCGGGCATATCGCGGCGGGCCGCGTATTCGGCAAACGGTTCGGCCGCCAGCCGGGCCTCGCTGCCAGCGGCCCGCGCGATCTCGCGGGCAAAGGCGACGTGCGCCGGGTTGGCGTCCGTGCCGTGCCACGCGACCGGGGAGGCGGCGGCATGCAGGTTGATGCTCATCCCCTGGCCAAAGCCCAGTTCGCAGGCCGTGTCCATGATCGGGCAATGGAGGCCCGCGAACAGCAGCGCCAGCCTGGCCCGGAGCGGGTTGAGTTCTTGGTAGTAGCCGTGGGTGTAGTCGATCTCGATCATGGTGCCGGTGGTCTCGTCATGGATGGCGCGAGCTGGTCTGCTGGTGTCGGGTGAGGGCGAGGCGTGGTCTGGAGAGGGCGGTGCCCTTGCTCCCCTGCAATGGGCGCTTTGTTCCCCGGCGGCAGACCCTTTGTCCGGCCAGGGGCGGGCGGCGTGGCGACAGGGCGCCACCGTTTTTGCTTCTTGTGCCAAAAAGCACCGACGGGCCGTCTCTCAACCCGGAGCGGCCCGTCGGCACAGATGCGGTCGGCCGGCAATGGTCGCCGAGCCAACCCTGTTCCGCCCTTTTCACTCTTCTCGGAACTCATTCTTAACTGCTAATCCTGTGCCGGATTGGCGAAAAAAAAATAACGGAAAAACAGATTTTTCTGTTCTGATTTTGAGAACTGAGGAAAAACCAAGGCTCTCAATATGAGCGATCAGGAGCAAACGGCTGGCAAGATGAAAGCAGTTGATGGGTCGGACTTGGGAAGAGGATGTGGTGTGCCGTCGAATCTTCTCTGCTGGACTCGATCAGTGCCAGGACCAACCAACCGCCCTGCCCACGGATCACCTGCCACCGAGCGTACGGCGCCAAGAAGCCACCAGGCGACCAGCAGCGGTGGCAAGCCCTGCAAGGGACATCACTTGTTGGCGCTCCTGTGGACATACTGCCTGCCAAGGCGGCCTAGCCATGTTATCCTGGTGGCGCCTTGTCCCACTCCCGCATCGAACACCAGCCGGGTCTGCTGAGGATGGTCCCAGGTCCAATCGACAGGAAGGGCACACCGACCGTGTTGTTGGGATGGGGGCGATCTTTGGCGATTGCCCCCAGCGGTGCCTGCCCCAGAGCCATCGGACAACGCGGCGACAGCGATGCACACGACCAATACACCCGGCAATGACCGCGCCCGGAAATTGCTTGTTCGTCATTGTCCAACTTGCCCACCGGCTCGCTCGCGCAGGCAGGGGGCGTGGAATCGGGCGGCCCATTGAACGAACTTCGCGAGCAGACAACCACATCAAAAGGATGGACCCGTGACCGAGAAAATCCTGCTCGTCGACGACGAGCCCGCTATCCTCAGTTCCATCGAGCGGCACCTGCGCAGGCGTTTTGAAATTCGGACCGCCGAGAGCGGCGAGGCCGCCCTGCGGCAACTCAAGGAAGATGGGCCGTTCGCGGTCATTGTCTCGGACATGCGCATGCCGAACATGAACGGCATTGAACTGCTCAAGCTGGTGAAAGACCTCTACCCCGATACGGTGCGCCTCATGCTCACCGGTCACGCCGACCGGGAAACCGCCATCGACGCGGTCAACACCGGCCAGATCTTCCGCTTTCTCGCCAAGCCCTGCCCGCCGGCCCTGTTCGTCACCTCGCTGGTGCTGGCCCTGCGCCAGCACCGCCTGATCACCGCGGAACAGGAACTGCTGCAGAACACGCTCAAGGGCTGCGTCAGCGTACTCAGCGAACTGCTCGGCATGACCAGCCCGCTGGCCTGTAGTTCCGGACTGCGCATCAGGGAGTACACAGTCCGCATCGCCGAGTCGCTGCGCCTGCCGCAGCCCTGGCAGTACGAGATGGCCGCGCTGCTCTCCCAGATCGGCTGCATCACCCTGCCGGGCGAAATTTTGAGCAAGTTTTACACCGGTCAGGAACTGACCCCTGGCGAGGCCGAATTGTTCGATACTCACCCTGAAACGGCGAGGAAACTGCTGGAGCGGATTCCCAGGATGGAAAATGTCACTGAAATGATCGCCCTGCAGCGCAAACGGTTCGATGAATTCACCGATGCCATGCGGGAAACGATGTACGAGGAGATCCTGCTTGGCGCCCAGATGCTGAAAGCGGCCACCGAGTATGACCGCCTACTCTTTCAGGGCAAGGGCCGGGGCGAGGCGCTTGGCTTGATGCGGTCGCAAAAAAAGGTCTATAATCCAAGAATATTAAACATCCTGGCCACGGTCCGGGCAGCCAGCCCGGAACAGGTGCTGAGCCTGCACGTGGACCAGGTCGGGGTCGGCATGGTGGCGTTGGACGACGTGCTGGCAAAAAACGGGACACTGGTCGTTGCCAAGGGCCAAATCATCACCCCGCCGCTGCTCAAGGGGCTGAACAATTTTTCACGCCAGATAGGGATTATCGAGCCGATCCGGGTTCGCCTCGGCATGTTTACCGATGACGACGGCCCCTGATCAGCAGGAAGGCAGCAACGAGGCGCGCACCGAAGACGGCATCGCTTCCTACACGGCCAATTGCATCACCAACAAAGAACCCCGGCTTTTTCAACGGTACCCGGGAACGACACCGTTCAATCGCATGGCGAGCCGTGCTGTTTCCTTCCCCTATTGACAGAATCCAGGGGTTCAGCATTCGTCGTCTGACAACGCTCCTCGCATGCCTAGGACTCATCCAAAATTTCCCAGATGTCCTCCCCCCTGAAAAAAGGGATGAGACCGGACTTTCCGGCCGCATCCCTAACCGCTCCAGGGGGCACCTCGCATGCAGTCCATCATCGCGTCGCTGGCCAGCCGGCACGGCCTGTCCCGGGCCGAGGTGCTGCTGGAGATCGAGTCCGCCTTTTCCACCCTGCTCTCCCGCTGGTACCGGCGGGAGGTGCTGGTCCACTTCCGGCAGGACCTGTGCCTGGAAGCGGTCGCCTACGCTCGGGTGAACGGTATCGTCCACCAGCGGGTCATCGACCTGCCGGCACTGCTGGGGAGGGCGCGGCTCAGCGACTTTCTCGAACGTCGTCTGGAGACGTCCGGGGTCTGCCAATTGGTCCGGCGCTACAAGCTCTGTGAACACAACCTGCTTTGGGGCGAGATCGTCGGCAGCGACGCGGAGGGCAACCTGATCGTGGCGGCGGAGATCCTCCCCGGCGAGTCGGTCCTTGGTGTCTGCCCGCTGAACCGCATCGGCGTGCATGAGCGGTGTGCAGGCGGGTTCCAGGTCGGCCAGCGCCGCGCCTTCCACCTGCGCCGGGTCGAAGCCATGGAACGAAACGGCATTGCCCGGGTCCAGGTGGTGCTCGACCGGGTGGCCAAAACCCTGGTCGAGACCCTGCTGCGCGAGCACCTCGGCGCGCAGGCCGACCGGATCAGGTGCCACTGCCTCAAGCGCTACGTCGGCCACCGCAGCCTGGTGGTCACCGACCGACGCCTGCCCAAGGCGGCCATCCTCAGCGTGGACCGTGAACTGCGCGAGCGGGTCGAGGTCCGCATCCTGCGGCAACCGTGAGCGCCCGCCACCAGGACAGCCGACCCGAGCCCTGGACCCACATCGGCACCGGCGTCCATCTCGATCATCCCCAGGCGATCCTCGAACTGGGCTTTCCCGACAGTGCCCGCAAGGGGCACTGCTGGTGCTTCGGCACCACCCGGGTGGGCAAGACCCGGGTCATGGAGCACATCCTCGAGCAGGATATCCGCAAGGGCTACTCGGTGGTGGCCATCGACCCCAAGGGCGACATCGGCCTGTTCTCCAAGATCACCCAGCTGGCCGAAGAGACCGACCGGCTCGCCGACCTCATGCTCATCACCCCGATCTTCCCCCAGTACAGCGCCATCCTCGACCCGCTCTCCTCCTACTGTATGCCCGAGGAACTGGTCGCCCACATCACCGCCGGGGTGGCCGTCGGCCGCGAGCCCTACTTCTTCGGCGTGGCCTACGAGGTCAGCCTGGTGGTGGTCCAGGCCCTGATCCTGCTGGCCGCACAGGCCGGGAAAACCCCCTCGTTCAACCTCAACGACATCAAGAACCACATCAGCCACCAGGAGTTGGAACGGCTGAAGGAAAAGATCGACTACATCAACACCCCGGAGGCCAAGCAGCTCTCCCGGGACATGGAGAAGATCCTCTCCACGCCGGCGGACTACTACTCCAAGGTGGCCAGTTCGCTGCGGGTGGCGCTCACCGAGCTGACCTCGGGCAATGTCGGACGGATCATCGGCAAGGCCGACGAGAACCGCTTCATCCAGCGGCTCGAGCAGGGCCAGGGCATCATCCTGGTGGTGCAGCTGGGGTCGCTCTTGACCAAGCGGGCCGCCTACACCGCCGGCAAGGTGATCATCTCCATGATCCAGGCCTTTGTCGGCCGGGTCTACTCCAGCGGCCGCAACGTCGAGCCGCCCCTGGTGCTGCACATCGACGAGGCCCAGTCCGTGCTCTACCAGGGCATCGAGGACCTGTTCGCCAAGGCCGGCGGCGCCGGCGTGTTCATCCACGGCTATTGCCAGTCGATCAGCCAGCTGCACGCCGAGGTGGGCGAGGACCGGGCCAACACCATCCTCGACAACTGCAACACCAAGCTGTTCATGCGCGTGCCCGACGCCCACACGGCCAGCTACGTGTCCGAGCACCTGGGCGAGGAGCGGCGGTTCTCGCCGATCATCTCGGTGGGCGGCGGACTCAGTATCCGCGAGACCGAGGAGGTGCGCGTCCGCCACACCGAGATCCTCAACCTGGCGCCGCGCGAGCTCTTTCTGGTGACCTACTCCGGCACCTACCGGGGCCGGACCGCCACGGTCGAGGACGCCACCCTGCGGGTGACCTTTCCGGACCTGGCCGCGGTGACGGTCAGTCGGGATGGCCGGTGACGACGTGTTCACGGCGCTGCGGGAGGTGTTCGGCTGGCCGGACCTGTTCCTTGGCCTAGCCGTGGTGCTGGCCGGGTTGGCCGGGGCGGTGCTGCTCCGTAAAGGGGACACCGCGCCGCCGGACACCCGGGAGATCGCCCTGGGCGAGTTGGCCGCGTGCTGGACCAGGTCCCCGGTGTACCGGACCGTGCATATTGCCGACCTGGTCCACCTGTGGCGGGACGAACAGCTTGCCCGTGTTGCAGTGGAACCCCCCGCCGTGGCCCATCCGCGGGCCGCGGCCTTTCTCCGCCAGATCGACGAATGGCCCTTCTTCCGCACCTGCCACGAGCAGGGAGCGGTCTGCCGGCAGCTGGTGCAGTTGCTCGACCGGGAGGGCGACTGTCCCTCGGTGGTGGATGTGCGCGGTGATGTCGAGGCCGCCTGGGAGGCAAACACCTACCGGTTGCTGGCGCAGACCACCCTGCTCGATCATTCCCTGGACGTGGCTGACCAGGTGGTGCGGCTGCTTGCCGACAACCAGGCCTGGCATGTGATCCCGGACACCCTGGTGGCTGCGCTCGCCCATGACCTGGGAAAGCTGCCGTCCGCACGTGGCACACTCTACGCCCTGGGCGAGCATCCACTGGCCGCCGGCACGGTGCTGGCCGGGGTTCCCGGCTTCAAGGAGCTGGGGCGCAAGGACGAGATCCTCCGCGCCATCAAGCTGCACCACAAGGTGGCCGACGGGCTGCTGGGCAAGACGCTGAAGCAGGCGGACCAGCTGGCACGGCAGCAGGAACTGGAGGAGGGCATGGCGGCCGGCGGGCTGCAGGAGGTGGATGGGAAGGAAGGGACTGCGGTGGTGGAGGATGGGACAGCTCGGCAGGGGATGAAGGAGATCTTTGCTGAGACGACCGGGCCGGAGGTGGCGCGCGAGGAAAAACCCCGGCCGCTGGACATCTCCCGCTGGTTCGATGTCGCCGGGTTCCTGGCCCTGCTCAAGCCGGTCATCAACCGGCTCGACGGTCGTCGTTTCCTCGCCTTCTCCATGGCTGACGGCCTGGTCTACTTCCAGGTCAAGGCGCTCGAGCAGGCGGCCCGCCAACAGGCGGAACGGGCCGGCTGCATGGAGATCGCCACCATGGCCGCGGACGACCCGACCATGCGGCGGGTGCTGCTGGCCGTTGTTCAACGACTGCGGCAGGAACCGGACGTGATCGCCCGCCACCTCATCCGCGACAGCTACTTCGGCGGCTATTTCCTGCTCACTCGCAGGTTCGGCAAGGAACTGCGCGGCTACTACACCCCGTTCCACGCCGAGCCGTTCGGCTCCATCGCCGAGATGGAACGGGCCAAGCCGGACCTGCTGCGCGACATCGTCAAGGTCACGCCCTGGGCCGGTGAGGATAGGGGCGACTGATGGCCAGGGACCGGGAGTCGCGGGGCGCGAACGACACCAATGCCCCGATCATCACCACCGACGGCGGCCGGATCGAGCGGCCGCGCAACCTGCTCAGCGCCATCTCCGAGATCCAGCAGTTCTACGTGATCGAGAGCAAGGGCCAGAACATCCCGGCCGAGTTCCTCACCTTGGAGCGGACCATCGATTTCTTCAAGATCGGCGTGAAGAGCGGTTTTCATGAGGGGTTGGCGCTGGTGCTGCTGTTCCCGGTGTTCCACCTCTACCTGCTGCCGTTCGTGTTCGAGCACCTCGACTGGTCCGGCCAGCTGTTCTTCGGCGCCATCCCCTACCTGCCGCTCATCATCAACACCGCCATGTGCAGCTACCTGAGCCGCTACTTCGTGGGCAACATCACCCGCAAGGGGGTCAACAGCCTGCTCACCGGCCGGGCCCTGTCGCTGTTGCTCAAGGCCTTTCTCGTCTACGTGCTCTACCTGCTGGCGGATCGGTTGGCCACGCCGGAGAACGTCTGGCGCATGGCCAGCCGGTGGATGTCCCACGCCCGGGAAATATATGAGGGGATGATGACGATCAGGCCGCACCTGCTGCCGCTGGCCACCAGGAGCACCCTGCTCATGGTACTGGCCGCGGTCTTTCCCTATGGCTCGGTGTACCTGCTCGATTGCTGGCAGCGGTACCGGGTCCGGCGCAACGCCCGGCGGATCACCGCCTAACCAACCAGGGAGTCCATCATGGCGGAAGAAAAGCAGCGGCTCTCGTCGCAGGAGATCCAGGAGCGCAAGATCAGCCTGGTCAAGGAACGGGGCTCGCGGGTGCTGCTCATCAACTCGCCCTTGGGCGCGACCCTGTGTAACATCCTGCGCCAGTTCGATCTGGCCTATGCCAACTTCAAGGGGCGGCTCGGCGAGATGGGCGGCATCTCCTACGAGGAAGGCGAGGCCCTGATGGCCGAGGGACGCGAGATCGTCATGGCCTTCTCCGACTTCACCGACAAACTCTGCCACCGCATCCACTTCCGCTACTACACTCCCCGGGAGATCGAGGAGTATTTGCGGGTGGTCGAGGAGCGCCCGTCGGAGTGATACAAGCGGGATGGTTTGTTGTCGAAATGAAATCGGACCGATGCAGGCCAGATTCAGGTGTGCAAGGGGAGGGGAGGCTGATGGTCAGCCAAGACCATGCTGCCGGGAAGAAAGAGTATTTGGGTTATCTCCCCAAGAGCTCGATTTTATCGATCGCCTTTAACTTGTGGTCGTCCAGAAGGTGGGTGTAGCGCTGAACCATCTGCATGGTACTGTGACCGAGAATGTCCGCCAGGGTGCGCAGGTCGACTCCGGCCATCAGCAGGTAGCTTGCTGCGGTATGTCGGAGATCGTGCATGTGAAAATCTTCGATGTTTGCCTTTTTCAGGGCATTCCAGAAGGCACGTCGAAAAAACAGGTTTGGTCTTCTGCGGAGTGTCTCCGAACAATTGTTGGGCAGGAAAACAAAGGAATTTTTCTCGTATTGATCCGGCATCAGTTCCAGGAGCAATTCAACCGCCTTTACCGTCAACGGTACCCGCCTTGGCTTTGTCTTTGTCACTGTCAGGTCAATAATTCGGGCATCAATATCTATTTGCCCCCAGGTTATTCCTGCTGCTTCTGATGGTCGCATCCCCGTGTGCAACATCAGCTGCAGGAAATGATAGAGCTTTTTGTTGCGGCTTTGCTTGGAGGTCTCGAGGAGATGCCGTGCCTCATCCTTGCTGAGAAGGCGTAACCTGCTATCCGGTTTGGCCGGTTTTCTGATTGTGGCGACAGGGTTCTTGATGTCCAAGGCCCATTCTGCGTTGGCAATAGTGAAAAGATGGGAGAGTAGGGCAAGATCTTTTTGGACGGTTGAAGGACCTACACTTTTCAGTCTCTTGTCGCGGAAAGCTGCCACCAGCGACGGCGTGATTTCTTTTAGTTTCAATCCGGAGAAATGCTCTCGAAGGCGGTTTGCTGAGGTTCTTTCCCGTATTTTGGTGTTCGGCCTCTTCCGGTTTGAGACCTCCAGTTCGTACCTGTCAAGTGCGTCCACAAAGGTCAGTTCCTCGGGAACATCATTGTCGGTGATCTGCCCTCCTGACCGAAGAAGAGATTCCGTATCTTCCGCCCATCGTTGCGCCTCTGACAGTCGATCAAAGGTTTGCGACAGGCAGGGGAATCCTTTCATTCGGATTTCCGCTTTATAAACAAAGCTTTTTTCCTCTTTCGTTTCGTGACGGTTGCCATTTTGGGCGTAAATCCGGGCGCAGTTTTGGGCGCAATTTTGGGCGCAATATTTTGCAAAAGACGGCTAGTTTTGGCCAACCTATGGCAAGCGAGGCTAAAAATCAATGAAAAAGAAAAGGCCAAAAGCTCAGTCTTCTTGAGCTTTTGGCCTTTATTTAATGGTGCTCCAGGCAGGATTCGAACCTGCGGCACCAGGATTAGGAATCCTGCGCTCTATCCACCTGAGCTACTGGAGCGGAGCATTGACTTTTTGGGCGAAAGAATGGGTTGCAGGCGGGAAAAATACACCACCTGTCCTGTTCCACGCAAGGCTTTCTTATTCTTTCTTTTGCAGACACAGCCTTCAAGCAGATTCCCCATCGGCCAGCGTATCCAGACCACTGAATGTTTCATCACAATAGCCGAAATTGACGATACAGTTACGGCCGATCGTCGATCCGGCAGGGATAACGGCCTCCTTGCCCACCAGGGAAATACCGGTGTAAAGGTGCTTGGGAAATTGTTTGTTGGCCAGGGTAAGGTTAGTGCCGTGCCCCACCACGGCTCCGGAGCCAACCCGTACCCGTTTGTCCAGGATCGCCAGATCCACCACGGCCCGATCCTCGATGACCCCGTCATCAAAAATGACCGCGTTGGTGACCACGGCCCCTTTCTTGACCCGCACGCCCGGCGACAGCACCGAATTGATCACTGTGCCTTCGATGACGCAGCCAGCGGAAATCAGCGACGAACTGGCCTTGCTGCCCGGCAGAAAGCGGGCCGGGGCACGATCCATGCGGCGACCGCCGTACTCGGGATTGGGGCGGATTTCCCATCCCTCTGGAGATATCCCCGAATTTTCGCGGATAATATCCATGTTGGTCTCCCAATATGACTGAATGGTGCCGACATCGCGCCAGTAACCGTAAAAAGGGTAGGCATAGACCCGATCTTCGTTGATCGCCCGGGGAATGATATCCATGCCGAAATCCACCTCCTTCCGATCCCGGGCCAGGGCACGGAGCAGATACTGGGTGTCAAAGACATAGATGCCCATGGAGGCGAGATTGGTTCGCGGCACCTTGGGTTTTTCCTCCCAGTCGACGATACGGTTCTCGTTGTCGATGATGCCGGCGCCGAACTGGTGGATGTCCCGCTTGGGCACCACCATCATGCCGATGGTGATATCGGCTCGCTTGTGTTGGTGGTAGGAGAGCATGGCATCGAAATCCATGCGATAGATATGATCGCCGGAAAGAATCACCACCTGCTCCGAGGGGTTGGCGAGGATGAAATCGATGTTCTGGCGGATGGCGTCGGCGGTTCCCTTATACCAATCGGAATCCTTTTCTCCGGTTCGCGGCGGCAGGATCTTGATACCGCGGGTGCGACCGGTGAAATCCCAAGCCGCGCCATTGCCGATATGGGCCATCAGGGAAAGCGGCTTGTATTGGGTGAGCACCCCCACTCGGGTGAGGCCGGAGTTCATGACGTTGGACAGACTGAAGTCGATGATCCGGTAAATACCGCCAAAGGGCACCGCCGGCTTGGCCCGATGGCCGACCAGGAGGTTCAGCCGGCTGCCAATCCCGCCGGCGAGAAGCAGAACAAGCGCATCGCCGCTTTCTCTCATTGCAGGTCCTCCCCGTCTTCGAGTCGATTGGTGGACGGCCACTTCTCCATGGCAATCCGCGGCGCCACCCGGCAGCCGCAGCCGACATTAAACCCTTCCGGCACGCTGTTGTTCCAACCGATGACACTCACTCGACTGTTTTTATCGCATTGAGGCGCGCCAACCCGAACGTTACGGCTGTACACCGTGTTGACGTCGCTGACCACCCGGTTGAGATGGACGTCCTGGTGGACAATGTTGTCGAAAAAAAGGATGGAATCGTTGATTTCCGCCCCAGCCATCACATGGACCCCGGGAAAGAGAATCGAGTTGCGCACCGTGCCCTCAATAATGCAGCCATTGTAGGCCATGGAATTGTCCAGGCTGCCGTGGGTACCGATCTTCACCGGCTGGCGGTCGGCGATGTTACGGTGGGCCAGGTTGGTGCGGATACCCCAGGCCTCGAGATCGATTTTGGGTTCCGGTCCGAGCAGATCCATCGAGGTCTGCCAATATTCGTCGATAGTCCGGGTATAGCCCCAATACCCCCGGAACTTGTAGCCATGCACCTTGTATTGCTGCCGCATCATCATCGGGATGATGTCCCGGCCGAACTCATAGGAGTCACCGGCTTGATTTTGTTTCAACACCTCAAACAGGACCGAGGGCCGAAAACAGAACACGGTCAACGAAGCCCAGCGCCCCTTGGGCTCCGCCGGCTTTTCCTCGTAGGAAAGCATGCGGCCCCCGTCCTCGAAATCATCGGCGATCTCAGCCACACCGAAGCGGGAAGCCGATTCCTGGGGCACCTCGATAAAAGCGGCGGTCAGGTCGGCATCGAGTTCGTTGTGGTAGCGGATCATCTTGCGATAATCCATCTGATAGATGTGATCGCCGGAGAGGATGAGGATGACCGAAGGACCATAATATTGCATGTAATCGATATTCTGATACACTGCATCGGCGCTCCCCCTGTACCAGTGAGGGTTGTCGTAATCCTTGAACGGCGGCAGGATGGAAATGCCCCGGTTGCGCCCAATCATGTCCCAGGCAGCACCGGTGCCGATGTGGTTGATCAGGGAATAGGAGCGGTACTGACTGAGGATGGCGATGCGCTCGATGCCCGAATGGAGCAGATTGGACAGGGGAAAATCGATGACCCGGGCAAACCCGCCGAAGGGAACAGCGGATTTTGGTCGGTAATGCGTCAACACACCTAATTCATCGACGCGGCCACCTGCCAGGATCATCGCCAAGGTCGAGGGTCTGTACATAGAACACCGTGCGGATGGAATATCGGCGCCCGTTGTTCAGGGCAAGGGCCTTGATGCAAGGCGCCAATGGAAATGGATATTCAAGCCATAATATGCCCAACTTCCGTACAGGCGCAAGCAATATCTGGCCTTGACGGGGCAAAAGGCCACGGGAAAACCGGCGGCAGAACCGATTGGGACGAACGCGGCTATTTGATATGCTGGGTGATGAGGCGGATAAGGGTTTTGGTGGTGAATTCCTGATTTTCGCGCAACGGTAAATTTTTCAGCGGCGATTCGGCCCGGGCGGCCTCCTTGTGCCCGCCGGCAGGACCGAAACGGCCAAAAGTGGCTTTTGCCAGCTTGCCGGCATTCTTCCGATACCCATCGCAACGGAAGATAACCACCAGCTTCTCGCCATGGACACCGGAGACAATCACCCAATCAAACGATTCGACGCGATTGAAAAAATCAGCGATGATCACCAGGATGTCCGGGGTGCCGACCTTGCCTAGGTGCACATAGGCCCGTCCCTTGCTAGCCTTGACCTCGTTGAGGGCGGTGCGGAAATAGCGCAGCTCCGAACGCCGCAGTTCGGTGAGCTCGAATTTGCGCACCAGGTTCAGATTGGCGATGTTGAACAGATAGCGAAAACAGATGCCGTCGGCGGCCTGCATGTTCTGCTTCTGGAAGTTCTGGGTGTCGACCTTGACTCCATAAAACAGAGCGGTTGCCAGGGCCACCGAGGGTTTGATGCCGGCAGCGCGCAGGTATTCGACCATCATTGAGGAAACCGCGCCATATTCCGGGCGGATGTCGATAAAGGCCGCATCCCAGCCCGTGGTGACGGGGTGATGGTCGATCACCGCGTTGAAGGTCATCTTCTCGAAGCAGGCCAAGTGGTTGGGCTGGGAATCGAGCAGGATTTTCTTGGAGTAGTCCTTCATCGACAGGGTGTGCAGCCGTTCCAGCGGGATTTTCAGGCGCTCAACCATGGTCAGGTTGTTGAGGCGCCGAATTTCATTGGGATAGCCGATGGTGACACTGTGCACCCGGTAGCTGAGCAGGCGCTTGAGCGCCATGGCCGAGGCGATGGCGTCCGGATCGGCACTGATGACGATCAGGACATTGTCGCTCTTCTCAAAAATGGCCCACAGGCCGTTGAGGCGGGCCACGGCCGAGTTTTTGCTGGCGCTGCGGGTTATGTTGTTGTCGGCAATCTTCTCGAGTCGTTTCTGCATAGACCGGGATTAGAAAAAAACACTGCCGTTTGCTCGGGAGAGCGTCACAGCAAAGAACTTATCCGCCGCTTTATCAATGGACAACGGCCATCATCCGCTCATGGCCGACTTGTTCCGGACCAATACCTCTCGGGAAACACAAGGGGAAAGCAGACGTTTCCTGCTTCGTGCACGCATTTTCCCTGTCGCGCCCTTGACGACAACTCATAACGCATCAAACCAAGGCGACAACTTACCACAGACACAAAGAAGTGCAAGCTCCGTTTTTCCGGAACTTTGCCCCTGCCCGGGACTGCCGGTCGATATCCGGTTGCCCTTGACTGGAACAACGGCAGCGGGTACTACGTCAAGCACGACACTTCCTTTTCTTCCGCCATGAGGGAAGAAACACATGCAACGTCTGCCGCAAGCCAGGGCAATTTTCCGGATTCCTTGCCATAATCACCCATGATACTGCTCTACCGATACATTCTCGCCCATTTTCTCCGCAACCTCGGCATGATCATGGCGAGCTTCATCACCCTCTATTTGCTGATCGATTTCTTTGAAAAAATTGACAATTTTCTGGAAAAAGGGAAATCGTTCAGCCTGATCGCCACCTTCTTCTTCGCCAATATCCCCTTTATCATCGACTTAATGAGCCCGGTTTGCATTCTCCTCGCCGGCGTGGTGACCCTGGGGGTCTTGAACCACAGCAACGAACTCATCGCTCTCAAGGCCTGCGGCATTCCCTTGAAAAAAATCACCGTGCCGATCATCGGCGCGGCCCTGGCCTGCACCCTGTTGTTTCTGGCCATGGATCAATACGTTCTTCCCAAGACCATCGCCGTCACCAACCAAATCTGGAACAAGGAGATCAAGGGTAAGGTACCGCTGGGCATATATCGAAACGGCCGATACTACTATCGCGGTCAGGAGGGTTTTTATTCATTTTCCCGCCCTGATCCGCAGAAAAATCTTTTCAAGAATTTTTCCTACACGGTTTGGGACAAGGAACATGCCGCCAACACCTTGATTGCCGCGGAAATCGCCGTATGGAACAAGGGGGTGTGGACACTGCGCAACGGTCAAATTCAGAAAGCAGCCGGCGGCGACCGCTTCGCGACCCAGGTCTTCACCAATCGCAGGATCAATTTCCCGGAAACTCCCGATGACTTTTTCGTGCCCGCGTACAGATCGATGGAGCTTTCCCTGGTGCAGCTGTACAAAGAAACCCAGCACACCCGTTCCGAAGAGGAGCGCAGCAAGGCCTGGGCCGATTTCTACGGCCGGATCTCCTACACCCTCCTTGGCCTGCCCCTGCTTCTTCTGGGCCTGCCGTTGCTGCTGCTGGTCTATCGCAAATGGGGCAGGGATCTGTCCCTGGCCATCCCGGTGAGCTGCGGCATGGCCTTTCTTTGCTGGGGCGTCTACACCACCCTGCAATCCTTGGCCAAGGCCAGCTATATTCCACCGCTGGCCGCCGCCATTTCGGTCCATCTGCTGGTGGGCTGTGTCGGTTTTTTCCTGCTGCTGCGCGAGGATGTCTGATGACTCGACGGATCGGCATTGTCGGCGTGCCGCCGCTGGCGGTCATTGAAGAAATCAACCGACAAGGCGACCACATCGTCGACCTGGATGAGCCGCAGGTGCGGGCGCCCATCGATCAGACGGCCTCCCGCATCCCACGGGTCTACTGCGCCATTCTCCGAACCGTGGTGCTCAACTGCCTGCATCTCGCCCTGGACCGGGTGTACATCGATGTCGGACCGGGCAAGTGCGATTGCGCCCTGCACGTGGCCGAAATACTCGCCGACATGCTCCCCATCCCGGTCATCCGCACCCGCAATCAGGATACCCGTCCCTTTGGCAACCCGCTCTGCACCAGCCGCATGCCGCTGATGGAAAAGTTCAGCAGGATCACCCAGGGCGTGCAATCCGCAGCCGCTTACCCGCCATTGGAACCATGCCCACCGAGCTGCGGCTTCTGGGGCGTGCCGCCCCGCGATTTCTCGCTGCTTGCCCCCTTTCCCGATACCACCCACGTGTTCGGCTGGACCCGATGCATGGAGAACAAGACGCCGTCTGATTTTGCGCTGGAGCAGGTGGTCGATCCTACCATCCCCACCGTCTTTTTCTCCCAGTCCTTTTGCGCCAAATCGGCGCTGGCCAAACACCTGGCGGCCAAGCATCCCCGTGCCTTGGCCATTGATTGCGACGTCAGCGTGTCCAGTTCCACCCGCGCCAAGATCGAGGCCTTTCTCGAACTCTCCGGCATTGACCCGCAACGGGGGAACGGTTGATGCTGCTGGCGGATTTCGGCACCTCCTACTGCAAGATTCTCGATACTGCGGAGAGCAACGCTCCCCGGATCATCGCCACCCGGGATCTGCCTCCCGATTTCCTTGCCGATCTCGGCACCGGCCACAACGCCGCCCGCAGGAGCAAACGCAGCATCAACGAATTGACGGCCCTGGCCAGGGGCGGAGGACGTCTCATCAACCGGTCCGATTTTGTCCTGCTCGATTGCGGCAGCCGGGACATTAAGTACGTCCGTTTTCGCCATGGAGAGGTGATGGACATGGGCTGGAATGCCGAATGCGGTGCCTCCATGGGCTTCACCATCGAACTGCTCGCCACTTACTACCAGCTTGATTACGCGGCCCTGCCGGTCCCTTCCACCGGCTTTTCCATCACCTGCGGAGTGCTTGGCATGAGCCACATCTTCGACGCGGTGGTGTCCGGCGTGCCGGAGGCCACCGCAGTCGCCCAGTTTGTCCGCGGCATCGCCCTCAACGCCTACCGTTTTGCCCAGGAACCCCAGGAGCTTTATCTCTCTGGAGGGCTGTGCGACAATCCCCTGTTTGTGGCCAGCTTTCCCTGCCAGGTTCACCCGCTGGGTCGATTTGTCCTGCTCGAAGGGCTGCTTGCCACCCCGCAACGCCCGCAACCGGAGGCAGCGGCTCCTCTTCAGGGATAAAAAAAAAGCCGGCCATCGCGATGCGATGGCCGGCCTGGCTCCAGGGAAGGGGAAAAAGACGAACCTACTTTTTACTTTTTCTTGTCTTTTTTCTTCTTGTCCTTCTTTTTCTTTTTCTTTTCCTTCGATTTTTTCTTTTCTTTATCCTGCAAAGGACAATTGCTGCACATCTTGCCTTTCTTCAAGTAGGCCCCGCAGCATTTGTCTTTTTTTTTCTTCTTGTCTTTCCCCATGGTCCGCCTCCTGCGCAGTGGCCAACAACACATTCATTCCTGATCGAGGTTCCAGGTGCATATCATGCCGCATGCATGAACGATAGGGTTGACGTCACGGGTTGCAAAGGGGGTTATTCCTTTTTCTCCTTTTCTTTCTCTTTTGCCGGCTGCAGGATCTCGAGCAGCTCGACCTGGAAAATCAGCATGGAGCCAGGCTCGATCACCGGAGGAGCGCCGCGGTCGCCGTACGCAAGGTCCGGTGGGATATACAATTCATAGGTGGACCCGACTTCCATCAGCGGTAGGGCTTCCTGCCAGCCGGCGATCACCTGATTCACTTGAAACTCCGCCGGCTCATTGCGCTTGTAGGAACTGTCGAATTCCTTGCCGTCGATCAGCGTGCCCTTGTATTGCACCTTGACCATGTCGGTCGGCGCCGGCTTGGCGCCCTGCCCTTTTTTCACCACCTTGTACTGCAACCCGGACTTGGTTTCGGTCACCCCTTCCTTGCCCTTGTTTGCCTTGAGAAACTCCTCGGCGGCCTTGCGGTTTTTCTGCACCATGGCCACGGTCTTCTGGATCTGCTTCTCCTGTTGCTTTTTGGCGAAATTCTGCTGAATCGCGGCCGCATCGGCGGCACTGAGCAACGGTTTGTTGCCATTGTAGCTGTCGACAATGCCTTGGTTGAGGGCCTGCAAATCAAATTTATCCTCCAGCCCCTTGAAGTACTCCCCAAGATCAAGGCCCATGGCATAACTCAGCTTCTGTTCGTCGTTTTTCAACTCCATCGGTTGATCGGCCGCACAAACTGTCCTCGCTGCCACCAGCAGGACCATCAGACCAACAACATGCAACTTCATACACTTCTCCTTTACGGTGATTGAGAAAACAGAAGGCGGCAGGCTTCGATCGGGAAGGTCATCCCATCTGGGCCATGACGCCACGGGTCGCCTGATGGCAAACAGAAGCGCCCACGAACAGGCCTCTGCGTCCATCGGGCAGGAATGCGTTTATTCACTACTGGTTACAGCTAATCACCCTTTTTGGCTCGGTGTCCACTCTTTTCACGGCCACCGGCCATTTTTTACAATTTTCTGCGATCGATAACCCGCTTGGCCTTGCCCTCCGAACGCTCTAGCGTTTTCTCCTCCACCAGTTTGACCTCGACACTGATCCCCACTTCCGACGCCAGCCGGCTTTTGATCCGGTCGATCACCATCCGCTGTTTCTTCATCTCGTCGAAGAAGATCGATTCCACCACCTCGACCAATACGGTGATCTTGTCGGCATGGTTTTCCCGCTCGACAAGGATCTGGTAATGGGGCTCGGTGCCCTCGACCTCGAACAGCACCTTCTCGATCTGCATGGGGAACACGTTGACCCCCTTGATGATCAGCATGTCATCGCTGCGGCCCATCACCCGCTCCATCCGCTTCATGGTGCGACCGCAGGCACAGGTTCCGGGGATGAACCGGGTCAGGTCGCGGGTCCGGTAGCGAACCATCGGAAAGGCCTCCTTGGTGAGGGTGGTGATCACCAGTTCACCGACTTCCCCCTCGGGTACCGGCTCCAGGGTGGCCGGATCGAGGATCTCCAGGAGGAAGTGATCCTCGTTGATGTGGAGCCCTCTGCACTCAAGGCACTCGCCCGCCACGCCCGGGCCCATGACCTCGGACAGGCCGTAGTTGTCGGTGGCGACGATACCGAGTTTCTGATGAATTTCCTGGCGCATGGCCTCCGACCAGGGTTCGCCGCCGAACAGCCCATACCGCAGCGACAGGCCGTTGGGGTTGATGCCCATCTCCATCATCGTGTCCGCCAGCACCAACGCATAGGACGGGGTGCAGACCAAGGCGGTGGTCTTGAAATCCTGCATGATCTGGATCTGACGTTTGGTGTTGCCGGCCGAGATCGGAATGACCGAGGCACCGATCAGCTCGGCACCGTAATGGAGGCCAAAACCACCGGTGAACAACCCGTAGCCAAACGCTATCTGGATGACATCGTTCTTGGTCACTCCGGCGGCAGTGATGATCCGTGCCACCAAATTCGACCAGGTCCGGATGTCGTTGCGCGTGTATCCGACCACGGTGGCCTGGCCCGAGGTGCCGGACGAGGAATGAACCCGGACGACATCGCGCAGGGGCACGGCGAACAGGCCGTAGGGATAGTTGTCGCGCAGATCCTGTTTCTCGGTGAACGGCAACCGCCGCACATCCTCCAGCGATCGGATGTCGTCGTAATTGAACTTGAGCTGCTCGAATTTCTTCTTATAGAAGGGGACATGGGTTCCCACCCGATACAGTGTTGCCTGCAATCGCTCCAACTGAAGCTGTTCCAGGTCTTCTCGTGCCATGCATTCTCGTTCCGGTTCCCAGTACATTTTTGCTACCGTGTTGAAATGAGTTGAAGTCGGCCAGCGGTCCCCATGGCCGCGCCGCACTGCCCGGCCCTCGCGGCTCAGGCGATTTTTTCCCGGCCCAGATAGGCGCGCTGTACATCCGCGTTGGCCAGCAGGTCTGCGGCCGAGCCCTGCACAATCACCTTGCCCACCTCCAGCACATAGCCGCGGTCGGCAATGCCCAGGGCGGCCTTGGCATTCTGTTCGATGAGCAGCACCGTATTGCCCTCCTCGCGCAGCCGGCGGATGATGGCGAAGATATCGCGCACGATCAACGGCGCCAGACCGGTGGAGGGTTCGTCCATCATCACCAGCCGTGGCGTGGACATCAGGGCTCGCCCCATGGCCAGCATCTGCTGCTCGCCACCGGAAAGGGTTCCGGCCAGCTGCCGCCGCCGCTCCCGCAAAATGGGGAACAATTCGTATTGGTGTGCCAGTTGCCTCAGCACCGCAGCCCGACCCTGCTCCTTTTGCAGCACATACCCGCCAAGCAGCAGATTCTCCTCCACGGTCATCGGTGCAAAGACCTGTCGCCCCTCGGGCACCAGGGCGCAGCCGGACGCGACGATCGCACCGACCGTGGCCCGGTCGCAGGATCGCCCAAGGAAGGTGATCTCGCCCTGCATCGGTTTGATCAGCCCGATGACGGTGTGCAGCAGGGTGGTCTTGCCCGCCCCGTTGGCGCCGATCATGGTGACGATCTCCCCTGGCTTGACATGGAGGGAGATATTTTTCAACACCCGGAGTTTGCCGTACCCGGCATCAAGGTTGCGAATCTTCAGCATGCAAAATGGATGGTTTGCGAAAGGGATGGGGGCGGAACCCGTTTAGGCTGCATCGTCCTCTCCCAGGTAAATTTTGATGACTTCGGCATTCTGTTGGATGTTGGGCGGCGTATCCTCGGCCAGTTTGGCGCCAAAGCTGAGGACCACGATCTCGTCGGAAATGTCCATCACCAGCGACATGTCGTGTTCGACCAGCAGCACGGTGATTCCCATGTCCCGGATGGCGGAGATCAGGCGGGCGACCTCGGCGGTCTCGTAGATATTGAGCCCGGCCGCCGGCTCGTCAAGCAACAGCAGCTTGGGTTCGCTCGCCAGGGCCCGGGCCATCTCCACCGCCCGTTGCTGACCAAATGCCAGGCTGGTCGCCTCGGTGTCGGCCAGGTCGGCGATCTGCATCAGCTCCAGCAGTTCCATGGACCGCGCGCGGATGAGCCGTTCCTCCTTCCAGGTCAAGGGCAGGGAGAACATGCCGGCGAAAAAACCGCTCCGACTTTGCACATGCCGCCCGACCATGACGCACTCCAGGGCGGTCATGCCATGAAAGAGCTTGATATTCTGGAAGGTGCGAGCCATGCCCAACCGAGCGATCTGGTGTGTCTTTCTCCCCTGGATTTCCTGGCCCCGGAAGCTGATGGTGCCGGCACTGACCGGCAGGTTACCAGCGATCAGATTGAACAGGGTGGTCTTGCCCGCGCCGTTGGGGCCGATCACCGCCTTGATGCTGCCGGCATCGACCATGAAACTGACATCGTTGACCGCGTGCAGGCCGCCAAACCGCTTGTGCACGCCGTGCAGGGAGAGGATGGGTTCGCGCCCGGCGGTATTGACGCCGCGTTCTCCGCTCATGCGCCCGCCCCCCGCACGAACTGCCGCACCACCTGTTTGAGACGCAGGCTGAGGATGCCTTCCGGGGCAAGGAGCATGACCATGATGAGGATCAGGCCGAAGACCGCGTCGTCATAGGCACCGAACACGCCGCGCAGGGAAAGGAAGGTCAGGCCCACTCCCATGAGCAGGGTTCCCCACAGATTGGTCATGCCGCCCACCGCCACCAGGGCCACGTAGCGCACCGATTTCATCACCGAGGCCTCGCTCGGACCGATACCGCCATTGAAATGGGTCAGCAGCACCCCGGCAACGGCGGCATAAACGGCGCTGAGCACAAAAACCTGCAACTTGGAGCGGGCGGTGTCGATCCCTGAGGCCTCGGCCGCCTCCTCGGAACTGTGCAGCGAGCGCAAGGCCCGGCCGACCCGGGAGCCGATCAGGTTGAGCAGCAGGCCCATGCCGACAATGAGCACGCCCCAGGCGAGATAGAAGTTGAGGATCCGGTGTGCGGGATCGCCACTGATCACCAGCCCGTCCCAATTGGCCATGGCTGGAACAAGAGTGAAACCGGGCACCTCGGAGATACCGTCGGCCTCCCCGAAATAGGGGGCCGCCAGGAGAATGCGGTAGATGATGGTCCCAAACCCCAGGGTGGCCATGGCCAGGTAATGGCCCTTGAGCTTGAGCACCGGGATACCGATCACCAGGGCAATCAAGGCGGCGACCAGAACGGCACAGCAGCAGGCCGCCCAGGGAGTCACGGTCAGCAACTGCGCCCCGTAGAGGTCCTGGCCGCGGGCCAGCAGGCCGACGCTGTCCAGCCAGCGCACCGCCCACGCTTCCTGCAGCGGCCCCAGATCGCGAGTGGTCAGGGCGGCGGCGAGATACCCGCCGATGGCGAAAAAGCCGGCATGACCGATGGAGATCTGCCCGGCATAGCCCATGAGCACCCCGAGGCCGATGATCACCAGGCCGTAATAGGCGGCCATGGTCAGCTGGGTCAGGTAGTATTCGGTGCCGGTCAGCACCGTGCACAGATGGAGGATCGCCACCAACAGGCAGAGTCCGGCCAGCGACCAATTTTTGCGCGTCTTCATCAGAAATCCTTCAACCGCGCCGTCTCGCTGGAACCAAACAGCCCATGGGGTTTGACAAAAAGGATGATGAGCAGGATGGTGATCGAAATGGCGTCTTGAAAGGCCAACGGCACCACGGAAACGGAAAAGGCCTCGATGATGCCCAAAAGAATGCCGGCGGCCACCGCGGCCATGGAATTGCCCAACCCGCCGAGGATAGCGACGGTGAACCCCTTGATCGCCAGCGAGGTCCCGGAATCGTACTGGGTGTAGGTGATCGGCGACATCACGCAGCCCGCCAGCGCCCCTATGCCGGCACTGAGCATGAAGCTCAGGGTGACCATGTTGCGGGTGTTGATCCCGCACAGCAGGGCCGCGGTCCGGTTGGCGGAGCAGGCGCGCATCTCCCGGCCAACCGGCGTGCTCTTGAAAAAAAGGCTCAGCCCCCCCATCATCACCGAACACGCAACAATCACCCACACCACCTGCGGCGAGACATGGACGCTGCCCAGGGAAAAGGTGGTCACCTCGTTGCCGTAAAAATAGGGCAGGCTGCGAATCGACTCACCCCAGATATGGAGGGCCGACTCCCGCAGCAGGATGGAGATGCCGATGGTGATGATGATCATCCTGAGCACCGAAGGGCTTTCCAGCCAGCGGATGAACAGCATCTCGATGACGGCGCCGATCAGCATGGTGATCACCACCGCCGCGGCAATGGCATAGCCTAGGGGCATGAACGGCAGCAGGGAAATCGAGATCATGCCGCCGAGCATCACGAACTCGCCTTGGGCAAAGTTGATGATGCCGGTGGTATTGTAGATGATGTTGAAGCCAATGGCGACAATGGCGTAGATACTACCGTAGGTGATGCCGGCAAAGAGGTATTGGAAGAAGAGATCCGGACTCATGCGTTCTGTCACTGTGCGGCGGGGATCGCGCGATCCCCGCCGGCGCAGAGGTTATTGTCCCTGGTAGAGGATGAATTTGCCGTCCTTGACCGTGAGCAGGGCAAACGAATCGATGGTGAGCCCGTTATGATCCTGGGGGGTGAAGGAGAACATGCCGCCAACCCCGGCAAAATTCTTCAACCCCTCAACCGCGTCGCGCACCTTGGCCCGGTCGTTGCCGGCCTGCCTGACCGCCGCGGCCACCATGTTCATGGCATCAAAGGCGTATCCGCCGAAGGCCGAGGCATCCTCCTTGTACTTGGCCTCATAGTCGCGCTTGTACTCGCTGAGCAGAGCCTTCTGCGGATGATCGTCGGCCAGGGCGTCGACCACCAGCAAGCGGCCGCAGGGAAAGATGATCCCTTCGGCGGCAGGCCCGGCGGCCTCGGCATACTTGATGTTGCCAAATCCATGGCTCTGAAACAGCGGCACCGTCCATTTGGCCTGGCGCATGTTCGTGGCAATGATCGCCTGGGCCGGGACCACCGACCAGTTGACCACCGCCTGGATGGACGTATCGGCCTTCAGCTTGGCCACCAAGGCGCCGAGATTGGTGGCCTTGCTGTCGTAGGTCTCGGAGGCGGCCACCTTGATGTCAAATCGGGGCGCCATTTTCTCCAGCTGTTCCTTGCCGGCCTTGCCGAAACCGTCGTTGCCGGCGGCGATGGCGATGGTGCTGATCTTCTGCCGGCGCATCTCCTCGAAGATCATCTGAGCGGCAAAACTGTCCTTCTGCGGCGTCTTGAACACATAGCGGGCCACCGGATCGACGATCACCTCGGCGGCGGCGCAGGAAATCAGGGTGGTCTGGCCGTCCTCGGCCACTTTCTTCACCGCCATGGACTCACCGGAGGTCGAGGGGCCGATGATGGCCACCACCTTTTCCTCCTCGATCAGCTGCTTGGCAAAGGACACCGCCTTTTCCGAGCTGCCCGCCGAATCCTTGACAATCAGCTCGATGGTGTCGCCGTTGATGCCGCCGCCCTGGTTGATCTTCTCCACCACCATTTGGGCGCTGCGGGCCTCGGGCCCGCCGAGAAAGGACGCCGGCCCGCTCACCGCAAATATCGCCCCCACCTTGATGGTGCCCGCACTCGCTCCCGAGAGCGTGGCCGCCACCATGCATCCGCAGACAACGCAGCCTAGCGCCAATCGTTTCATACTGCTGTTCATTGTTTCCCCCTTTTATCCTCCAAATGGACCGCACGCATACACGACGCTGCCCCGCCGACGAAAACGGCGGGGCAGCGTCCCGGCACCTCCTACAGGGCGCAGATCTGCGCTCCGGTCAGCAAGGTAAACCCATTGGCCTGCAACACCTCGATGGCCTTGTCCATATCGTCGAAGCGAAAAATCAGCACCGCGTTGGCGCCGCTCTTGTTGACAAAAGCATACATGTACTCGACATTCAGGCCGACCTCGTTGACCACCTTGAGCACACTGGCCAAGCCGCCGGAACGGTCCGGCACCTCGACCGCGACCACATTGGTCTTGCCGACGGTAAAGCCGCCGGCGCGCAAGACGTCCTTGGCTAGATCGACCTTGTCGACGATCAGGCGGAGGATACCGAAATCAGCGGTATCGGCCACGCTCAACGCGCGGATATTGATGTCGTTGTCCGCCAGGATGCGGGTGATCTCCGCCAGACGCCCGGATTTGTTCTCGAGAAAAACCGCAATCTGCTCTACACGCATACGACCCTCCTGATAGGAATTAGATTGTGCGCCGATCAATGACCCGCTGTGCCTTGCCCTCGGAGCGCTGGATCGAGCGGGGCTCCACCAGTTTGACCTTGCAGGTCACCCCAAGCATGTCCTTGATCTCCGTCTGGATCTTCTTGGTCAGATTCTCCAGCACCTTGATTTCATCAGAGAAAATATGCTCGCTCACCTCGACCAGCACCGACATCACGTCTAGGTTGCCGTCGCGGGTGACTTCAATCTGGTAGTGCGGTTCGACCCCCTTGATGCCGACTAGGACGTGCTCGACCTGCGAGGGGAAGACGTTGACCCCGCGGATGATCAGCATGTCGTCGGTGCGGCCGGTGACCTTTTCCATGCGGATCAGGGTGCGGCCGCATGCGCAGGGTTCAAGGAACAGGCGGGAGATGTCCTTGGTGCGGTAGCGGATCAGGGGAAAGGCCTCCTTGGTCAGGGTGGTAAACACCAATTCGCCGGTTTCGCCGTAGGGCAGCGGTTCCAACGTGTCGGGATCAATCACCTCGGGCAGGAAGTTGTCCTCCAGGATATGCATGCCGTGCTCGGAGTGGAGACACTCCATGGACACCCCTGGGCCGATGATCTCGGACAGGCCATAGATGTCCAAGGCCTTGATGCCCAGCTTGCGCTCGACCTCCTCGCGCATGTTCCGGCTCCAGGGCTCGGCGCCATGAATGCCGACCCGCAGTTTGAGGTCGTCGGGCGAGATGCCGGCATCGACCATGGCATCGGCCAAATTGAGCGCGTAGGACGGAGTGGAGAGCAGCACGGTGGAACCGAAGTCACGCATGATGGTCACCTGCCGTTTCGAGTTGCCGCCGGACACCGGAATAACGGTGGCTCCCAGCGCCTCGATGCCGTAATGGGCGCCCAGACCGCCGGTGAACAGGCCGTAGCCGTAGGCGTTGTGCACCATGTCGCCCTTGGTCACCCCGGCCATGGTCAGGCAGCGGGCCATGACCGAGGCCCAGAGCTCGATGTCCACCTGAGTATAGCCGACCACGGTCGACTTGCCGGTGGTGCCCGACGAGGCGTGCACGCGGATGACATCGTCCATGGGGGTGGCGAAGAGGCCGAAGGGATAATTGTCGCGCAGATCGTCCTTGGTGGTGAAGGGCAGCTTGCGCAGGTCGGCAAGCGACTGAATATCCCCGGGCTTGACCCCGGCCTCGTCCATCTTGCGCCGATAGGGCAAGACGCGATCGTACATCCGGTACACCAGCCCCTGCAACCGCCTGAGCTGGATCGACTCCAACCCCGCGCGGGGCAGGGTTTCTATCTCTTGCCAAATCATGTGCTCGTCCTCTCTCTTCGTGCGCCTCAGGCGTAGACAGCCGCCCGGCCGGCGCTGAACGCCCGCTTGTTGACCTCGCGGAACTGGGCCTTGACCGTGTTGTCGATCACCGCAAGAAAGACCTCGGGATCGACCGCCAGGAAGTTGGACATTGCCCCGACCATGGCCACGTTGGCGGTCCGCAGCTCGCCCACCGACTCGGCCACGGCAAAGGCGTCGATGGCCACGACGTTGATGTGGCGGGATTTGAGCTCATCGAGGATGTTCTCGGGGTAGCTGGCCTTGCCGAGCGCCACCGCCGGCGGCAGGATCTTCTGGGTGTTGACCACCACCGCGCTGTCCCGATGGAGGTAGGGCAGATAGCGGACCGCCTCCAGGATCTCGAAGGCCACCAGGATGTCGGCCGCGCCCAATTCGATCAGCGGTGAGTAGACCTTCTCGCCGTAGCGCAGATGGGCCTCGACCGAGCCGCCGCGCTGGGCCATGCCGTGCACCTCGCTTTTCTTGACGTCGAACCCGGCCGCCAATTGGGCATGGGCGGTCAGCTCGCTGGCCAGGAGGATACCCTGGCCGCCGACACCGGAAAAGAGTATGTTGCCGCTCTGTTTCATCACTTTGCCTCCTTTCGGGTGATCGCGTCGAATTTGCACACGCAGGCACACTGGCCACAGCCGTTGCACTGCACCTCGGCAATCTGGGCAAACCCTTTTTGTTTTTCACGATAGCCGCGTGCCACCGCCTCTTCCGGGGTGAGCGGCGTCCAGCTGATGGCCGGGCAGCCCATCTGCACGCACAGGGTACAGCCGGTGCAGTTGGCGAGATTGGTGAAATACACCGGTTTCTTGCGCTTGACCTCCTCCGGCAGGAGCACGCAGGGGGCGCGGCTGATGATTACCGAGGGCTCGGGCGCCTCGATTTCCTCCTTGAGTGTCTTGCGCGTGGCCTCGACATCGTGCGGATTGACCACGGTTACCCTGTTGACGCCGATCGCCCGGCAGAGCTGCTCGAGATCCAGGGCCGGAGCCGCATCGCCGAGGATGTTGCGGCCCGAGGCCGGGTTGTCCTGGTGGCCGGTCATGGCCGTGGTCCGGTTGTCAAGGATGATCACCGAGGCGTAGGTACCGTTGTAGACCATGTTCAGCAGGCCGGTGATGCCCGAGTGCATGAAAGTGGAATCGCCGAGCACGGCCACGATCTTGCCCTCGCCCTGCTTGCCGAGCGCCTTGGCCATGCCGTGGGCCATGGTGATCGAGGCGCCCATGCACACGCAGGCGTCCATGGCCGACAGCGGCGGCAGAAATCCGAGGGTGTAGCAGCCAATATCGCCGGAGACAAACACGTCCTTCATTTTGGACAGCCCGTAAAACAGACCGCGGTGCGGGCAACCGGCGCACATGTTCGGCGGCCGCATCGGCAGTTCCAGCGGCGCAAACAGCTCGCCGATGCTTTCAGGAGCGAGCGCCTTGCGGACGATGAACGAATTGAGCTCGCCCTGGTTGGGGATCAGCTCCTTGCCCCGGCAGGCAATACCCATGGCCTTGAGGTGGGTCTCGATAAAGGGATCGAGCTCCTCGACCACGACCAGCTCGTCCACCGTGGCGGCAAAATCGCGGATCATCCGCTCCGGCAGCGGCCAGACCATGCCCAGCTTGAGCACCGGCGCGTTGGGGAAGGCCTCTTTGACGTAGTTGTAGGGCACGCCGGAGGTAATGAAACCGCGCTTGCCGGTGCCCGGTTCGATCCGATTCTCGGGCAGGGTCTCGGCCAGTTCGCGCGCGGCCTGCATCCGTTTTTCCACCGCCACGCGGCGCACCCGGGCATTACCGGGCAGCATGACCATCTTGGCCGGCGACTTCTCCATCGACGGCTCCGGAACCTCGCAACGGGTTCCCTTGGTCACCACGCCCTTGACGTGGGCGATGCGGGTGGTGATGCGGATGATCACCGGGGTGTCCAACTGCTCGCTGAGCTGGTAGGCGCGGCCCATCATCTCCTTGGCCTCGGCCGGATCGGAAGGTTCGAGCAGGGGCAGTTTGGCGGCAAAAGCGTAGTTGCGGTTGTCCTGCTCGTTCTGGGAGCTGTGCATCTGGGGATCGTCGGCGTTCAGGATCACCAGGCCGCCGCGCACGCCGGTGTAGGCGGCGGTAAACAACGGATCGGCGGCCACGTTAAGGCCGACATGCTTCATGGTCGCGAGCGCCCGGGCTCCGGCAAAGGAGGCGCCGATGGCCACTTCCAGTCCCACCTTCTCGTTGGGGGCCCACTCGGTGTAGACGCCCTCGTAGCGGCTCAGGTTGCCCATGATTTCCGTCGACGGCGTTCCCGGATAGCCGGACGCCACCCGCACGCCCGCCTCCCAGGCGCCCAGGGCTATTGCCTCGTTGCCGGACAGCCACAATTGTGTTTCCTTGTCAAACGCCACGTGATTCCTCCTTTTCGTGGCCCCGTGGGGCCGGTCGAAATGCTGTTTCACAATGCACCCCGGACAACCGGACCGATACGGACGGCGTTCGTCGCCTGCTGTCCGCATCATGTGCCACCCGTTTTTCAGGGAGCATCCTTACCTTGAATGGAGCAGGTTAGGCAAGTGCTTTTTCCCGCTGTTTCCCCTTGTTCACCACCCTGGGACTCCAGATCGATCGGATTATTTGCCGCCGTTTCCGCCCTGCTCGCCCCGCGCCTTTCTGATGGTCATGGTCCACTCGGCCTGCTCCTTGGTCAAATGCGACGTGGCGGCGATCAGGTCCGTCGACCGCATCAGCTGCACCAACTCACGATTGAGCCGGGAGATCGAGATGTTTTTGGTGGTGGCGAGAATGCCGGCCAGCCAGTCCATCGCCTGCCCCGTCTGACGGGACATCCGCTGCGGATACAGGACAAAGCTGCCGAAATTGGCCTTGGCCACGCGTTCCCCCAGCTCACCGCCAAGCGATGCTGCCACCGGTTGAGCCAAGGCATCGGGCGCGGCCTTGGATTCGAGCAGTTCCCTGATCGCCTGTTTGCTGGTGGCCAGGTAGAGCATGGAATCGGTGAGGACCATGGCCGGCTGGGCCGCCGGGTCGGGCAGCACCGGCCAGCTATGGATGGTGTGGCCGCCCACCTGCTCCTGCTCCTCGGTGGTCATGCCGGTTTCGGCAATGGTCCGGCGCAGGGCGGCCAGCATGGTTTCGGCGATCGACCGGTCACGGATACCGACGAACAAGGTCATCTTCGGCACCGGAAACAGCGCGGTGCGGACAATGTCCTCCAATACCCCGCCATATTGCGGACCAATGGCCCGTCCCAGTTCATCCAGGGAAACGCCCAGGTACTGGCGGACCGCTCGATCCACCTCCTGGACTTCGCCCTTGTTGGCGGACAGGGCATTGAGGAGCATTTCCGGCCGCAGCGAGGAGGCCCAGTTGTAGGCCAGGGTGTGCTCCTTGAGCAGATGCAGGGACTGATTCGATCCGGCGGCCGCGTCCACCGCGCTCTTGACCATCTCGTGCAACTGATCGTAGCGGAAGGTGGAACGGGCCCGGCTTTCCAGCCCCTGGTCGGTTCCAAAGGTGAGGGAATACATGGTTGTCACGCCGCGAAGCATCTCGCCACTCTGCCGCATCTCCGGATTGGTGGACCCGGCCAGCAGCCCGGCTACCTGAGGGACGCTGAGGTAGACCCGCGAATAGGTGTTTTTCTGGGGCGCGGCCTGCCAGAAAGCGAGCGCTTCTTGAAAGGCCGCGACCTTGTCCAGGGTGTGTTCTTCCTTGGCGTCCGCGAGGCAACGCTTGATCGTCGCCGGGGCGTAGGCGAGAAACACGGTCTTGCCTTCGGTAATCCCGTAAATCACCTGGTTCCGGTCCAGGGTGACCCTGGTCAGCTCCAGCCCGTCCACGGTCTCCCGGCTGACGCTGGCGCTGTCCAGCATCCGGCTGAACAGATCCAGGGCTCCGGCCGCCGATGTCCGGGCCACGACCACCAAGCTCTGCCGCAGTGCCGGGATCGGTCGCTCGGTCAGCAATTTCTCGTCGGGCGGCAACAGGGCCACGGTGGCGTCGTCGCCGAACACCGCGCGGAACGCCGGATTGGTCATCACCTGGGCAATAGAGTCGTACAGCCGGTCGTACTCGGCGAGCTCCTTGCTCTCGGCCCCCATCTCCTTCATGATGGCATGCACGGTGTCCTTGGCCAGAAACCGGCCAAGGGCCGTGGCGGCAAAGCCATCGGTCAGGGCGGCGAGGTTGGTCAGGTTGACCGTCCCCACCACCTCCTGGGGCAGGGTGCGGGCATACTGATTGCCCGCGGCCTGTCGCTCCATGAACCAATAGATCCCGGCACCGCCGATGACTGCCAGGCACAAAATAATTCCCACAACTTTTTTCATACTCTTCTCCAATTCAGGGGGTGCGCAGTGGTTGAACAGAAGGCCGGGACGGGCTCCGCTTATTGATCGTGTGCCGCCACTTCCCGTTCAATGGCCTCGATGGCCTGCTGGGCCTCTTCCCAGCGCTGATAGGCCCGCTCCAGATGGCGTTCCACCTGGCCGTACTCCTTGCTGGTGGCGCTCCACCGCTCCTGGTCGCCGTACAGGTCGGGATCGGCCATCAGGGCTTCGAGTTCGGCCTTGCGGCTCTCGTACCGTTCGATCTCCCGTTCCGCCTCGTCACTCTTCTTTTTCCACGGACCGAGTTTTTTATTGAGCTGCTGCCGCTCCAGGGCCCGCTGTTTGCGCTGCGTCTTCTTGTCGGCGACCGCGCCACTACTCTCCGGGACGCTGGAGGTGTGCACGGGTGCCTTTATTTTAGCCGACTCGGTGCCTGTCCCGGACTGGACAGCCTCCATCTTGCGCCGCCATTCGAGGTAGTCGTCGATGTTGCCCTCATGGATGGTGGCCTTGCCGTTTCTGATCTCCAGGACTTTGTTGACAAAGGAGTTGACGAAGAAGCGGTTGTGGGAGACGACGATGATCGTGCCCTCGTACTGGGCCATGGCCTCCTGGAGGATTTCCTGGCTGCTCATGTCCAGGTGGTTGGTGGGTTCGTCGAGCAGCATCAGGTTGGCCGGCCGCACCAGCATCTTGGCCAGGGCCACCCGTGATTTCTCGCCGCCGGAGAGCACCCGCACCTGCTTTTCCACTTCCTCGCCGCTGAAGAGAAAGGCACCGAGCAGGGAGCGCACCTGGGTGATGGTCATGTCGACCGCGGTGTGATAGACGGTGTCGAGGATGGTCAGCTCGCCGGCCAACTCCTGGGCCTGATGCTGGCCGAAGTAGGAGAGGATGACGTTGTGGCCTGGCTTGATCGTGCCCTCGGCCGGCTCCAGGCCAGCCAGAATCTTGAGCAGGGTGGTCTTGCCGGCGCCGTTGACGCCGACCACGGCCAGCTTGTCGCCACGCTGCAGGGAGAAGCTGACGCCATCGAACACCTGTTGGCCGTGATACGCTTTGCGCACGCCCTCCAGGCTGAGCACATCGCGGCCCGAGGGGGCGGCCGGCGGAAAGGTAAAATGGATGGTGCGCTCGGTTTCCGAGAGCTCGAGCCGTTCCAGTTTCTCCAACTGCTTGACCCGGCTCTGCACCTGCTTGGCCTTGGTGGATTTGGCGCGGAACCGGGTGATGAACCGTTCACTCTGGCGGATCAGGGCCTGCTGATTGTCGTAAGCGGCACGCTCCAGTTCCAGCCGCTGCGCCTTTTCCACTAGATAATGGGAGTAGTTGCCGCGAAAAACACTCAGTCGCCCCAGGCTCAGCTCCCAGGTGACCTGCGTCACCCGGTCGAGGAAGGAACGGTCGTGGGAGATGATAACCATCGAGCCCTGATAGCCGAGAAGAAACTCCTCCAACCAGGTGAGCGAGTCAAGGTCGAGATGGTTGGTGGGCTCGTCCAAAAGGAGCAGTGCCGGCCGCTTCAAGAGCAGCTTGGCCAGCAAGAGCCGCATGATCCAGCCGCCGGAGAAACTCCGCACCTCGCGATCCAGGTCGGCGGCGGAGAAACCGAGCCCGAACAGCACCCGTTCGATCTGCGGCCGGATGCGGAACACATCGCTGCCCTCGAGCAGATGCTGCAACTCGCCCTGGCGGGCCAGCAAGGATTCGATCTCCGGGCTGTCGGCATCGAGCAGGGCCAGCTCCTCGCTCACCCGGTCGAGTTCTTCCTGTTGGGCGAGGACCTCGTCAAAGGCCGATTCCGCCTCGCTAAAGAGGCTGCGGCTCCCCAGTTCGATGCTCACCTCCTGGGGCAGGTAGGCCACGGTGAACCAGGAAGCGCGGTTGACGATGCCCGGATCGACCTCCTGCTCGCCGCACATGATCCTGAGCAGGGTCGACTTGCCGGCGCCGTTGACGCCTGCCAGGCCGACCCGGTCACCGATGTGGATCTGGGCCGAAACGTCGCGGAAAATATGTTTGCTGCCGTACTGCAGGTTGAGATTGTTGATGCTGAGCATGAAAGAGAGGTGCTGTTATCGGTTGAATCTGTTGGTCTATCAGGTGGTTCAATGTGCGAGGGAGAGAGCGGTGATCGGTCGCCCATCAAGAGGAGCAGCTACGCGGTGCGGACACCCTGACAACCTACAGACTGTCCACCTATCCACCTATTGCTATCGCCTGCCGGGGCTGGTTCGGGTCGGCGCGCAGAACAAAGCGGTCCAGCAACCCCAACTGCCGCAGCCGTTCCAGGTTGGCCGAACGCGGGCCGCGAAAGATGGATTGATCCCGCTCGGCAATTACCAGGGTCACCGGGGTCGAGGGCTGCACTCCGGCCAGCAGCCGCCGGGCCTGGCGGAGCATCAGCCGGGCCTTGACCAGTTCGCCAAAGGCCGGATGGTAGGGGCCGGCCACCACGGCGCGCTCTAGCTCCGGGCTTGGTTGCAGGCCCATCCGTACCACCCCGATCCCCTGATCGTCAAACCGTTTTTTCATGTAGGCGGTCAGAACCACCGCCCGGCCGAGACTGAGCGGCCGGTATCCTCCCCGGTGGTACAACCGCTCCAACCCGCTGCCGCGCACCACCAGCACCGGATAGAGGCGCACAAACGCGGGCCGCAGGCTGACAACCGTCGCCACGGTCTGGCGCAGGATGCGAAAGCTGTCACCCGGCAGCCCGAGCATCAGCTGTATGCCCAAACCAAAACCCCGTTCCCGGAGCTGGCGCGCCGCGTCCTCGACAGCCGCGCCGCCATGCCCCCGTCCAGCGAGACGCAGAACCCGGTCATCGCAGGACTGGGCTCCCAGCTCGACAATCGACACCCCGTACTCTTCCAGCAGATCCAGCCGCCCGCTGTCGATCAGGTCGGGCCGGGTCGACAGACGGATCTCCTGGACCAGTCCATGGCGGCGAAACGGCTGCACCGCGGCCAGCAGTTCCCGCTGGCGCTCGACGGGCAGACCGGTGAAGCTGCCGCCGTACAAGGCCACCTGCACCCGCTCCCGCCTGTCGGGCCGCGATCGGGCCAGCCAAACGCGGATCGTCTCCGCCACCCCGTTGCTGTCGACCGGAGGAGCGACCTGGCCGCTGATCCGGCGCTGGTCGCAGAAGATGCAGCGGTGCGGGCAGCCCTCGTGGGGGATGAAGATCGGGATGACCAGCGGCATATCGGGGGACCCAAACGGATCGGTCAGCCCTGCCTGGGCGCGAGATAGTCCAGGGCGGCGCGAGCGGCCTGCTGCTCGGCCTCCTTCTTGCTCGAAGCCCTGCCGCTGCCCAGCTCTTCTCCCTGAAAGGTGACGGTGATGGAGAAGAGGCGGGCATGGGCCGGCCCTTCCTCGCCGGTGAGCATATACTCCGGCCCTTCGTTGAACCGCTCCTGGAGCAATTCCTGGAGCGAGCTCTTGGCATCGGCGCTGACCAGCTGTTCCTGGTGCTGGTCGATATGCGGCTCGAAGAAACGGCGGACAAAGGCCAGGGCCTGGTCGTAGCCGCCGTCGAGAAACAACGCGCCCACCAGGGCCTCGTAGGCACAGGAGAGGATGGACGATTTGTCGCGGCCGTTGGAGGCGTTCTCCCCCTTGCCCAGCAGCAGGTACTTGCCCAGATCAATCTCCCGGGCCCGGTCGGCCAGCCCCTGTTCGTTGACCAGGGCCGACCGGATGCGGGTCAACTTGCCCTCGCGCATTTCCGGAAAACGGACGAAAAGGATGTAGCCGACGGTCAGGTCGAGGACGGCATCACCCAGGAATTCCTGGGTTTCGTTGTGCCGGCCATCGTCGAGGCGCTCGAAGGCGAAGGAGCTGTGGATGAGAGAGAGTTGCAGCAGCCGCAGGTCGCGAAAGCGATAACCGATCCGTTCCTGCAACTCGTGCAACCCTTCCTCGTTGTCCTGAATCAGGTTGGCGATGGTGGTTCCCATGGGTTGGATTTCCCCTTGTCAAAAAAAAAATCTATGGTATATGTGTGCCGCACGTTCCGGCGACGTAGCCAAGTGGTAAGGCAGTGGTCTGCAAAACCATTACTCAGCGGTTCAAATCCGCTCGTCGCCTCCAAAAAATGCAAGCGGTCACAGGGTAATCTGTGACCGCTTTTTTTGTGGCCGCAATCCACAGCTATGTACCTGATGACGGAAATACGGTCAAGAGAGGCAATAAAAAAAGCAGGGCCAGATGGCCCTGCTTTTTTTATTCCGCCATGGCGGATATTCCGAATTTTCGTTCAGCTTCGCTTGCGCCGGATCATTCCTGCCAGTCCGGCCATTCCAGTGCCAAACAAAAACATGGTGGCTGGCTCGGGAACAGGGCTATTGGCCTTCACGAGAAAATTCTGCCCTGGCACCCCCAGTGGAATCTCACCATTGGTCACCGCAGGATTCACCGCGAGTAACCAATCGTCGACATAATCATTATAGGTGCCGTCTTCTTTCGCTGTATTATAGGCCGGATACAGAAGCTGCATGACCTGGCCGTAATACGAGTTGGTCTCAGCAATAGTCGCACCAAGCATGACATGCCATATTGCCAGCTGTCCGATCGTTTTGGCGTCCGTTTGGTTTGAGGTCAGTGCCCAAGTGGCGATCCAGCTCGCTTGGATCAATTTGTCGAGGTAGGCTGCGTCGCCACCACCGTAGTCGGTATCCAACTGTTCATCGATCCGATAAAAGGCATATTCAGCATAATTTTTATTCAGATCAGCATGTTCCACACAAAAAACTTCGGAACTCTGTAACGCAAGCTCTCCGAGACTTGAAGCTGTTATCTCATAATCCGTATACCAGTTTCCAAGGGAAGTCTGCACAACAGGCTGGTTATAGCCTATTTGCATATACCCTGTTGAAACGGCGTCCGCCGCTGCGGTCAGCGGACAAAGGGCCAACAAGCCCGCCAGTATGATCATCTGTTTTTTCATGTTGCGCCTCCTTGGGGTGCGTCTGCGAATCAGACATGTCATGTTCCTTTACAGAAAGCATCATTCGTACCAGAAGGAGAAAAACGCGAAAAAAACAGCAACAGTTTGAAATAATATTCTTTTATCCCAGAACAGCCAAGAATCACAAAACAACAGGACAACGAAATTCCGGGAAAATGAAAATAAAATCCGAAAAATCGGAATAAAGGTCGCAAGAGCGGGACATAACGCCCCTTGTTGGGCAGCCTGCCCCCTTGGGGTGGATGTCTGCACCAGGGAGGGTCCGCGGTTCCTAGCTGTTGCCGATACTGAGCGGGTATTCCCGCTCCACGATATGGGTGGCGCCCTTGCGGCCCAGGATGCTGGAATAGAGGAGAAAACGGTCCACGGTGAACAGGGGGCTGAATTTGCGGTTGTCCAGTGCAACCCCCAGTTGAAACAGCCGGGTGGTGATCTTACGCTGCAGCCCCAACAACGGTTCGCTGCGCTCCACGCCGGCCCAGACCACCCGCGGCAGGCCACGCGGCGGGAAAAACCCCACCCCCTTGAGCCGCAGGTCAAAGGACGGGGCGGAGAGCTCGCCGAGCGCCTCCCGGATGTCGAGAAAGATTGCACCGTCGACCTCGCCGATAAAGCAGAGGGTGAGATGCAGTTGTTCGACCGGCGTCCAGCGGGCGGCGGGCAGACCGCAACAGATCCCGGCCAACTGCTCGCGAATCTCCGGCGGTGGATCAATGGCCACGAAAAGTCGTTTGTCCATGGGGTACCGTCTGTTTGCTCGCGCCCCTCACGCCCGCCAATTTTTCGTTTTGCCGTCGATCATGGCGATCAACGACCAAACACGGGCAGGCGGTCGAGGACGCATCCACTGACCATGTGCAACACGACATGCAGGAGCATCGCATGTTGCGCCCTCTCCCTGATCGCTCCGCCTACCGCTCAAAATAGGTGTAGCCCCGCAACCCCGCCTCATAGGCCTCGACAATCTCCCGTCGCTCCTGGGCGCTGATCCGCCCGGAGCGCACCGCCTGCTCGGCGGTTTCACGGAAGCGGACAAAAAGCCGCTTGGGATCGTACTGCACGTAGGACAGCACCTCAGCCACGGTGTCACCTTCCTGTTCGCTGACGAATTCAAATTCGCCCTTGTCCTGGATGCGGATGGTGACCACGTTGGTGTCGCCCAGCAGGTTATGGAGATCACCCAAGGTCTCCTGATAGGCGCCGACCAGGAACACACCAAGAATATACTCTTCGTAGGGCTTGAGTTCGTGCAGCGGCAGATAGCGTTTGACCCCGCGTTTGTCGATGAACTGGTCGATCTTGCCGTCGCAGTCGCAGGTGATGTCAGCCAGGATGCCCTTGCGGGTCGGTTCCTCGTCCAGGCGATGGATGGGCATGATCGGAAACAGCTGGCCGATGGCCCAGCTATCGGGCAAACTCTGAAAGACGCTGAAATTGCAGTAATAAAAATCGGAGAGGACCCGGTCGAGATCGATGAGCTCGGCGCTCGGATTCTTCAGCTCCTTGGCCAGGCGGTTGATCTCGTTGATCGTGGTCCAAAACAGCTGCTCGGCCAGCGAACGTTCACGCAGGCTGATTTTGCCGTGCTGAAACATCCGCCGGGTTTCGTCGCGGTAGAAGATAACGTCGTTGAGCACTTCCTGAATGTTGCGGATGGTCAGGTCCTTGAGCGCCTGGTGCATGTATTCGAGCTGCGGCGGGCAACCTTCGGGCAGCTTGGCCGGCAGGGGCTCGGCATGGAACTGGGTGACGTCGAGGATGTTGAACAAGAGGATCGAGTAATAGGCCACCAGGGCCCGTCCCGATTCGGTGACGATCACCGGGTGCGGAATCTGGTCCTCCTCCAGCGAAGTCATCACCGCCTCGATGATGTCGGTGCAGTATTCCTTGAGGGTGTAGTTGCGGCTGGAGAGGAAGTTGGACTGCGAGCCGTCATAGTCCACCGCCAGCCCGCCGCCGAGGTCGAGGTACTGGACCTGGGCCCCTTCCTTGACCAGACCGGCGTAGACCCGGCAGGCCTCGTTGACTGCGGTGCGGATCTCGCGGATGTTGGAGATCTGCGAGCCCAGATGGTAATGGACCAGCTTGAGGCAGTCGAGCATGCCGGCGCTGGCCAGCAGGTCCACCGCCTGGATGATCTGGCTGGTGTTGAGGCCGAAGATCGAGCGCTCGCCGCCGGATTCCGACCAGTGGCCGCCAGCCTGGGCCGAGAGTTTGATGCGGATGCCCAGAATCGGCTTGGCATTCAGCGCCTTGGAGCGCTCGATGATCAGCGGCAGCTCGTCGGGCATCTCCACCACCAGGATACAGGTGAAGCCGATCTTGGTGGCGTAGAGACCGAGATCGATGAACTCCTCGTCCTTGTAGCCGTTGCAGATGAGCGCCGCCTTCTTGTCACGCATCATGCCCATGGCGGCGATCAGCTCGGCCTTGGACCCGGCTTCGAGGCCGTGGTGGTAGCGCGAGCCGAACTGGGCGATCTTTTCCACCACCTGCTGCTGCTGGTTGACCTTGATCGGGTAGGCGCCCATGAAGGTGCCCTTGTAACCCAACTCCTCCATGGCCGAGCGGAAGGTCTCGTTGAGGCTGGTGATCTGGGCATCGAGGATGTTCTCGATGCGCAGCAGCACCGGCATGTCAAAGCCGCGCTCGCGGATCCCTTTGGAGATCTCGGCGATGCTCACCGCCCGGTCGACCGCGCCGGGCTCGGGCATGACCATCATGTCGCCGTTCTCGGCCGCGAAAAAGTAGCCGCCGCCCCACTCCGTCACGCCGTACAGATCGGATGACTTGTTAATGTTCCAACGTTCCATGGTATAGTTCACCACTCCGTTCCTCCTTCGAACCACAAACTGCTCATCTATACTCAACGCCGTCGCCCCGCGTCAAGGGCGCCAGCACCTTCCATCACAACCCGAACAAACGACCCCCACGGCAGGAGGCGCGGGGGAGCGTCCTGGTCCACCGGACGGCGCAGAATGATCTCGCGGCCCTCCGCAACCGCCTGACGGTACGCCGCCCCGTTCATGGCGGTGGACCGGCCGCGCATCCGCCGCAGACGGGGAAAGCGGAAGGCGACGAACGCCTCCAGCCGCTGCTGGTCCCTGAGCGCCGGCAGAGCCGTTTCTCCGGCCGACGCTTTCCCTCCCGGTTCGGACGCGCGCCGCGACCGTTCCAAGGTTTGCCGAAAACCGGCCAGCAGCCCTAGATAATAACTTTTCTTGGCGACCCGACCGTTGCCGTCAAATCGGCACCGATGTCTTTCCCACAGGGTCTGCAACCGGTTCTCAAGGAAATGGTAGCAGTACTCGGCAATGGCCACTTCCTCCTCGCGGCCGAGCAGCTCGATGGTTTTGTGGCACACATCGGCCCGTGGGTCGTAAAGCGAGGCGCAGATCACCCGCACCGCGAAGCACGATTCCAGCAGGGAGCAGATCGATTTGCGATACGCCGGCAGGATGCGGCTGAAGGTGTTGAGGGTGCGGTGCACCAGCCCCTGGTCCTCGGCCAGGGAGTCGAAATCGAGCCGGTAGCGGGCCAGCAGCTCCCCGGCCCGCCGGATGGCCAGCGCCGCCTCGTGTTCGTTGTCCGATCCGCCCAGGGCCAAGAGTTTGCGCACCTTGTCGATGATCTGCCGGCCTTGCTCGGTGGTGGCCGAACCCGGGTCCGCAGCTACCAGCCCTTCCGCCAGATCGGCGCGGGCCCGGTGAAAGGGGGCATCCAGGCCAAGACGGCTGCAACACTCGCGGAACAACGGTCCGTGGCCGGCATCGTCCCGGCCGTGGATTTCGCTGACCATCTGATGGGCCATCTCGTGCTTGAGCACCTGCAGGGTGACACTCCAGGGGTGGCCGCTGATCAGGAAATGGCTGAGAGCGATGGTCCGGTCCATGGCCGACCAGCTGCCCAGCTGGGTGCGGTTGCGGCTGATGATCAGCACCGGCGCCTGGAGAGGGACCGCGTGCTGAAAGCAGATGTCGCGATGTTCGCGCGCCAGCTGGCTGAGCCAGGCGGCATGCAGGCGGCAGTCCAGCTGCCCCGTGGAATCAGCCATCGACTTGACCTGTTTGCAGCCGCCGCAGGGCCTCTATCCGGGCCAGGACCGGTGGATGACTGGAGTTGAGCATGACGTGCAGCGGATGCGGCGTGAGGTTGGAGAGGTTGCTGACACTGAGTTTTTTCAAGCCGCTGATCAATGATTCCGCGCCATGGTCCAGGGTCCGGGCGGCAAAGCGGTCGGCCTGGTATTCGTTCTGCCGGGAAACGATATTGAAACCGATGGCCATCAGGGTGGAGATCGGCGCATACAGAAAGCCGAAGAAAACCAGCGAGGCATACACCGAGACATGCTCCATGCCAAAGGCGGCAAACAACCCCTGATTATTGAGAAACAGGGACAAAATAAAAAACAGCAAGCCCATCTGCAGAATGGAGAGCGCCAGCATCACCGGGATGTGCTTGAGTTTGTAGTGGCCCATCTCGTGGGCGAGCACGGCCACGATTTCGGCTGTCGAAAGCTTGTCCATCAGGGTATCGAAGAAGACGATGCGGCGGAAACGGCCAAAGCCGGTGAAAAAGGCATTGGCCCGGGTGGATCGCTTGGAACCGTCCATGGTGTGGATGCCCTGGAGAGCGAACCGCTGCGAAGCCGCATAGCGAGTGATGGCCTCTTTCAGCTCACCCTCGGCCAATGGGGCAAATTTGTTGAACAGCGGCAAGATTACCACGGGCGCGAGAACTTGGACCACCAGGACAAAGGCCACCGAGGCGGCCCAGCAATAGAGCCAGGCTCGGGGACCGCTGGCCTCGAACAACCAAAAAATGACCGCCAGCAGCGGCCCGCCGAGCGCCACCGCCAACCCCAGCCCCTTGAACAGGTCAAGCACAAAGGTCGCCGGCGTGGTGGTGTTGAAGCCGAACCGTTGTTCGATGACAAAGGTCGAATACACGGAAAAGGGCAGGCTGAGGACGGCTGAGAGCAGAGCGAGCAGGCCGGTAAACAGCAGACCGGTGGGAATTGACGGCAAACCGAAGCCGCGGGCCAGGAGATCGACACCATTGAACCCGCCCGCCAGGATGAACAGGAGGGTCAGGATCAGACTGACCGTTGCCCGCACCAGAGAAAAACGGGTGGTCGCCCGGGTGTATTCCTGGGAGCGGGCATACTGCACGGCGTCGTAGACTCCGGCAAACTCGGCCGGCAGCCGGGGGCTGAGCGAGCGGAGGTTGAGCAGGGCCACCGTCAGCTCGAGCAGGTAGCCGAGCACGAGAATGCTCACAATGAACAGGAGATATCCGTTGAGGGCCATCGGCAATCCATGGGTAAAGGGTCCGTGTCGGCAAGGGTCCGATGCACATACAGGAGATTTCAGGAGGGCGCAAGCCAATAATGAAGATCAGCAGCTATCACGCTGTTTTTTTGTACGTTGCCCCTTCTGGGCGGCTTCTCCGCCGTCCTCTGTTTGACAGCGGAGGGCAGGTCGCGTATAGAAGGGGAACATGTGTCCAATGCAAAGAGAGTGCCCCATGGAAACACCGCAACAAAAGACCGGGCCGTCCACGGCAAAAGTGGTCACCATTGTGATCGTCGCCATGCTTTTCACCATGGTGGCCACCGTGCTCATCATCACGCACTGGCTGTTCCCCCGTCCCTTCAAGCCGGTGGTTCTGAGCCAGGCGGAAGAACAACGGCTGGAACGCAAACTGGAGCGACTCGACCGATTTGGCGGTGAAACGGGCCGCACATCGTCCGGACCACAAGGGCCGGTGGTGAGCGAGGAGGATTTGACGCCCGAGCCGTACAGCGAGGAGGGGGCCTCCCGCGAGATTCGCCTCAGTGAACGGGAGGTGAACGCGATGATCGCCCACAACTCCGAGCTGGCCACGCGCATGGCGGTTGATTTCTCGGACAATCTGGTCAGTGTCAAATTGCTCATCCCGGTGGACCCCGATTTCCCGATCATGGGCGGCAAGGTGCTCAAGGTCCGGGGCGGGGCGGAACTGGCCTTTCGCAACGATCGCCCGGTGGTTATTCTACGCGGCATCTCGGTGATGGGCGTGCCCCTGCCCAATGCCTGGCTGGGCGGCCTGAAAAATATCGATCTGATCGAGGTGTTCGGCGCGGAACCGGGATTCTGGAAAGGCTTTGCCGACGGCGTCGCGGCCATCGAGGTCCGCGAGGGACATCTGCGGATCGAGCTGAAAGAGTAATCGCTCGGTTGGGTTGCTGTTTTGTCTTGTTGTGCAACCCCCCCCCGGGGGACACGCAGAGACGTGGCCTCAACGAAATCACTTCCACGCCGGACGCGTGCCGTGCTCTTCAGGTGACCCTACTTTCATTCGCCTTTGAGAGTAGGGCGCTCGGTTCAACAATCTATAACATTTCCACATGATCACTCTCAACATTGAGCTGTTTGTAAAAAATAAGGTCAGAAAAATTTTTCAAAAATACAGATCGTTAATACACGAACACGAGGAAATTCTTGTCCTGGGTGATTCCCATGCAAATGTATTCAAAAATAAACATATTGAGGAGCAATTCAAAAACCACTTTTTTAACGTCATAGCAGTTGGAGGCGCAACCATATCAGGTCTTGAAAATCCAAATTCAAAAACACAAGCCTTGGCAACTTTCAGAAAAGAAATAAAAAAATCCAAGGCAAGGACAATAATAGTATTACTTGGAGAAGTGGACACCGGATTTGTTATTTGGCACAAATCAGAAAAATACAAAACAAATGTATCGGATATGCTAGATATGGCTGTACAAAATTACAAAGATTTTTTACAGCAACTATCATCAACTCACAGAGTTATATGCATAAGCACCCCCCTGCCAACAATAAAAGGGAATCTTGAAATTTAGCTTAGCAAGCCCCGGCACCATTCACCGACAATTTTATTCACAAAGACCATGCTCTTCTGGCTTTTAATCCGATCGGTTTTGCACCTTGGCGGTGCCTCGCTCTGTGCTCGATGGCGGTCTTTTGCCAGTTTGCCGCACTCCGGGCACACTTCACCTGCTTGCAGCCAGAAGCATCCCCATTCGGTCAATGTTATACACCAAGTTGCGCAAGCCGATCTTTGCTCGGGCTCGGGCTATGCCGATCGTGCGCAACAGTACATTCCCCGCTCGCTGCGCCTGTACACCAAAGACATGCTCGATTCGCGAACGGACCTTGGATCTGGTTCGGTTGCCCTCCTGTTCTCTGGGCGTCAAGGGACGATTGCGGCTCCCCTTGCGTTGGATGTGTTCACGAAAACCATCCTGGCCGAGGCGCTCCAATCGATCCGCGGATCGATAGGCCGAATCCGCCCAGACGTCCTTGCTCGTATTGTCGGCAAGGAGTTGCTCGAACACGTTGCTGTCGTGCAGGGCCGCATCGGTCACGGCATAGCTGCGAATCAACTTGTGCTTCACATCCACCGAGATGTGGTTCTTGTAGCCGTAATAAGACTTGCCGTTCTTCTTGGTCCAGCGCGCGTCCGCGTCTTTTCTACGCCGCTTGTTCTCGGACCAGTTCTCCGGGATGTCGCCCTCTTTGATCCGGGCATTTTCCTCCCGGCTGTTCCGCTGTTTGGGCACGCTGACAATGCTGGCATCCACGATCTGCCCTTTCATCGCCATGAAGCCGTTGTCCCGGAGATGCGCATCGAAGGTCGCAAACAGTTCCTCTACAATGCCGGCCTTGACGAGGTCTTCCCGAAAACGCCAGATGGTGGTGGCATCGGGAACCTTCTGGCTGATGTGCAGACCAAGAAAGCGCCCAAAGGAGTGCCGGTCGAGAATCTGAAACTCGGTCGCGTCATCCGACAGATTGTACAACGACTGCAGGATGAGAATCTTAAACAGCAGGATGACGTCGTACCCCTTCGGCCCGACCGTAGACTGCCGGCCCTTGTCCCTGGCCTTTTCGAGCGCAGGACGAAACATCTCCCAGTTGACCGTCTCGTTGATCTTGGCAAGTGGGTCGCCGTTCTTGTCGATTTTGTGCAATCGGTCCTGCAAATCAAAAAAGCCGGGCTGGATCATGGCTGATCTCCATCGGGTGATGGTTGGCGGATGCGGCCTTAAAACGATGAAGAATGTAACATATTTACACAAAATCAACAATTTGATAGTTAAACTTGTCGCAGGCTACTGCATTTAATTTTCAAGAAACCCAAAAGACGAACAAGACTGGGGAGAAATAGCCAATGCACGAAAAGACGTCAAGGCAACCCAGTGGCAAAGAACGAAAATAACTGTTCAATTCAACAACATAATGGAAGATTTTTGCAACAAAACCGATATAGTATATCTATCCTTTGACAAGGAATCACTCAATGAAAAAGGGCTCGTGCACGACAGCTTGCTGAATCCAAATCCAAATGACCATCATTATGACAAAGATAAATATGCAGAAATGATTGTTCACAAAATAAAAAATACTATCATTCCAGACGCCCCCTGTTCCACCGCAGAGGCGTACCGAGAAATATGACGTTTGCAAACCATTGGATATTGTTCGGCAATAAACAGCCAGCAACGAACCAGGCGTGACTGAATCAATATGAAAAAACCTAATTTCTTTATTGTGGGGGCCCCGAAATGCGGCACCACGTCACTGGTCGCATGGCTGTCTGAACATCCTCAGATATACATGTCGCCCCGAAAAGAGCCGCATCATTTCAACACGGACCAGAATCACATTATTATCAAAGAAAGAAAGAGTTATGAGCGGTTGTTTCACCAGGCAACCTCAGCCCATGTGGCCGTAGGAGAGGCTTCGACAGGGTATCTCTACTCAAGGGACGCTGTACGGAACATAGAGCATTATTCGCCAAATTCTCGATATATCGTTTGCTTACGCAACCCTGTCGAAATGGCGTATTCTTTTCATGAACAGCAGATTTTTAATGGGAATGAACATATTCGCGATTTTGAACATGCTTGGTTGCTGAGTGAGGCCAGGTCGCGAGGCGAGCACGTCTCGCTCTGGTGCCGGGAACCGCGGCTACTCGCATACGGCGATGTCTGCAAACTCGGCGCGCAGATGGCCCGCCTCTACACACAGATAGCTGACGACCGCGTATTGCCGGTTTTGCTTGATGATGTCAAAGCTGACCCCCAGAGTTCGTACCAGCGCGTTCTCCAGTTTTTACAGGTAGAAGATGACGGACGTTCAGATTTTCCGGCAAAAAATCCAGCCAAAGAGCGACAATCGATGCTCCTGCATCGCATCATCCAGTTACTTGGCCACACCAGGCGAATCTTTGGCACGGGTCGCACCTGGGGAATATTGAGTTCCTTGAGTCGGCGGAATGTGAAGTACCGGTCAAGAGCCCCCCTGAGCGATGAGATGCGCCACACCCTCAAAGAGTATTTCCGGGAAGATATTCTGTTGCTGAGCGAAGTTCTCAAGCGGGATCTTTCCCACTGGGTGTCACCTTGAAGCCGATGGATCAACGTATCGCCCTGTTCCTGCCTTCGCTGCGCGGCGGCGGCGCCGAGCGGGCCATGAGCATTCTGGCCAACGGCATCGCGGCCCGCGGGCTTGCGGTTGATCTGGTTTTGGCCAAGGCTGAAGGCGCTTATATCGGCATGATCGATCCAGCGGTGCGGGTGGTCGACCTCCAGGCCTCCCGGGTTGTTGCCAGTTTACGGCCGCTGGCTGGCTATCTCCGCCAGGAGCGGCCATACGCCCTGCTGTCCGCGCTCGACCATGCCAATATCGTTGCCCTCTGGGCCCGGACCATGGCCCGGGTTTCCACTCGGGTCGCGGTGTCGGTACGCAACACCCTCTCCGTTGCCCAGGCAAACACTCGACTCGGCCGAACCAAAGTACTGCCGATCCTGATGCGGCTGCACTACCGCTCTGCCGACAGGGTTATCGCGGTATCAGAGGGCGTGGCGAATGATCTGGCGCATGCCATCAAGCTGCCGCGCGAACGTATCCACGTCATCTACAATCCGGTGGTCAGCGACAAGTTGCTGGCCCTCAGTCACAAACCGCTTTCCCATCCCTGGCTGGCGCACGATCAACCTCCGGTGGTGCTGGCCATTGGCCGATTGGCCGCCGCCAAGGATTATCCCACTCTGATCCAAGCCTTTGCCAGTCTCCGCCAGCAACGGTCGGCACGCCTCGTCATCCTTGGCGAGGGCGAGCTGCGCGGCGCGCTCGAACAACGCATTGCCCAACTGGGGTTGACTGACGACGTCCTCCTCCCTGGATTCGTCGACAATCCCTTTCCGTGGATGCGCGCCTGTTCCCTGTTCGTGCTTTCTTCCGCCTGGGAAGGATTGCCGAACGTGCTCATCGAAGCAATGGCCTGCGGAGCTCCGATCGTCAGCACCGATTGTCCAAGCGGTCCTGCGGAGATTCTGGAAAAAGGGCGCTGGGGCCATCTGATGCCGGTGGGCGATCACGAGCGTCTGGCCCGTGCCATGATCACTGTTCTCGATAGCCAGCAGCATCCGGACGTGACCATCCGCGCCAGCAGATTTACCGTTGAACGGGCCGTGTCCGAGTACCTGCGGGTTCTGGCGCCGCACCTCCTGTGAGCAAACAAACACGGCGTATCGAGTCGATCGATACGCCGTGGGTTGACCGCGCCGGGTACCGCCAGCCCGTCGCTACAGCCGACGACTGATCTCCTGCGCCAGCTCGTGGACCGCCATGGCATAGTAGGTGCTGTGGTTGTAGCGGGTGATGGTGTAAAAGTTGGGATGGCCAATCAGGTACTGATCATGGCCCTGGTGGCGGAGCAGCAACAAACGCAACTCTCCCTCGCAACTGCCGGCGCCGACCGGCTGCAAGCCAGCCTGCTGCAGCGAGGAGAGCGAATAGCTGTTGTCCAAACCTGGTTCCAGACTGATCGATCCATTGGTTCGCAGGGGCGTGGCCACTGGTTGTCCTGCTTGCCAGCCGTGCTGGGCAAAGTAGTTGGCCACGCTGCCGATGGCGTCTTCCGCATTCCACAGATCCCGCCGGCCATCGCCGTTGAAATCGACCGCCCACTTGCGGAAACTGCTGGGCATGAACTGCCCCAATCCCATGGCCCCGGCAAACGACCCCACCGGCCGGGCCGGGTCGATGCCTTCCTCCCGGGCCATCAGCAGATAGCTTTCCAGTTCGCCGCGAAAATAGTCGCCGCGCCGGGCGTAATCGAAACCCAGGGTGGTCAGGGCGTCGAGCACCCGGTGGTTGCCGACAAAACCGCCGAACGTGGTTTCCACCGCCAGGATGCCGAGAATGTACTCCTGCGGTACGCCATACTGCCGGGTAGCGCGTTGCAGGGCGGCGCGGTGGCGGCGGGCGAAGTCAACCCCGGCGCCAATGTGGCGCTCGTCGAGGAACTTGGCCCGGTAGCGGCTCCACCCGCCCGCGGCGGGCCTGCCTTTCAATCCCTGGTCCGACTTGGCGAGATAGTTGAGGGTCCAGTTTTTCCGCTTGGCCTGGGAAAACAGGCCCAGCAGGTATTCGCGTTCAAAGCCGTGCGTGTCCACCATCTGGTTGATGAACTGCTCCAGCCGGGCGTACTGGGCATAATCGCCGGTCAGTTGCGTGGCATGGTAGGAGCCGACGCAGGCGCGAAATGTCTTGGACGACTGAACAGGACGGCCGGCAGTCTGCTCGACGCGCATCGGCGGCGAGCTGCACGCGGTCAAACCGGCGGCGAGCAGCACCGCGGACCCGAGAAGCAGGGGGCGCAGGCGAACAGGACAACGTGACGGGGCCTCGGCAGGCAATCGATGGGTTCTCGGCAAGGTGATCATGGCAAGCTGAAAGTAAAAGATTAACGACGAACAGCGCGGGGCATCGCTGCTCGGGATACACGAACACGGTGATCGATTCAGGTGCCCCGCAACGCGAGAAGGGTGTACACGTATCCCCCATAAAACAGCAGGAGCAGCACTCCGCGCGACCGTTGAATATAGCCGGTGCGTGTCGGATAGGGAAGCAGCACCGCCATGAAACCGGCCGCCAGCGACAGCGCCACCTCGTGCCGTGCAACCACGGCAATGGGCTCGATGACGGCCGCCACCGGGACGATCAACAGGCCGTTGAAGATGTTGCTGCCCAGGATGGTGCCCAGGCCGACTTCATCGTGGCCGCGCAACTTGGCGATCACCGCCGTGGCCAGCTCCGGCGCGGAGGTGCCGATGGCCACGATGGTCACCCCGACCAGAAAATAATCCATGCCAAACGAAAGCGCGATCCCTTTGGCACCGGTGACAATCAAATCCCCGGCGAGAACAAGCAGGACGAGACCGGCCACGGATGACCCAACAACCAGCCCTTTCCGGTGCTCCCCCAGTATTTCGTCGGTGGCGCTGCGCTGTTTCTTTGCCTCGATCATCGCCAGGGCCAGCCAGGAGAAAAACAGGACAAGCATCAGCAGGCCGTCCAGGCGCGAGAGCTGTCCGTCAAAAAACAGCAGCCCGGTCAGCAGGGGCACCAGCAGGGCGATATTGACGATATTGCTCCCCAGGGCGTCGCCCAAGGCTATCTGCGGATTGCCCGCCAGGGCGGAACTGATCGATACGGACAGCTCCGGGCTTGAGGTGGCGAACGCGGCCACCACGGCGCCGATGATTCCCGGTGGAATCCGTGCCCAATGGGCGAGACCGACCGCGCCGCGGACGAACAGTTCGCCGCCGACGCCGGCGCAGGCAATACCCACGGTCAGGGAGAGGTAATCGTTCATGGCATCGGGCGGTTATCGATGAGCGGCATTGATGGCCTCCAGCGCCGCGCCTCCCGGACACAGGTCCGCCTCGATCAGGCTGTTGAGCGGCCGAGCACTGGTGTTGAGAATCTCGTGGGTATCCATGGAGTCCGGATTGACGTAGAGCACGCCGGTGAGGATCACGCCCTGCACCTTGTGATCCTCCAGATTGTCGATGGCCTGACGGCGGTCGGTGATGTCCGGTGCGTCGTGGTGCTTGTGCAGATGAATCACCGACTCGTCGTGCAACACCACCTCCTGAACCGAATCATCCGCATAGTCGGCGGTGATGGTTTGGCGGAACGGCACGAAGTCAAAGGTGTTGGTGGCCTCGCTGTGCTCGCGCACCCAGTGGTAGCTCTTGGTCGATTCGGGATTGTTGTTGAAGGTGACGCAGGGAGAGATCACATCGATGAAGGAGAGCCCGTTGTGCGACAGCCCGGCCTTGATCAAGGGCACCAGTTGCTGCTTGTCGCCGGCGAAACTGCGGGCCACGAAGCCCGCGCCCAGTTGAATCGCCAGCTCGCACAGATCGATGGATTCGAGCGCGTTGACCCCGCCCTTCTTGCCTTTGGATCCCTTATCCGCCGTGGCCGAATACTGGCCCTTGGTCAGACCGTAGCAGCCGTTGTTCATCACGATGTAGAGCATGTTGAGGTTGCGGCGGACCGCATGGACGAACTGGCCCATGCCGATAGAGGCGGTGTCGCCATCGCCGGACACGCCCAGGTAGATAAGCTCGCGGTTGGCCATGTTGGCGCCGGTGGCGATGGAAGGCATGCGGCCATGCACCGAATTGAAGCCGTGCGATCGGCCGAGGAAATAGGCCGGGGTCTTGGACGAACAGCCGATACCCGACATCTTGACGATCCGGTGCGGCGGCAGGGCCAGCTCGAAGCAGGCCTGGATGATCGCGTTGCAGATCGAGTCATGGCCGCAGCCGGCGCACAGGGTCGAGATGCCGCCCTCGTAGTCGCGGCGATGATACCCGGCGGCGTTGGCCGGCAATTCGGGATGCCGAAAGCTGGGACGTTGAAAGGTCATTGGCCACCTCCTTGACCGCTGGCGAGTTGCTGGAGACTGATGCCGCGTTCCGCCAGGGCCTCTTCCAGGGCGCGAACAAGAAAACGACTGGCCACGGGCAGGCCGTCGTAGCTGGCGATGGGGATCAGTTTGTGCGGAGGCAGGTTGCCCTCGTTGATCAGCAGGGTGCGCATCTGACCATCCCGGTTCTGTTCGATGACAAACACCAGCTCATGGTTGTGAATGAAATCGATCACCTCCTGCTGAAAGGGAAAGGCCCGCAGCCGCATGGTGTTGAGGACAATGCCGCGTTGGTGCAAAAGGTCGATCGCCTCGTAGGCCGAGGGGGTGGTGCTGCCGTAAAACACGGCCCCCAAGCGGGCCTGTGGGCTGGCGATCTTGATCCGGGCCAGGGGCAGCAGCCGTTTGGCGGTTTCCCACTTGAGCAGCAAGCGTTCCATGTTGCGCACATAGGCGCCGCTGTCCTCGGTATAGGCCGAATACTCGTCGCGGGAGGTGCCGCGGGTGAAGTAGACGCCCTTGTCGGGATGGGTGCCTGGATAGGTGCGGGAGCAGATGCCGTCGCCGTCCACATCTTTGTAGCGGCCCCAACGCGTGGTCAGGGCCTCCAGCTGGGCGGCGTCGAGCACCTTGCCCCGATCGTAGCGACGGGCCGGATCCCAGGCCAGCGGCGGACCGAAGTGATCATTCATGCCCAGATCAAGATCGCTCATCACCAGCACCGGGGTCTGCAGCCGTTCGGCCAGGTCAAAGGCATCGGCGGTCATGTCGAAACATTCGCGCGGATCGCAGGGAAAAAGCAGCGGGTGCCTGGTGTCGCCGTGCGAGGCATAGGCGCAGGCCAGCACATCCGACTGCTGGGTGCGGGTGGGCATGCCGGTGGAAGGTCCGGTGCGCTGCACATCGATCAACACCACCGGAATTTCGCCGAAATAGGCCAAGCCGAGGAATTCGCTCATCAGCGAGATGCCCGGCCCCGAAGTGGCGGTGAAGGCGCGGGCCCCATTCCACGAGGCGCCGATAACGATGCCGATGGCCGCCAGTTCGTCCTCGGCCTGGACGATGGCCGCCTTGATCCGGCCGGTGTCCTGCTCGATCCTGAACTGTTCCGCGTAGCGGCCAAAGGCCTCGATGATCGAGGTCGAGGGGGTGATCGGGTACCAGCCGACCACGGTGGCGCCGGCGTAGATCGCGCCCAAGGCCACGGCGCTGTTGCCGTCCATGATGATCGAATCACCCACCCGGTCGCTGCGCCGCACCGACAGCTGGCACACCCCGGCAAAGTGCTCGCCGGCATAGTCGTGACCCAACCGCAGGGCCTGGATATTGGGCTCGGCCAGTTTGGGATTCTTGCGGAACTGCTTGATAAGCGAATCGATCAGCACCTGCAGTTCCATATCGAGCAGCGAGGCCAGGGCGCCGACATAGATGATGTTTTTCAACAGCGGCCGCATCTTCGGATTGTCAAACGCCTCGTTGCACAGCAGGGTCAAGGGGATGCCGATGATGGTGATGTCGTCGCGCTGGAAGTCCTCGGGCAGCGCCTTGGAGGAATCATAAAGGAAATAGCCGCCGGGCACCAGGCTGTCGTAATCCTGGCGCAGGGTCTGGCCGTTGACCGCCACCACCATGTCGATGTCGCCGCGTCGCCCCACCCGGCCCTGTTCGTTGACCCGCACCTCGTACCAGGTGGGCAATCCCTGGATATTCGAGGGGAAGATGTTCTTCGGGCTGACCGGCACGCCCATGCGGAACACTGCCTTGGCGAACAGATTGTTGGCGCTGGCCGAGCCGGAGCCGTTGACGTTGGCGAACCGGATGACAAAATCGTTGACCGCCTGCAGCTGCTTCATGGTTGTCCCGCCCGTGCTGATTGGTAGAAAAATTTCTGCATCTCCCAGGCCGAGGTCGGACAGCGCTCGGCGCAGAGACCGCAGTGCAGGCAGACGTTCTCGTCCTTGACCATCACCCGCCCGGTGGACACCGGCCCGGCAACGTACAAACGCTGGGCCAGGTTGTTCGCCGGGGCCTTGAGCCGGGTGCGCAGATCCGCCTCCTCGCCGTTGTCGACGAAATTGATGCAGCTCTCCGGGCAGGCGTCGACGCAGCCGTCGCACTCGATGCACAGATCGGCACGAAAGACCGTTTGCACGTCGCAGTTGAGGCAGCGCAAGGCCTCGGCCTGGCCCACCTCCCGGTCAAAGCCGAGTTCGACCTCCAGCAACCGGTCCTTGAGTGTCTTGGCCTTGGCGAGCATGGGCACCGCCTGACGCCGGGTCTCAGCCACCTGGTTGTCATAGAGCCAGTCATGCACGCCCATCTTCTGGCCGGCGAGATTGACCTGCGGCGCCGGCCGCTGATCCAGGGGTTTTCCCTGGCAGAACAGGTCAATGGAGATCGCCGCCTCGTGGCCGTGGGCCACGGCGGTGATGATGTTGCGCGGGCCGAAGGCGGCATCGCCGCCGAAAAAGACCTGGGGCAGGGAGGACTGCAGGGTGAGCGGGTCGAGCACCGGCAACCCCTGGTCGGTGAAGCGGATACCGGTTTCGGGTTCGATCCACGGGAAGGCGTTGAGCTGGCCCACGGCCAGCAGCACTTCGTCGCAGGGCAGAAACACCGGTTCGCCACTCTCCTGGCCGGTTCGCGTGAACTGCATGCCGGTCAACTGGCCGTCGTCGACCACGAATGCCAGCGGTGCCAGATGTTCGAGGATGGGGATGTCCTCGTGCAGGGCCTCCTCGATCTCCCAGGGCGAGGCCTTCATCGCGCTCCTGGAACCCCGCACCACCACGCTGACCTGCTCGCCACCCAGGCGGCGGGCGGTGCGGCAGCAGTCCATGGCCGTGTTGCCGCCGCCGATCACCAACACCCGGCGGCCGATGGATTGCACATGGCGGAACACCACCCCGGCCAACCAGTCGATGCCGACATGAATCCAGGGGTCCCCTTCCGTGCGGCCGGGCAGATCGGGCAGATCGCGGCCGCGCGGCGCGCCGGTGCCGACAAACAGGGCATCGTAGCCCTTGGCAAGCATGGCCTGCATGCTCGTCACCCGGTGATTGAAATGGGTGGTCACCCCCATGTCGAGGATGTAATCGACCTCGGTGGCCAGCACCGATTCCGGCAGACGGAAGGAGGGCAACTGACTGCGCATGAAGCCCCCGCCCTGGGCCTGATCGTCATAGAGGTCCACCTCGTAGCCGAGCGGCAGCAGATCGCGGGCCACGGTCAGCGAGGCGGGCCCACCGCCGATCAAGGCGACTTTCTTGCCGTTTTTCTCCTGTGGGACAGCAGGGAATCGGGCGGTGATCGCCGCATCGCGTTGGTCGGCACACAGCCGCTTGAGCCGGCAGATGGCCACCGGCTCCTGTTCCACCCGGCCGCGGCGGCAGGCCGGCTCGCAGGGACGGTCACAGACCCGGCCCAGCACGCCGGGAAAGACATTGGACAGCCAGTTGAGCATGTAGGCCTCGGTGTAGCGGTGCTCGCTGATCAGACGGATGTATTGCGGCACCGGGGTATGGGCCGGACAGGCAAACTGGCAATCAATCACTTGGTGAAAATATTCCGGATCCTCGATATCGGTCGGTTTCAAGGGAAACACTCCACGGCTGAGGGATGGACGGGGCGACTCCAGAAAAACAGGAATGGTTACTATGCGGGCAGAATAGGAAAAAATGCGGGACAAAGAAAGGCTTTTTCACCCTGCGTCAGGAGAAAATCCACCGCTGTGGGCCCTGGCGCCCCGCACGGAGGGAGCACCACTCCGCGATCAACCGCAAATTTCGCCATTTTTCCCCGAAGGGATTGCAATGATGAGCTTTCTATGCGAACATCAACCACAAAGGCATCCTGCGCCATCCATTGCCCCACAACCACTTCCGGACTGTAATGGTATGCACCCTCTGTCAAGCCAGCAACGAAGCGCCCTCCTCTTGCTTGTCGTCCTTATGGCCGTCAGCTTCTTCTCGCCCCGGGCCGCCGCCCAGGCGGACACTCCTCCCCGCGTGCTGGTGGTGCACAGTTACCACGAGGGACAACAGGAGCATGTGGTCGACATGACCGAGGGCATCGAGGAGGCTCTGGCCGGAATCGACCGCGAGCTGCGGTATTTCCACATGGACACCAAGCGCAATACCTCCGAGGTATGGAAGCGGCAAGCCGGGCAGCGGGCGAAAGAGATCCTGGCCGAATACCGGCCGCAGGTGGTGATCGCCATGGACGACAACGCCCAGCAGTATTTCACCAAGGATTATGCCGGCCAGCCGGGCCCTCCCTGGTTCGTGTTCAGCGGCGTCAACAACGACCCGGCCGAGTATGGCTTTCCGGCGGCCAACGTCACCGGTGTGCTCGAACGGCCCAACGTGATGGAGAGCATCGAACTGCTGCGCAAAATTCGGCCGGAGGTCAAACGGCTGCTTATCCTGGCCGACAAGTCGGAAACCACCGATCCGCTGATCGCCTACTGCAAAACCCTGCACCTGCCGGTGACCGTGGTTGCCTACGACCAGCCGCTGACCCTTGCCGCCTGGAAAGCGGTGCTCGACCGCTATCATCAGCAGATCGACGCGGTCGGCCTTTATGTGATCCGCACCATCGCCCGCAGCGCCACCGATCCGACCAAGGTGCCCGAAGAGGAACTGGTCCGTCTGCTCAATGAACACTACCGTCTGCCCACGGTGGGCTTCTACGACAGTGCCGCCGAATCCGGGGTCCTGTGCGCGGTGAGCGTGTCGATGAAGGAACAGGGACGAGCCGCCGGATTGATCGCCCGTGAGCTCCTGGCAGGCAAACGGCCCGGCGACTTTGTCGTCAAGCCCACCGACCATGGCCGCATTCAACTCAATCTGCGGACAGCGGAACAGCTCGGCATCCAGATCCCCTACCACATCATCAAACGGGCCGAAGTGGTGATCAGGTAGGCGGCCATGCGGACCGGGCTGAGCAAAAAAATCCTTGTCCCTATCCTGGGGATCATTGCCCTTGGCTTGGCTGCGGTGCTGGTTGTCCAGTATCTCAACGCCCGGTTGATCATCCGCCAGGAACTGACCAAGCGGCTGGACCGGGAAGTGCATCTGTCCGTCAAGCTGATCGACAGCTGGCTGCAGGCGCGGGTCACCGACATCGTGGCCTGGTCGCGGCAGGAGGTGCTGGCCGAGGCCCTGACCGAAGGCGGCTATTACGGCCGAAGCGCTCGCGAGGGCGCCGAGTCGCTGCTTACCACCCTCAAGGCCGGCTACCCCCAGTACGAAAGCCTTTTTCTCGCCGATCGACAGGGCGAAATCGTCGCGGTGTCGGCGCCGCCCGGCCAGCCGCCCATGCCGGTGCGCCTCGCCGACCGGGCCTATTTCCAGCGGGCCCTGGAAGGGAAGGCGTCCATTTCCGAGGTGCTGGTCAGTCGATTGTCCGCCCAAAAAACCTTCACCTGCGCCGCGCCGATTGCCGTCGACGGCCATGTCATCGGCGTGCTTGGCGGCGTGATCGATTTTGCGGTGTTCAAGGCCCTGTTTCTCGAGGACTTCAAGGTCAAACAGCATGGCTACGCCTTTGTGGTCGATTACCGCCAGCAAGTGCTCGGCAGCTCGCGAGACAACGAACAGACCCTGGCTGAATCTGTCCCCGCCGATTTTTTCCAGCGGATTTTCGCCGAACCAAGCGGAATGTTCAACGTCGATACCCATGACGATGAAATACTTACCGTTTTTCAACGCCTGCAGCAAACCGACTGGGCCTTCGCCATCGCCCAATCCGTGGACAACACCCTCCTGCCCCTGCGCCGCATCGCCCAGGTGAGCACGGTTGGGGCTGCGGTGGCCCTGTTGGTCATCTCCCTGCTGGTCATTGCTCTTTTCCGCAAAATCATCATTGCGCGCCTCCAGGAGATGCTCAGGGTGATCGTCAACGTCCAGAGCGGCGATTTCTCCCAGCGCATCGTTGCATCCCCCTGTTCGCGGCCCGATGAACTCACCGAACTGACCGGCTCGTTCAACACCATGATCGCGCAGTTAAACCACAGCATGACCGAGCTCAACGAGGAGATCCGGGTGCGCAAGCAGACCGAGGCGACCCTCGCCCACCACCAGGAGAATCTGGAGAAAATCATCGAACAGCGCGGCGCGGCGCTGGAAAAGGAAATCAGGGAGCGGCAGCAGGTCGAGGAGCGGCTGGTCCGGGCCGAGAAGCTGGAAATGATTGGCACCCTGGCCGGCGGCGTGGCCCACGACCTCAACAACATCCTCTCCGGCATCGTCAGCTACCCGGATCTGCTGCTGATGAAGCTGCCTCAAACCAGCCCGCTGTACGCGCCCCTGCGCACCATCAAGGAATCCGGGGAAAAGGCGGCGGCCATTGTCCAGGACTTGCTCACCCTGGCGCGGCGGGGAGTCACGGTCAAGGAACCGGTCTTGCTCAACGCCCTGATCGGCGACTATCTGGCCAGCCCCGAATTCAGCCTGCTGCAGCAGCGCCATCCCCGAATCAGGGTCATCACCGACTGCGCGCCTGACCTCTTCCCGGTGCTTGGCTCGCCGGTGCACCTGGAAAAAACGATCATGAACCTGGTGACCAATGCGGCCGAGGCCATGGAAGGCGGCGGCGAGATCCGCCTGCGCACGGAAAACCGCTATGTGGACAATTCGCTGCGCCTGTACGAGAAAATCGGGCAGGGCGAATATGTGGTGCTCGAGGTGAGCGATCAGGGCAGCGGCATCAGGCCCGAGGACCTCGACAAGATCTTCGAACCGTTCTATACCAGCAAAAAAATGGGCAAAAGCGGCACCGGCCTGGGCATGGCCGTGGTCTGGGGCACGGTCAAGGATCACCAGGGCTATATCAACTGCGAAAGCCAGGTGGGGGTCGGTTCCACCTTCACCCTCTTCTTTCCGGTCACCTCTCACCAGTCCTTTCAGCGGCAGGTTCGGACCACCGTCCTGGATGCGTGCCGCGGCCAGGGCGAGCACATCCTGGTGGTCGACGACATCGTCGAGCAGCGGGAGATCGCCTCCTCCATTCTCCGCGAACTGGGCTACCAGGTGACCACCGTCGCCAGCGGCGAGGAAGCGGTGCGCCTGGTGGCGCGGCAGCGGTTTGACCTGGTGCTGCTCGACATGATCCTCGGCGAGGGCATGGACGGGCTGGACACCTATCAAAGCATCCTGGTGCATGCGCCCGGTCAGCGGGCAATCATCACCAGCGGCTTTTCCGAGACCGAACGAATCGCCCAGGCCCTCCAGTTGGGGGTTGGCCAGTACATCAAAAAGCCCTACATGATCGCCAAGCTGGGCCGGGCCATCCGCGAGGAGCTGACCCGAGGGCAAACCGCTCAGTAATCGGGCCGCTGGAGGTCGAACTTCTTCATCCGGTAGCCCATCTGCCGCTGGGTAAGGCCCAGTTCCCTTGCGGCCCGCGACTGCACCCAACCGTTACGGATCAGGGCCGACTCCACCTGTTCCCGTTCCAGATCCCGGAGTGATTTGCGGCTGGCCGGCGGCGGACTCGGGACCGCGAGCGGCACCACGGTTTCCATGGCCGGCGGTATTCGTCCGGATTCGGGCCGCACCAGATATTCGGGCAGGTCCTCCACCCGCAACACCTCGTTGGTGGCCAGAATCACCAGCCGCTCCACCAGATTCTGCAGCTCACGGACATTGCCCGGCCAATCGTAGTCAGTCAGAAAATCAAGAAACTCTCGCGACATGCGCAGATTCTTTTCGTTGCGCTTATTGCTCGAGCGGAGAAAATGATCGAGCAGCAGCGGAATGTCCTCCCGCCGCCCGCGCAAAGGCGGCAGATGGATCGGCACCACATTGAGCCGATAGTACAGATCGTTACGAAAGGCGCCCAGGGCGACCGCCCGCTCCAGACTGACATTGGTGGCGGCGATGATCCGCACATCCACCGTCTGTGTCCGCGAGGAGCCCAGCCGTTCGAACTGCTGCTCCTGCAGCACCCGCAGCAGTTTGGCCTGGAGCAGCAGCGGCAGCTCGCCGATCTCGTCGAGAAAAATGGTGCCGCGATCAGCCTGCTCAAATCGGCCAATCCGGGTCACCGCCGCGCCGGTGAAGGCCCCTTTCTCGTGGCCAAACAATTCGCTCTCCAGCAGATTTTCCGGCAAGGCGGCGCAGTTGACCTTGATGAACGCCTCGTTCTTGCGCGGGCTGGCATCATGGACCGCCCGGGCCACCAACTCCTTGCCGGTGCCCGACTCGCCGAGCAGCAGAACAGTGGCCAAGGACGGTGCCACCCGCTCGATCGACCAATACACCTCCTGCATGGCCTTGGACTGGCCGATGATCTGATGGCGATGGTAGCGGCCGTGCAGCTTCTCCTTGAGACTGAGATTTTCCAGGACCAACTGTTCCCGGTCCTGGCGGATGGCGCGGTTGAGGCTGAGAAACTGGGCGATCAGGGTGGCGAGCACGGTGAGAAAACGCACGTCCTCCTCAAAGGAGATGTCTTGTCCGAACAGCCGGTCGACGCTGAGCACGCCCACGGTTACCCCGGCAAGGATGACCGGCACGCCGATGAAGGAAAGGGTAGCCTTGGAGATTCGGGTGCGGGCACCGGTGCGGTTGAGAAACAGGGGTTCGCTGTGGACATCGGGCACGACAAAGGGGGAACCGGTGCTGAACACCTGGCCGTAGATCCCCTCGTTCAGGCCATAGACACCGCGTTGCTCTTCCTCGACACTCAGTCCGTAGGAAGCGCGGATGGTCAGCTGGCTGCCGGTTTCGTCCAGCAGCGCCAACGTGGCGCGCTCCATGCGCAGGGTATCGTGCAGCACCTTGAGCATGGAGGCCAGAGCCGTGTCCAGGTGAACGGCCGAACCGATCAGGTTGACGATATGGTAGAGCGCCTGCACCTCAAGGAACGCTGTGCTGGTTGTTTCCTCGACGGCCCGGCGCATGGGGTCAATTCCTTTCATGGTGCTCCTGCTGTGTCGCGCTGTACGTCCATGGCCTTTCGCCGAGATTGTCCAAGCAAAAATCGTTCCCGAAACAATTTCAGCCGTGCCAGCGGCGGTTTCCTCCTTTTTTCCCCAGGATCAACGGTCAAGTCGAGCCTGCCGAAACCGGGACAGGGTTTTAAAACCATTCAAATTTGTCAACAGAGCCTTCGGTCCTTGACAAAAATCGAGCAATGTTTCGCGGTTCGTCGGCCGAGGTGCATGGAAACAGGCGGCTGTAGCCCTTCAGAAACACGGATGGTGAATAGTCATGACAGATGGAGCGTAATCGGGTACATCGGCGTTCACATGGTACTCGTCCCCGCGGACGAGGTGAGACAACCGAAGTGCGGTCAAGGAGGGGGCGATACCGGTGGAAAGCGAGACGTTGGCGGCGGGCGGCATAACACATATCAGCAAGGAAGCGATCAATACGCTGCCGCTCGCCTGCTGGCGGGGACCGGTCCACCTGGTGCGGACCAGCGAGGACATGGCCTTGGCGGCGGCACATCTCAGCCGGGCCGCGCTGTTGGGGTTTGATACCGAAACCCGGCCGGCCTTTCGCAAGGGGCAAAAATTTTCCCCCAGCCTGCTGCAGCTGGCCACGGATTCGGTTGTCTATCTCTTTCAGCTGCAACAGATCGGGCTGGCCCAACCGCTGCGGGCCATCCTGAGCGACCCGACCATCATCAAGGCCGGAGTGGCGCCAGATTTCGACCTTCGCAGTCTTGGGGAGCTGGAACCGTTCGAACCCGACGGCTTTGTCGACCTGGCGCGGATGGCCCGGCGCAGAGGGGTGCACAATCATGGCCTCCGGGGCCTGGCCGCGCTGGTCTGTGGTGTGCGTATCTCCAAATCAGCCCGTACCACCAACTGGGCCAACGCCGAACTCACCCCACAGCAGATCCGCTATGCCGCCACCGACGCCTGGATCGGCCGCGAAATCTACCTCCGCCTGAACGGTTGGCCTCAGCAACTGCCTACCCACCACCGCCGGTCGGCCTAACGATCCGGCGTTTGCCCTTCCGTCTGCACCACTTCTGGTTTGCCCGCTCTCCGATAATAGTAACGGTAATAGCCCAGCAGGTTGCTGGCGATGAACAAGCCCTCCATGAGGACCGCCGTGGGGGTGCCAGCCAGACAGTTGTGGACCAGCCACAGACTGGTCGCCACCAGCATCACCTGCCTGAGTTGTTTGTCTTCCTTGCAAAAGGAACCGATGGTGCCAAAAATCGATCCCAGGCAACTGAGCACGCTCAGCACGCCATGGAAGCTCAGGGCCGCGACCAGCACCGAGGCGGCAATAAAGAAGGCCATCACCTTTTTCGAGGTGGTCAGATAGCTGGCGACAAACCGAACCGCGGCCAGCAGACCGAGGCCCACCGCCGTCCAATGGCCGAGCAGGGCAAAGTGCGTCGCGATTAGCAGGCAGGAGACGATCAGGCAGGCGATGATCCGCCGCCGCTCCTTGAACTGGAAGGAGAGCAGGTCAAAACCGATGGCAATGGCCACCAGCAGTTGAGAGAGAGCAAAGGGGGTCATGGATTCGTGGGCGCGGGGTGCGCTTGACAGCCGACCGAACGCCCTGGCCGTTGATCGTCAGCACCGCAGCGGCTGATGATCGTGGCCGGCAACAAGGCTTGCCCCGCAGGCCGCGGCACCCAGCAGGGCGGTATGGGGGTTGCGGATGATCCGCACCGGGATGCGGCCGAGCATGTCGCGATAGTTCCCCCGGGCAAAGGCGGCCAAAAACCGCTGCCGTTCCAGGAAAGGCTGCAGCCGAGGCGCCAGACCGCCGCCAAGGAAAATGCCGCCAAGTGCCAGGGTCTTGAGGGCGAGATTGGCCGCCTCGTCGGCGAGGATGTCGACAAACAGCTCCAGGGTACGCACGGCGACCTCACACATCCGGCCTCCCTGAATCGCCGCCAGGGCCGCGCCAACGATCACTGGCGTTTGATCCTCGGCCCGGATCAATTCCTGCCGCAGCCAATCGGGAACCGGCTGCCTGGTGGCCATGAAGGCAAACAGTTCGGGGATGGCCAGACCGGAACACACCTGCTCCACCGACACATGGGCGTGGTGGCGGAACATAAAGGTGAGCAGATCGATCTGCTCGCCATTGCACGGGGCAAAACTGGCGTGGCCTCCTTCCGAGGGAAAGGGGAGGTAGCCGCCACGATGCGGCAAAAGGAAGGCCTCCCCCAAGCCGCTTCCCGGAGCCAGAACGGCCATCACCGCCCCTTCCCGGGGCTCGCCCGGGTTGAGCAGGGTGCAATCGGCGGGCTGCAGTTGAAGGGCGCCCATGGCCGTGGCCACCAAGTCGTTGATCAACCGGACCTGGCTCCAGCCGAATCGCTGTTTGAGGGCTGCGGCCTCGATCTTCCAGTCAAGATTGGTCATCCTGACCGTATCGGCGGTCACCGGCCCCGCCACGCCCAGACAGGCCGCCGTGGGCGTGGCCGCTCCCGCACCGAGAAACCGCTCCACCAACTCGTCGAAACTGGCAAACTCCGCATTGCGGAAGGTTTGCTGGCGCAGCGGCTGGCCGGGCCAGGTCTCGTACAGGGCGAGCACCGTCTTGGTGGCGCCGATATCGCCGGCGAGTAACAGTCCCTTGTGCTTGGTCATGCCTCTCAGCCCTCCTTGAGCAGTCGGATATCCCAGGCCTCGGAGCGGTTGTTGTTGGCCGGGTTTTCCACCACCCGGAACTCGAAGATGCGATGGGGTTCCTGAAAAAAATGGTCGGAGGCCAAGGTCGACTTGGACAGGTGAAAAAACACGGTTTCTGGCTGCAAAACATTGTTCAGCAACCGGTAGTAGCGGAAAAAGCCAAAGCCCCGGTCCTGGTTGAAATTGGCCACCGTGCCCCGCTGCCACTTGTCGCCGTTTTCACCGTAACTGCCGGCAATGGGCAGCAGGCCCGGGACCAGAAAGCCGGAGATATAGGAATCGGCCACCTCGCGCAGTTCCTTGTTGACGTTGTGGAACCCGATTACCTCCACCCGGCAGCCCATGTTCTGCAGGGCGATGATCAGGCGGAGGAAATCGCCGTCGCCGGTGAGAAGGATGATGCGGTCGAGATTGCGTGCCTGCAGCAGGGCGTCGATGGCCAGGTCCATGTCGGCGTTGGCCTTGGTGGTGATGTTGCCGTCCTCGTCCTTGAACCGCCGGACATACTTCTTGATGATCTTGAACCCGCACTGGCGCAGGATGTTGTGATAGGAGTAGACCTTCTGTCGATATTCCGCATCCCGCTGGGTACGTTCATGATCCTCGGCCAGATAGCAGTTGGCCCGCAGCATCACCGAATTGGTGTTGTTGGCCAAGTCGACAAGCACATCGTAGCGCATGCCGTAGCCGCCGCTCATCTTGATGTTTTCCGCGTCGACGTATATGGCTGTTTTGAGCATGTAAAACGTAAATGCAGATTGTTGTTGTGTTTTTTCCCTGCCGCTCACTCCCACTCGATGGTCGCCGGCGGTTTGGAGGAGATGTCGTAGACCACCCGGTTAACACCGCGGACCTCATTGATGATCCGGTTGGAAATACGGCCGAGCAGATCGTAGGGCAACTGCGACCAATCGGCGGTCATCGCATCCCGGCTATCCACGCAGCGCAGGGCGATGACGTGCTCGTAGGTGCGGCCGTCGCCCATGACCCCCACGGTCTGGATCGGCAGGAGCACGGCAAACGACTGCCACACCTTGCGGTACCAGCCGGCGTCCTTCATCTCCTCCAGGACGATCACGTCGGCCTGGCGAAGGATGCGCAGCCGCTCGGCGTTGATTGCCCCCATGATGCGAATACCCAACCCCGGACCGGGGAATGGCTGGCGGTAAATGGCCTCCTCGGGCAAGCCCAACTCCAGCCCCAGCTCGCGCACCTCGTCCTTGAACAGCTCCCGCAAAGGCTCGATGAGGTCGAGCTGCATGCGCTCGGGCAGGCCGCCGACGTTGTGGTGCGACTTGATCGGCGCCTTGCCGCGAAAGACCACCGATTCGATCACATCCGGGTAGAGGGTGCCCTGGGCCAGGTACCGGACCTTGCCCAGCTTCTTGGCCTCGGCCTCGAAGATCTCGATGAAACCGTAGCCGATGCGCTTGCGCTTCTCCTCGGGGTCGGCCACCCCGTCCAGGGCGTTGAGGAAAAACTCGGTGGCATCGACATCGATGACCGTGAGGCTGGTTTTCTCGCGGAAGAAGCGGAGCACGCTTTCCGACTCGCCGGTACGCATCAGGCCGTTGTTGACATGGATGCAGGTCAGCTGATCACCGATGGCCCGGTGCACCAGGGCCGCGACCACCGAGCTGTCGACCCCGCCGGACAGGGCGCAGATCACCCGGTCGCTCCCGACCTTGGCGCGGATCTCGGCCACCGTGCTGTCGATGAACGAGTGCATGGTCCAGTCGGGGCGGCAGCCGCACAGGCCGAAAATAAAGTTGCGCAGCACATCGGTGCCAATCAGGGTGTGGGCCACCTCCGGATGGAACTGGACGCCGACAAAGGGGTTCTCGCCGTGGCGGATGGCGGCATAGGGGGAGTGGCCGCTGGTGGCGGTGACCACGAACCCCGGAGCCAACTCCTCGATGCGGTCTCCGTGGCTCATCCACACCTGGTAGTGGGCCGGCGCGACCTCCATGCCGGCGAACAGACCGCCGGTGTATGCGATATTGAGCTGGGCCTTGCCGAATTCGCGTTTCTCGGCCCGCTCCACCCTGCCGCCCAGTTGCACGGTCATCAGTTGGGCGCCATAGCAGATACCGAGCACCGGCACGCCGAGTTCAAAGACACCGGGATCGCTGATCGGCGCATCGTCGTCGTAAACGCTGGCCGGGCCACCGGAGAGGACGATGCCGGTGGGCCGCAAGGCCGCCAGCCTGTCGAGGGGCAGGGTGTAGGGGTGGATCTCACTGTAGACCTTCTGCTCGCGGATGCGACGGGCGATCAGCTGGGTGGTTTGCGAGCCGAAATCAAGGATGATGATTTTTTGCGTGTGGGTGGACATGGCTGCCTATGCGGATGGGATTGGTGGAAAAATTAAAGCCCTTCGGTTCGATAATTCGGTGCCTCTTTGGTGATGATCACATCGTGGACGTGCGACTCGCGCAGGCCGGCGGTGGAGATCTGGACAAAGCGGGCCTTCTGGTGCAGCTCCTCGATGGTGGCCGCGCCAGTGTATCCCATGCCGGATCGCAGGCCGCCGAGCAGCTGGTAGATCATTTCCGAGATCGGACCGCGGTAGGGGACCTTGCCCTCAATCCCCTCGGGTACCAGCTTGCTGCTCTGGCTGTCCTGGAAATACCGGTCGCCGGACCCCTCCTTCATGGCGCCGATCGATCCCATGCCCCGGTACCCCTTGTATTTCCGTCCCTGGTAGAGGAAGGTTTCGCCCGGAGTCTCGTCGGTGCCGGCAAAGAGCGAGCCGATCATCACCGAATGGGCGCCGATGCCGAGCGCCTTGCAGATGTCGCCGGAAAACTTGATACCGCCGTCGGCGATCACCGGAATACCGTGTTTGGAAGCTGCCTCGACGCAGTTTTTCAGGGCGGTCAACTGCGGGACGCCCACGCCGGCGACAATGCGGGTGGTGCAGATCGATCCCGGGCCAACACCCACCTTGACCCCGTTGACTCCGGCCTTGATCATTGCCTCGGTGGCCTCGCCGGTGGCGATATTGCCGGCGATCACCGGCAGATCGGGGAAGCTGGCCTTGATCTCCTGCAGGGCACGGAGGATGCCGGCGGAATGGCCGTGGGCGGAATCGAGCACCACCACGTCGACCTTGGCCTTGACCAGGGCCTCGGTGCGCGGCAGCAGATCGGGGCCTACTCCCAGAGCAGCGCCGGCCAGCAGGCGGCCCATGGAATCCTTGGCCGCGTTGGGGTATTGCTTGATCTTCTCGATGTCCTTGATGGTGATCAACCCCTTGAGCCGGCCGTTGTCGTCGACAATCAACAGTTTCTCGATGCGGTGCTCGTGCAACAAGGCCTTGCAGTGGGGCAGATCGATGCCCACCGGCGCGGTGACCAGGTTCTTGCTGGTCATCACGTCGTTGACCCGCAGGCCGTCGTCGGACACGAACCGCAGGTCGCGGTTGGTGACGATGCCCACCAGCTTGTCGCCGTCGATGACCGGCAGGCCGGAGATGCGGTAGGTGCGCATAATCTGCTGTACCTCGGCCACGCTCTGGTAGGGGGAAACGGTGATCGGGTCGGCGATCATGCCGGATTCGGACTTCTTGACCCGTTCCACCTCCTTGGCCTGCTGTTCGATGCTCATGTTCTTGTGGATGATGCCGATCCCGCCCTCCCTGGCCATGGCTATGGCGGTCTGGTGTTCGGTGACCGTGTCCATGGCCGCGCTGAGCAGCGGCGCCTGGAGATCGATGGTGTCCGTGAGCCGGGTTTTCAGGGAAACCTCCGAGGGAAGAACTTCGGAAGCGCCCGGCACCAGGAGGACATCGTCAAAGGTGAGGGCCATGGGAATTGTCTGCTGAAACATATACGCTCCTTGTCTGCTGGAGTAAAAACACGGGAAGCAACTCCGTCCCGTTGATGCATGTATGTGTATTGTCTGGTCGCGCCTGCGGGACGTTGCCGCAGGGTATGGACGATCGGACGGTTGACTGAGGCCGTAGCAGCAGTCATCTTTTAAGCGGGATCCGTTCCGAATTGGGGAATTGTCCCCTGCCCGTTTTTGGAAAAAGTGAATGGGTTGCTGGGAAAATAGTTATTCTCTAGCATGTTCGCATCTAAAATGAAATACATGCGAGCGAAAAAACCAATGGCCTTTTCCGGCCGTTCCTGCTTAAGTATCCGGTTCGCTGATTTCCCGTCACCAATGCGCTCCAAGGCTCGCACTGCGGAACACGGATCGCGCATCTTTTTGACCACGAATACTTCCTTGTTCCTATGGCACGAATTGTCGAGATCAATCCCATCAACCCGCAGCCGCGTCTGATCGCCCAAGCGGTGGACATTCTCCAACATGGCGGCGTCATCTGCTACCCCACCGACACCATGTACGGTGTCGGTTGCGACATCTTCAACCAAAAGGCGGTCAAGCGGGTCTATCAGATCAAACGACGCCCCAAGGACAAGCCCTTCAGCTTCATGTGCGCCTCGCTAACCAACATCAGCCAGTATGGCCATGTCGGCAACACCGCCTATCGGCTGATGCGCAAGAATTTGCCCGGTCCCTACACCTTCGTCCTGTCCGGAACCAAGATGGTGCCGAAAATCATGCTCACCAAGCAGAAAACCGTGGGCATCCGCGTCCCCAACCATCCGGTCTGCTTGGCAATGCTCGAACTCCTGGGCAACCCGGTACTCAACACCAGCGCCATGATCGAGGACGACGACCAGCCGGTTCGTACCGCCATGGATGTCGAACGCCTCTTCGGCAAGCAGGTGGATCTGATCATTGACAGCGGCGAGATCGTTCCTGCGCCGTCCTCGGTCATTTCCCTGCTCAGCGAACAGCCGGAGGTGCTGCGCGAGGGGCGGGGCGACATCAGCGCCTTTCTCTGATCTTTCTTCTCCCGCCGGGTTCCCCGCTTGGGGGAAACGCCTCCAGCTGCTTGTGCGTTATTGAATAAAAAAAGACCGAACCCGCCAACGGGGTTCGGTCTTGTCACCATGCAACAATTGCGCGTTATTCGACTTCGTCGATCAGCACTTCCTTGAGCGATTTGCTCATGGTGAAGTGCAAGGTTTTGCGGGCGGGAATATTCATCATCTTGCCGGTTTTCGGATTCTTGGTGGTGCGCGGCTTTCGGGTCCGCACGGAAAAACTGCCGAACCCGCGGATTTCCACCCTCCTCTCCTCGGCAAGCGCCTGCGAAATCTCTTCGAGTATGATTTCCACGGCTTGCGCTATATCCTGTTTGTAATAGTCGCCAAGCTGTTCGGAAACTTGATTGACCAATTCACGCTTAAGCATGATATGCATTCCTTTTAACCAGCCGCATGTCGGCAAGCGACTCGCGCCGCTTGCTGCGGGTAATAGAAAGGGCGTTTCACCTTACCTTTTTGCCTATTCGGTCAGGTGAAACACCCGTTGCGTTACAGCCGAACAAGAGACTGACGTCTTACTTGTTGATATCCTCACCCGCGGCTGCTTTCAGCAGGTCGCCAAAGGTCGACGCACCTCCGCTTTGCGCCTTTTGCAGATATTCCTCGGGAATGGCGCCGTTGTTGTCTTCCTTCTCCTGCAACGCCTTCACCGAGAGACCAATCTTGCGGTCATCAGCGGACACGTTGATCACCATGGCCTTGAGGGTATCGTTGACGTTGAACATGCCCACCGGGGTCTTGACCTTGTCCTTGGAGATCTCGGACACGTGGACCAAGCCTTCGATGCCTTCCTCCAGCTGGACAAAAACGCCGAAATCGGTCACGTTGGTGATGGTTCCCTCAACGGTGGAACCGATCGGATAGTTGCTGGAGGCCGCCTGCCAGGGATCGGGCTCCAACTGTTTGACGCCCAGGGAGAAACGCTCGTTTTCCTTGTCGATCTTGAGCACCACCGCTTGGATGGTCTCGCCCTTGGAGTATTTCTCCGACGGATGCTTGATCCGCTCGGTCCAGGACAGATCGGACACGTGAATCAGGCCGTCGATCCCCTCTTCGATCCCGATAAAAATACCAAAGTCGGTGATATTCTTGATCTTACCCTCGATGACCGAACCTACCGGATAGCTCTCTTCCACCACATCCCAGGGATTGGGCTGCAGCTGCTTCATACCCAGGGAGATCCGCTTGGTCTCGGCCTCGACCTTGAGCACCTGCACCTCGATCTCCTCTCCCACGCCGACGATCTTGGAAGGATGGCGCGGTTTCTTCGACCAGCTCATCTCGGAGATGTGGACCAAGCCCTCGACGCCCTCTTCCAGCTCGACAAACACACCGTAGTCGGTGATCGAAACCACCTTGCCCTTGACGCGGGAACCCGGCGCATACTGTTGGGGCACGCGCTCCCACGGATCGGACTTGAGCTGCTTGACACCCAGGGAAACACGGTCGGAGTTCTTGTCGTACTTGAGAATTTTGACCTCGATTTCCTCGCCGACCGTGTACAGCTTGGAGGGGTGGGAAACCCGGCCCCATGACAGATCGGTGATGTGGCAGAGGCCGTCCATGCCGCCCAGGTCGATGAACAGACCGTAGTCGGTGATGTTGGTGATGGCGCCGCGAATGATCTGGCCCTCCTGGAGGGAAGTGCGCATCTGCTCGCGCAGGGCGGTGCGCTGATTCTCGAGGATCGCGCGGCGGGAGATGACCACGTTGTTCCGTTTGCGGTTGAACTTGAGAATCTTGAACTCAAAGGTCTGGCCGATCAGGCTGTCCAGATCCTTGACCGGGCGCAGATCGATCTGCGAATAGGGGAGAAACGCCGGTACACCGATATCAACCGACATGCCGCCCTTGACCCGGTTATCGATACGGCCCTCAATTGTCCCGTCTTCCTCCTGAATCTTGGCAATCTGCTCCCAGACTTTGATGGCAATGGCTTTTTCGCGGGAAAGCAGCAGGCCGCCTTCATCCTTGCGTTTCTCGATAAAGACTTCGAACTGGTCGCCGATCTTGATTTCCCGTTCCGGATCCTCATGGCGGAATTCAGAGAGCGGAATGAAGCTCTCCGCCTTGTCGCCAACGTCGATCAGCACGGCGTCGCTGCTCAAGCCAACGACGGTGCCAAGGGCAACCTCACCGACATTGATCACGGTGTTGTTGTCTTCCTGTTCAAACAGCTCCGCAAAGCTCATTTCCTCAAAGCTGGTGTCATCTGCCGCAAATGCGGGTTGAGTTCCGTTTTTTGTCATGGAATGTTCCTGTGGTGACCGCAGACGGTCTTTGATAAGTGGTTGACAAGGCGGAAAAGGGGAGATTTTTCCGCTCTATGGACTAAGGCTAGTCTATTTACCAGAGTTTTTTTTGAAAAACAACTGTTTCCTCTTGAAAAAAGGTATTTCTTTGCCTACTCCAGCCGGTTTGCCGACCGCGCGAATGGGGGAAAAACCGGCCGGCCCCGTGCTCAGCGCTTGCCGTAGGCGTTGAGCTCTTCCAGGAAGGGGCCGAACAGCTCTTCGTAGGCGGGGATGGCCTTGCGCAGGATGATATCGAGATGGGGCAGATCAGCGGTATTGACGGTCAGGTTGGCGCTGTAGGCCAGGGCTTCCAGGTTGTAGAGGGTATGAAGGGTCGCTCCAATGAGGATGTAGAAGATATAGCGCCTGCGGTCCATGGACAGGTGGCGCATGAAGGTGTGAAAGGAGGCCTGGTGCAGCCCGCCCTCCATCTTGGGATCAAAGACAACACAGGAAAAATTGGCAAACCGCATCCGCTCCAGGGCATCGGTCACCGTATCCGCCGGGAAGACCTGGTACCCCACGGCCTCCAGCGCCTCACCGATGCGCGTGCGCTGCTCGCCGGGCGGGTGCAAGACCAGAGCCATGGGAACATCCTCGACCTTTTCCTCACCCTGGAACAGGCCGGTCTGCAACCAGTCGAGGTTCGGCGGCTGAGGCGGCTGCACCCTCTTGCCGGGAGCTTGCGGCGGCATCCCCGACTTGTCCAGGGCGATGGCCTCGCGGCACAGGGGACACTTCATGGTCAGCAATTTCCCTGAAACAAGCTGCGACAACGCCTGTTCGAGGCGGCTGATCTGCTCGTCGGTGAAATGAAGCGACTGTTGGCAATTGGGGCATTGGGTCAGCATGATGACTCCTGTCGGTTTGAGGGGGACGGCAAACATCGATCAGCGGGCCTTGCAGAGAGGCGGCAGACGCTTCGTCCTGCGTTCATCGCCGGTAGGGATCGTCCTCGTGCTGCTCCATGCGCAGATCGTCGATGGACGATGTTCGTTCGCCGCGGGCCGCCTTGATCGTGTCCATGCCCCGTTTGATCTCACTGCGGTGAGAGGCATAGAGCGTGGCCGACTCTTCGGTGATCAAGCCGGCTTCAAACAGTTCCAGCAGGTGCTGGTCAAAGGTGCGCATGTCGCGGGAGGAGCCGGCCTTGATGACGTTATAGAAGGTCTTTTCCTCGGTCTCGCCGTTGATGATCAGATCCCGGACCCGCAGGCTGGTACAGAGGATCTCCAGGGCAGCCACCCGGCCACCGCCGACCCGTGGCAGCAGCCGCTGGCTGACCACCCAGCGGATGGTATCGGCCAGCCGGTTGCGGATCTGCGGCTGCTCGTCCTGCTCGAACATGCCCAGCACGCGGTTGATGGTTTGCCCGGCATCGATGGTATGCAGGCTGGAAAAGACCAGGTGGCCGGTTTCGGAGGCGGACAAGGCGATCTCCAGGGTCTCCCGGTCGCGGATCTCGCCAACGAGGATGACCTTGGGCGCCTGGCGCAGGGCGGCGCGCAGGCCACCCGCAAAGGTATCGAAATCGTCGCCCATTTCCCGCTGGTTGAAGGTGGCCTTCTTGTGGGGATGGACGTACTCGATCGGGTCCTCAAGGGTGACAATGTGCACCGGCCGTTCTTCGTTGATCAGGTTGAGGATGGCGGCCATGGAGGTGGTCTTGCCCGAACCGGTGGCGCCGGTGAACAGGATCAAGCCGTTGACCTCGCGAGCCATCTTGACGAAGGCATCGGGGAAATGAAACTTCTGGATTGAGGGAATGGTGGTTTCCAGTTTTCGCAGCACCGAGGTGTAATACCCCTTCTGAGAGAAAATGTTGACCCGGAAACGAACCTTGTCGTTCAGGCTATACGATAGGTCGCAGGAGCCCTTGGTGACCAAGTCGCGCAGCAGGCGGCGGTTGCCGCCGATCAGGTTGAGGGCAAAGACCTCGGTCTGAAAGGGGGTCAGTTCGGTCACCGGCGGTTCGACATCGACCGGCACCAGCACGCCATCGCTTTCCACCTGCAGCGTTTTGCCCACGGTCAGGTTGAGGTCGGAAACCCGCTCGTGTTTGTTCAGCATGGCGGTGATCCAGTAGTTAATCTCCTGTTGTTTCATAGGCCTCACCAGTATAGAATTGACAAAGTGTGTACTATGGGTTCTATCGCTTAGGCGGCAAAAGACAAGAAAAAAATTATTTCAGTGAGTTGAGGTGAGGATGATGGCAAATCCACTGCGGAGCGCGGCAACAACGGAAGGCAGACGAATGGCGGGCGCCCGGGCCCTGTGGCGGGCCAACGGCATGCGGGAGGAACAGATCGGCCGGCCGGTGATCGCGGTGGTCAACTCGTTTACCCAGTTCGTGCCCGGCCACGTCCATCTGCACGCGATCGGTCAACGAGTGAAACAGAAAATCGAGAGCCTGGGCTGCTTTGCCGCCGAGTTCAACACCATCGCCATTGACGACGGCATCGCCATGGGCCATGACGGCATGCTCTACTCCCTGCCCTCCCGCGACCTGATCGCCGATTCGGTGGAATACATGTGCAACGCCCACAAAGCCGACGCCATGGTCTGCATCTCCAACTGCGACAAGATCACCCCCGGCATGCTGATGGCGGCGATGCGGCTCAACATCCCGGCCATTTTCGTCTCCGGCGGGCCGATGGAGGCCGGCCGGGCCGGCAACAAGGCGCTCGACCTGATCGACGCCATGATCATGGCCGCGGACGAGGGCGTCAGCGACAACGAGGTGGCCGAAGTGGAACGCTCCGCCTGTCCAACCTGCGGTTCCTGCTCGGGCATGTTCACCGCCAACTCGATGAACTGCCTCAACGAGGCCCTCGGCCTGGCCCTGCCGGGCAACGGTACCGTGGTCGCCACCCATGCCGCCCGCCTGGAACTGTTCGACCGGGCCGCCGAACGGATCGTCACCATGTGCGAGGCCTGGTACGGGAGGGGCGACGGCTCGGTGCTGCCCCGCTCCATCGCCAGCCTGGCCGCCTTCAAGAACGCCATGGCGCTGGACATCGCCATGGGCGGCTCGACCAACACCGTGCTCCACATCCTGGCCATCGCCCATGAAGCCGGGGTGAACTTCACCATGGCCGACATCGATGCACTGTCGCGCCGGGTGCCGAACCTGTGCAAGGTGGCGCCGAGCTCCTCCTACCACGTGGAGGACGTCAACCGGGCCGGCGGCATCCTCGGCATCCTGGCCGAGCTGGATCGCGGCGGCCTGCTCGACACCAGCGTCCAGCGAGCCGATGGCCTGACTCTGGCACAGGCCCTGGAGCAGTACGACATCATGCGGCCGGAGGGCGGCGAGGCGGCGAAAAATCTCTACCGCAGTGCGCCCGCCGGGGTGCGCAACCTGGTGATGGGCTCGCAGAACACCCTCTATCCGGAACTCGACACCGACCGAAAGGGTGGCTGCATCCGTGACATGGCGCACGCCTATTCCAAGGACGGCGGCTTGGCCGTGCTCTACGGCAACATCGCCGAGAAGGGCTGCATCGTCAAGACCGCCGGAGTCGACGCTTCCATCCTCCACTTCACCGGCAAGGCCAAGGTCTACCACTCCCAGGAAGAGGCCTGCGAGGCCATTCTCGACGGCACGGTCGAGGCCGGAGACGTGGTCTTCATTCTTTACGAAGGTCCCAAGGGCGGCCCGGGGATGCAGGAGATGCTCTACCCCACCTCGTACTTGAAATCGCGCCATCTTGGGGCGGCCTGCGCCCTGGTCACCGACGGCCGCTTCTCCGGCGGCACCTCCGGGCTGTCCATCGGCCACGTCTCGCCCGAGGCGGCCAGCGGCGGTGCCATCGCCCTGGTCCGCGAGGGGGACCGCATCGACATCAACATCCCGGAACGAACCATCTCCCTGCTGGTCAGCGAAGAGGAACTGACCTCCCGCCGCCTCGAGGAAGCGGCCCGGGGCGCCCAGGCCTTCACCCCAAAACGGGAACGGACCATCTCCAAGGCCCTGCAGGTCTATGCCCGCTTTGCCGCCTCCGCCGACCAGGGCGCGGTTCGCCTGCTCGATCAATGAGTGTCGCCGTGCCACCCGCGCCTTCCCACAGGGGCGGACGGCAGTATTCAGAACGGTCGGCGCTTGTCCGATTCGACCTGCGACTGGCCTGTGATGCGCAATCCGTCCATCCGCATGCCAAAGGAGTGAGACCTTTTTCATGAATCCGCCAACGGAACAGCAGGGACCGCAGGGCGAACTGTTGCTGCGGACCATGCCCATGCCGGCCGACACCAGCTTCAACGGCGATATCTTCGGCGGCTGGATCATGGCGCAGATGGATCTGGCCGGCAGCATGATGGCCAAGGAGGTGACCCGGACCCGGACCGCCACCGTGGCCGTGGAGAGCATGAAATTCATCAAGCCGGTGCGGGTGGGTGACGTGGTCTGCTGCTATGGCCGGGTGTTGCGGGTGGGCACCACCTCGGTGACCATCATGCTTGAGGTCTGGGTGCGACCGATCCTGCATGCGGGCAAGGACCAATTCACCACATTCAAGGTGACCGAGGCGGCCATCACCTACGTGGCCATCGGCGAGGACGGGAAAAAACAGCCGATCAACAGGGAACGGCTGCGGCAGGCGGGGGTCGAACTCTAGCTGGACAAGACGGCGGTGTCCTCGAGAACGATCTCCAGTTCGGCCAGATCGATCTCGGAAAGATTGAGCAGACTGGCCTCCAGGGTGGCGGGGAGCATGAGGTTCGGGTCGGCGGTCAAGCCGATGCCCAGCTTGTGGCAGACCAGGTTGGCCATGCGTACCAGCAACAGCAGGATATTCTTGTCGTCCGCCTCCGGCTGATGATGATCGCGGGCGATCATACAGAAATAGCCGGGCATGTTCCATTGGCCGAGCAGTTTGGCCCCTTCCCGGGCATGGAGCCGGTCCATGGCCTCCAGCAGCAGGGCGTCGGTGATCTTCAGGGCCTTGTTGCGGCGCTTGATCTGCTCGATGATCACCAAAATGAGCAGTTTGCCCACATCGTGAAACAAACCGGCGAAAAAGGCCTGGCTCTGGTCAACCCCGTAACTGTGGCGCCGGGCCAGCCACACCGTGCCATAGGCACACCCCACCGCATGCTGCCACAGTTTTTTCATCAGCAGATTGATCGTGTCATCGGCACTCTTGAAATGCTGCCGTGAGGCGGCCAGCACCACCACCTTTTCAATCTCCTTGATTCCCAATCGCATGATCGCCGCCCGCACCGTACCGATCTCGGCCAAACCGCGATAAAAAGACGAGTTGGCGATCTTCAGCACCTGGGTGGACAGGGCCTGATCGGCGGTGATGATTTTCTCGATCACCTGGATGTTCGGTTCCGACTTTGCCATCTCCTGCTGAATGCGGGCAGCGGCGGTATTGAACACCGGCAGGATGACCGCGTCGGATTCGATGAACCGGTTGACGACCTCGACCAGGGAAACGGAAGCAGCCATGTCAGATCCCTGCCAGACGGCGAAGTTCGGCCAGCGGGCGCGGCGGACTGAAGATGGGCAGGCAGCGCAGGATTTCATCGACCGTCGTGCTGCCCATGGCCGCCTTGACCAAACCGTCCTCAAGCAGGGTCATCAACCCGGAATGGTGGATGCTGATGGTCCGGATGTCGTAACTGGTTTTCTGCTCCAGGATGGCGGTGCGAACCCGCTCGTCGAGCACCAGCAGCTCGAACACCCCGATCCTCCCCTTGTAACCGCTCTGCTTGCACATCCTGCATCCCCTCCCTTTTTTGAAGCTGGCCCCGGCCAGATCGTTGACCGTGCAACGCAGCCGCTGCAACTGCACCGGTGTCGGCTTGGCGTCCACCGCACAGTGCGGGCACACCCGCCGCAGCAGCCGCTGCGCCAGCACGCTGACCACGGTGGACGACACGAGGAAGGGGGCGATGTCCATGTTGAGCAGACGGATCAAGCCGCCGATGGAGTCCTCGGTGTGAAAGGTGGACAGCACCTTGTGGCCGGTGAGCGCCGCCTGGACCGCCACTTCGGCGGAATAGGCATCGCGGATCTCGCCGATGACGATCACATCCGGGTCCTGGCGGACGATGTGGCGCAAGGTTTCCTCAAAGGTGAGGTCGATCTTGGGATCGATCGAGCATTGGGCCACCCCCTCGATCACGTACTCCACCGGCTCCTCGGCGGTGATGATGCTCACCTGGGGGCTCTTGAGGGCATGAATGCAACTGTAGATGGTCGAGGTCTTGCCCGACCCGGTCGGCCCGGTGACCAGGACCACGCCGCTGGGGTGGTAGACCGCATCCTCGAGAAAGCGGGACAGCATGCGCGGGGTCATGCCGATGGACTGCAGGTCGAACAGCTCCTGCTTGCGGTTGAGCAGCCGCAGGACGATCTTCTCGCCGTGGATGGTGATGAAGAAAGACAGCCGCAGGTCCAGCTGCCCCTCGTCGTACTCGAACAGGATGCGTCCGCCCTGATGGCGCCGCTTCTCGGTGATGTCCGCCTGGCAGAGGATCTTCAGCCGGCTGGTGAGCGCCGGGATGATCTCCTTGGGAAAATCCTTGAAGTGGTTGAGCACGCCGTCTTCGCGGAATCGAACCTGCAACCGGTCTTCCATGGGCTCGATGTGGATGTCGCTGGCGTTGTTCTTGATCGCCCCGAGGATGATCGAGTTGACCGTGCCGACCACGGTGGTGTTGTCCACCGCCAGGGTCCGGCTGCTTTGCTTTTCCGCCAGCAGCTCGACCGTCTTGCGGATGGATCGGCCCTGAGCGATGCTGGGCACGATGCCGGTGCCAAGGAAACGGCGGGCCACCTGCAGCGCCTCCTGGTCCAGGGGATCGGCAAAGGCCACCCGAATCGAACCGTCGTCGCTTTTGATGGGCACAAAGCCATGGGTAGTCATCAGGGCCTTGGGGATCTTGACGCAGCGGGCTTTGTCGATGTTGTTGAGTCCGGGCTCGATGAAGGGGTAGCCCATCTGGATGGAAAGGACCTCGATGAAGGTCTGCTCCTCGATGAAGTTGTGCCGGACCAGCACCTGGCCGAGCTTTTCCTGGGAGTCGCTTTCCCGCTGCAAACGGATGGCGGAGTCGAGATCGTCGGGCGAAATATGGCCCAGTTCCACCAGCAGGTCGCCGATGCGGATGGGCGAGGAGGAGGCTCGGAGAATTTCCTTGACGTCCTGGTCGGTGATGGACTTCAGATCCTTGAGGATCTTCAGCAGCGGCTGAAAAGTGGTCAGCTTGGCCTGTACCCTGGCCGCATGCTCCACCTGGGCCGGGGTGACCTTGCCCGCCTCCCGCAGCAGGCGAATGATGGGGCTGGTGATGGTGCTTGGGGTCATGGCTCTGCGCGCCTCATGGTAGCCGGTGTGGCGGCCGGTCGTCCTCTTCCGAGCGTTGCCATGAGTATACGAGCTGGTCTTTCCTACTTCAAGCTGTTCTTTCTCTCGCGGTAACTTTTTTTATTTATTGCAAAAATATCAACATCGCCCCTTGCGGCCAACAGGGCCGATCATCGCTTCCGGCCGCACCAGCCGATCAAACTCCTCGCCGCTGAGCAGGCCGAGTTGGATGGCCGCCTCGCGCAAGGAGAGGTGCTCGGCGTGGGCCTTCTTGGCGATGACCGCCGCCTTCTCGTAACCGAGGTGCGGGTTGAGGGCGGTGACCAGCATCAGCGAATGGCGCAGATGGTGGTCGATCCGCTCGGCCACCGGTTCGATGCCGCTGGCGCAGTGGCGGTCAAAGGAGTCAATCACGTCGGCCAGCAGGGTGGTCGACTGGAGGAAATTGTAGACGATCAGCGGTTTGAACACATTGAGCTCGAAATTGCCTTGACTAGCGGCAAAGCCGATGGCCGCGTCGTTGCCGAACACCTGGCAGACGGCCATGGTCGCCGCCTCGGCCTGGGTGGGGTTGACCTTGCCCGGCATGATCGAGCTGCCCGGTTCGTTGGCCGGGATGGTGATCTCGCCCAGGCCGCAGCGCGGGCCACTGGCCAGCCAGCGGACATCGTTGGCGATCTTCATCAGGTTGGCGGCCAGGGCCTTGACCGCGCCGTGGGCAAAAACCAGCTGGTCGTGGCTGGTCAGGCCGTGAAAGGTGTTGTCGAGCGCGTAAAAGACCTTGCCGGTATCGCCGCTGAGCTGGGCCGCGACCGCCGTCCCGAATCCTTCCGGGGCATTGAGGCCGGTGCCCACCGCCGTGCCGCCGATGGCCAGAAAGCGCAGATGTTCGAGGCTTTCGCGCAGCTGGCGCTGGTTGCTGGCTAGCAGGGCCGCCCAGCCGCCGATCTCCTGGCCGAGGGTCAGGGGGGTGGCGTCCTGAAGATGGGTCCGGCCGATCTTGACGATGCCGGCAAAGGCGTCGGCCTTGGCGGCCAGAGTGCGGCGCAGGGTTTCCACCGCCGGCAGCAACCGATCCTCCAGGGCATAGACCCCGGCCACGTGCATGGCCGAGGGAAAGACGTCGTTGGAGCTCTGCGACATGTTGACATGATCGTTGGGATGCACCGGCCGCGGCGGTTCCAGGCTGCCGGTGGCGAGGATGGCGGCCCGGTTGGCGATCACTTCGTTGACGTTCATGTTGCTCTGGGTGCCGCTGCCGGTCTGCCAGACGGCAAGGGGAAATTCATGGTCATGCTGCCCGGAGAGAATCTCGTCGCAGGCGCGAACAATCAGATCACGGATCGCGGCCGGCAGTTTGCCTTTCTGATGGTTGACCTCCGCGCAGGCCCGTTTCAGGCGAACCAGGCTGTCCACCAGCGCCAGCGGCATCCGCTCGTCGCCGATGTTGAAGTTGCGGCGGCTGCGCTCGGTCTGCGCGCCCCAGAGGCGATCGGCCGGAACCTCGATCGTGCCCATGGTGTCCTGTTCGATGCGATACTCCATCTCATTCCTCCGCATGTGGTGTTGCCCCATTGCCGTGGACCTCTCAGCCGGCACAACGGTGTGTTCGCGGATATGCCGCGGCAGCCCACCCGGTTCATCGGTGAAAAACTCATTACTTCCGCTGTGGATTTGGGTATAAGACAGCAAATTGCATCGGTCGTCAACATTGGGACCGGGACGGGAAAAACACGGCTGGCACGGGAGCATGCTGCATGCAGCAACATCCGCATTTGAATCCAGAGGAACAGCGACGTCACACAAGCATGCTCGCGGTCCAGGTGGGGCTGGCCGCCAACATCCTGCTGGCCGTGCTCAAGGCCGTGGTCGGCGTGGTCGGCCAGAGTCCGGCCCTGCTGGCCGACGGCATCAACTCGACCTCGGACGTGGCCTACGGCGTCGTGGTCTCCATCTTTGTCCGCCTGTCCGGTAAGCCGGCGGACCGGGAACATCCCTACGGCCACGACCAGCTGGAAAGCATCGCCGCGGTGGTGGTCGGGGCCTTTGTCGTCACCACCGCCATCGCCATCTTCTGGCATTCGGTGGATACGGCCTATGAGCTGCTGACCGTGCGCACGGACGCCTCCGGAGCCAGCCTCCTCGCCTTGTGGATTGCCCTGTTCGCCGTGCTGCTCAAAGGCGGCCTCACTCTCTGGACCTACGGCATCAGCCGCCGCACCGGCAACGTCGCCGTCCTGGCCCTGGCCCAGGACCACCGCAACGACATCTTTGCCTCATCGGCGGCGGCAATCGGCATCGTGTTCAGCCGCTTCGGCTTCCCATGGGTCGATCCGCTGGCCGGTGCGGTCGTCTCGCTCATCATCCTCCACACCGGCGTCGAGATCCTGCGGTCGGCCAGCGATGACCTCATGGACACCCTGCCCGGACGCGAACTGGCCCAGGAGATCCGCACCGCCCTGCACGAGGTGAACGGGGTGGAGGATATCGAGGAAGTGCACGCCCATCGCTTCGGCCCCTACCTGGTGGTCAACCTCACCATCGGAGTCGACGGCAATCTCAGCGTCAGGGCGGGCGACCGGATCGCCACCCAGGTGGAGGACATCCTGCTGGCGCGCATCGAATTTCTCCGGCGGGTCTATGTCCACTACCACCCGGTGGGCGGCAACGACCCGCAGGAGTGACCGCGGGCGTTGGATCAGCTTTCAGCCGTCTCCACCCGGTCGCGGCCGGCTCTCTTGGCACGATAAAGCGCCTGATCGGCCAGTTGCAGCAGGCCGCACGCCGAGGAGGGCCGGGCGCTCAGGAGCGAAGCCACGCCGATACTCACCGTCACCCGCCACTGGAGCCCCTGGTCGCGAAAGGGATGGGCGGCGATCAACCGGCGAATCTTCTCGGCCACGCATTTGGCCTGGCCCAGATCGGTATTGGGCAGGGCAACGACGAATTCCTCACCGCCGAATCGGGCGGCCAAGTCACCGCGGCGCACCGTTTCCTTGATCAAAGCGCCCACGGTTTTCAGGACATAATCGCCAAAACCGTGTCCACAGGTATCATTCACCTGCTTGAAATGGTCCAGGTCGAAAAACAGGCAGCTGACGTCGATACCGATACGCTGGGCCCTGGCAAAGGCCTCCTCAAAGGCTTCCTGAAAATAGCGTTTGTTGCGCAGGCCGGTCAGTGCATCGTTCACCGCCTTGTCATACAGATTCCTGTTCATTTCCTCCAGGCGGCGCATGTGACGCCTGAGCTGCAGATGCACCTGCACCCTGGCCAGCAGTTCCTCGGCAATGAACGGCTTGACCAGATAATCGGTGGCCCCAGCGCGGAACATCCGCAACACCGCGTTGGCGTCGCCCGAACCGCTGAGCGACAGCATGGGCAAATGCTCGGTTTCCGGAAGCTGGCGGCTGAGATGGATGAATTCATCCCCGCACATGATCGGCATGTCGAAATCGACAATGGCCAGATCGATGCGGTCGACATGTTCCTGCATCCGAGCATAGGCCTGCCTGCCATTGACCGCTTCAATGATCGACAGGCCGATCCGTTCGAGACAGGCGCCGACCATTTTGCGCACGCTCTGGTTGTCGTCGACCACCAGGGCGGTCATGCCGGAAAAAATGGATTGCGGCCGCAACACCTTGCAGACCGCGGCCGCGATATCGCCCCGGTCAAAAGGTTTGGAGATAAATTCCAGGCTGCCGAGGTGAAAACCGCGACTGCGATTTTCAAAGGTATCGTTGGCGCTGACAAACAGCACCGGAATCTGGGCCTCGGGATTGCCGAACAGCCCCTGCCGCTCCAGTGCCCGGAGTTGTTCGCAGCAGGCAAAGCCGTCCATCCGCGGCATGTCGATATCCAGGGTGATCAGATCCGGCGGCGTCTCCATCCCGCGCAGCGACATCAGGGTTTCCAGTCCATCGCTGCAGGTGACGACCGTAAACCCGGATGCCTCCAGCTCCTTCTGGATGATGGTCCGCATGGTGACGCTGTCGTCCGCCACCACCACGGTTTGTGGCCGCGTGGTTGATTGTGTCGGCAGATGTTCATTGTGCGCTGATCTTCGGTTCATTTCCGACACCGCGTCCCTGCTTGCGTGCTGTGCAGATTAGGCGGCGCCAACTTCGCGCGCGGGGAAAAAGACCACCGCGGCAACGAAAAAGTCCCGGATCGCCCTTTTCCCTCGCTACGGCCGCCGCCTTCAGGCCTGCTGTAATTTATTTGACGGATACGTACCTGCTCTTTACAGTAAATTTTCGCAACGTTCAATTCGGCAAAACGATTGCGCGCGGGCTTCTTTTTCCCTGCCGCCACGCCGAGAAACAGTTAGAGGAGAACACCATGCAAACGTATGCGCTCAACAGCGGCGACCGCCTTCCCGTCCTGGGCCTCGGCACCTGGAAAGCGGCGCCCGGCGCCGTCTATGGCGCGGTCAAGGATGCCCTGACCGCCGGGTACCGCCACATCGACTGCGCTCCGATCTACCAGAACGAGCCCGAGATCGGCCAAGCGGTGGCCGAAGCCATTGCCGCCGGCGTGGTCAGCCGGGCCGACCTATGGCTGACCTCCAAGCTGTGGAACGATGCCCATGCGCCGGAGCAGGTGCAACCGGCCCTGGAAAAAACACTGGCCGATCTTCGCGTCGACTCGCTCGACCTCTATCTCATTCATTGGCCAGTGCACTTCAAGCCAGGGGTCATGTTCCCCCGCCGCAGCGACGAGTACGTCGCTCTCGACGACCTGCCGATCAGCGCCACCTGGAAAGCGCTGGAGGCTTGCGTGGCCAAGGGGCTGACGCGCAATATCGGGGTGTGCAACTTCAGTCTCAAAAAACTCCAGGCCCTCTGCAACGCTGCCACCATCCAGCCGGCAATGAACCAGATCGAGCTCCATCCCTATCTGCAGCAGGAGGCCATGCTCGCCTTCTGCCGGGAGCGCGGCATCCTGGTTACCGCCTATTCGCCGCTCGGTTCGGGCGACCGGCCCACAGGCATGAAGAAGAGCGACGAGCCGACCCTGCTCGACCATCCGGTTATCCTACGGATCGCGGCCAAGCACGGGATCACCCCGGCCCAGGTGCTGCTGGCCTGGGGCCTTGGCCGCAAGACCGTGGTCATCCCCAAATCGGTCAACCCGGAACGGCTGCGACAGAACCTGGCGGCCGCCGATCTGGTGCTCGACGCCCAGGACATGGCCGACATCGGCGCTCTGGACCGGGGCTACCGCTTTGTCGACGGCGCTTTTTTCACCGGCTCCGGTTCGCCCTACACCCTCAGCGCCATCTGGGACGAATAACGGCGCCACCGCATGCTGGTCATTGATCGCCTGACGGCCGAGGGCTTGCGCATCGACCATTTCCGCGCCAGGCCGGGCGAGGCCTGGTGCCTGGTTGGCTCCAACGCTTCGGGCCTGGAGAAGCTGTGCGACCTGCTGGCCGGGGAGAGCCGTGCGTACCGGGCCGAAGCCCTACGCCTGCCTCCGGAGCTGGGTCTGCTCTCGTTCAAGGGCCAGCAATCGATCTTCGAGGAAGAACTGCGCAAGGACGACACCGACTTCCTCAACCGCCTCGATCCCGGCACCCCGGCCCGCGCCTTCCTCACCGATGTGGACGCGCACCGGGAGCTGATCAAGCTTTTTGCCCTGGATGCGCTGCTCGACCGGGGCTACCGCCAGCTCAGTTCCGGCCAGGCGCGCAAGCTCTGCCTGCTGCAGCAGATCACCCGGGGGGTGTCCTTCCTGGTGCTGGAAACGCCTTACGAAGGCCTTGACCAGGCCAGCTGCCGGGAGCTGAACCGGGTGTTGGCCGGATTGCGCGTCCAGGGGATGGGCCTGCTCCTCCTGGTCAACAACACCGCCGACATCCCGGACTGGTGCACCCATGTCGGCGGGTTGCACGCGGGCGCCCTGGTGGTCCAGGGGCCTCGCGCACAGGTGCTGGACGAGGTCAGGGAACTGCTGCGCCGGCAACCGCCGCTGTTTCGGGTCTCGGTGGCGGAACTGCGCGACGAGCGGCAGATGGATGGCAACGGCTGCGACAATCTGGTCACCCTGCGCCGCGGCTTTGCCCGCTATGGCGAGATCGAGGTCTTCAGCGGTCTTGAGCTGACCATCAACCGCGGCGACCATACCCTGATCACCGGCCCCAACGGCTGTGGCAAGTCCACCTTGTTGCAGATCATCACCGGCGATCACCCGCTGTGTTACAGCAACGACCTGTCCCTGTTCGGCCGGCGGCGGGGCAGCGGCGAGTCGATCTGGGAGATCAAGCGGCAGATGGGGATCGTCAGTGCCGATCTGCACCGCAACCACCGCATCGCCGGCAGCGCGCTGGCGATCGTGGTGTCGGGGCTGTTCGACTCGATCGGTCTCTACACCCGGCCAAACAGCGCCCAGGAACAGCTCGGCCGCCGGTGGCTGGCGCGGCTCGGCCTGGAGTCCAAGGCCGGCCAGCCCTTTCGTCGTCTGAGCTACGGCGAGCAGCGTCTGCTCCTGCTTGCCCGAGCCCTGATCAAGGTGCCGCGGCTTTTGATTCTCGACGAACCCACCCAAGGACTGGACGAATCCAACCGGTTGGCCTTGCTCGATTTTCTGGCCGGTATCGCCGAAGAGGAACTGGCCACCATGCTCTACGTCAGCCACCGTCCGGACGAGTTCCGCGATTTTTTCCGCCAGCAAATCAGCTTTCAATGAACCTCTGCCATCTGCGGATCACCCCTGCGGCGAGCGGCGAAGCTGTCCAGGGGAGGAAGCGGCGGTGACACGGCCTCAAGCGCTTGTGCAGCCAGGACACCATCCTTATTTTTGATGCATCGACTCCCGCGCCTGCCCCAGGCGTGGGGATCGGCCGGAGCCGGAACAACGGCCGCTGCAACTTCAACAACAGGAGGGAAAGATGATTTTATCGTATCGTGACTATCAACCGCAGGTCGGCAAGGGCGGCTGGGTGGCGCCCAACGCCACCCTCATCGGCGATGCGGTGCTGGGCGAGGATGTGTCCCTGTGGTTCGGCGTCATTGTCCGTGGCGACGTCCACCGCATTCGCATCGGCGCGCGGACCAACATCCAGGACCTCAGCCTGCTCCACATCACCCAGCACGAGGGCGCGGAGCGCAGCGACCAGGACGGCCATCCGACGATCATCGGCTGCGATGTCACCGTTGGTCACCGCGCCATTCTCCATGGCTGCACGGTGGGGGATCTCTGCCTGATCGGCATGGGGGCGATCATTCTTGACGGCGCGGTCATCGGCCGGGAATCGATCGTCGGCGCCGGCTCGGTGGTCACCCCCGGCAAACAGTTCCCGCCGCGCTCCCTGATCATGGGTACCCCGGCCAAGGTGGTTCGGGAGGTCAGTGATGCCCAAGTGCGGGAAATGCAGGCTTCATGGCGGCGATACGTGGACCTGAAAAACGAGTATCATCGGGCCAGGGTGGGTGACTGCTTTTAAGCCAACGCGCCTCAGTGGGTCGGCGGCGGTCGGCTCAGAGGGCCAGCACCGAGTTGGCCTCGCCGAACTCGTTGGGGGCATAACCGTCGGCCGCCGTGTCGTTGACCCACACTCCGCCGTCGAGCACATACCGAAAGCGATAGTTCTGCCCGGCCGGCAGGGAAAGAGTGGCGGAAAAACTGCCATCCTTGAGTTTTTTCATCGGGGTCGCCTGAAGCGACCAATCGTTGAAGTCGCCGGCCAGGACGGCGGTTTCCGCCTGCTCCTCGTTTTCGTATTTAAAGGTGACGCGACAGGCCGCGCCGGTTTTGGAATAACTTTTTTTCAGCATACACTGCTCCTTGCCTGGAAAAGGCGAATACACTTCAGACCGGAATGCTGTTCAACATATGGTTATTCAATGTAAATGAGGCAAAGCGCCCGGGCAAGCACTATCTCGCCGTCCGTTCCGTGATCGATGAGGGACAAGAAGCGTTGAACGACCAAAACGGCGGGCCGTTGCCTGCCGCTTTGGTCGATACCGCCTGATTCGCTTGCTTTGGCTTGACGGCCGCCATCATCTTCTTTAAAACCCCATGCACGTTTTCGCTCCTTCATTCTCTCGTTCCTTTTGATCCCATTCCGGTTTTCCCGTACCTCTCAAGACGCCCATGCCTCCTTTCCCTCCAGCCACGGACCGTGGCCCCCGGCTGCCCGAACTCCTGGCGCCGGCCGGCAGCTTTGACAAACTGGTGACCGCCGTCCATTACGGCGCCGACGCCGTGTATCTCGGCGGCAAGACCTTCAGCCTCCGTGCCCGGGCCGGCAATTTCGACGAAGACGGTCTGCGCCAGGCCGTTGCCTACGCCCACGCGCACGGGGTCAAGGTCTATGTCACGGTCAACATCTTTGCCCACAACCGCGACCTTGAGGGGTTGGAGCCCTATCTGCGCATGCTCCGCGACCTCCAGGCCGACGGCCTGATCGTCAGCGATCCCGGCATTCTTGCCCTAGCCCGACGGATTGTCCCGGACCTGCCCCTGCATCTCTCCACTCAGGCCAACGTCACCAACAGGGCCAGCGCCCGCTTTTGGGCCGAGCAGGGGGTGTGCCGGCTCAACCTGGCCCGTGAACTCGGCCTCGAGGAGATTCGCGCCATCCGCGCCGCCACCGGCGTCGAGCTGGAGGTGTTCGTCCACGGCGCCCTGTGCATTTCCTACTCCGGCCGCTGCATGTTGAGCAACTACTTCACCGGCCGCAACGCTAACCTGGGTGACTGTGCCCATCCCTGCCGTTACTCCTACGCTGTGGTTGAAGAAAAACGTCCGGGACACTATTTTCCAGTGGAAGAGGATGAGCGGGGCACCTATATTTTCAACTCCCGTGACCTCTGCCTGCTTCACCATCTACCGTCCCTGGTCGATGCCGGCGTGGATGCGATCAAGATCGAGGGGCGGATGAAATCCGTCGGCTATGTGGGAGCGGTAGTCCGTCTCTACCGTCTGGCCCTGGAGTGGATCCGGGAGCAGCTTCTTTCAGGTCAACCAGCGGTTAGCCTTACCCTGCCCGAAGCTTTTGATAACGAATTAAGCAAGATCGGCACCCGTGGCCAGACAGAAAACTTTTTCCGTGCCAGGCCTTCATCCGCGGACATGTTGTATGATAGAATGAGGTTTGAGCAAAAATTCGTGCCGGTGGGCATCGTCCGCGCGGTGGAGCCGCTGCTGATCGAAACCCGGCATGTGCTCAACTGTGGCGACCACATCGAGTACCTGGGGCCAAGCATCGAACCGGACACGGTGACGGTCAGCGCCATGCACCTGGAAGACGGCACGCCAATGAGCCGGGCTAATCCCGGAAACCTGGTGGTGGTCCGGACCGACCCGCCCCTCCGCCACGTTGAACCGCACGCGCTGTTGCGCAAACATCTATGAGTAGTCATGAAACCTTTTCTTAATGTCCCTTTCCTCCCCGAGGAAAGGTATATCGATTTTCTCGGTTCCTGCGCGAAAGATCTGGACAGCGTTCATTTCAGCCTGGTGCACGGCCGCGCCCTTGACAGCCGCATCCGCATCGAGCCGCTTTCCGCCCAGGAAGACACCCTTTCCGGACTGGCGCGCCTGCGGGGCCCGAAAAAATACGCCCTGCTCAACAGCCGTTTCTACACCCCGGAACTGCTCACCGATCACACCACCATCCAACCCGTCCTTCGCGTGTTGGAACACTGCCTGCAGCGAGGGGTCATCGACGGAATCGTCTACTGCGATCACTACCTGCTCCAGGTGCTGGCCGACGAAGGCCCGGATATCGCCGCCCAGTTGGAGGCGGTGCCCAGCGCCAACACCATGCTCGATTCCTGCCACAAAATCGAGGCACAGCTCTCCTATATCAGCGAGACCGGCTTCAAGTTGCCCGGCAAGATCATCCTCGACCGTTCCCTCAACCGCAACCTGGACCAGCTGGCCGCCATCGCCCTGAAGATCCATCACCAATTCCCGACGATAAACATCGAGGTATTGGCCAATGAAGGCTGCCTGCCCTACTGCCCCTTCAAGCTCTCCCACGATTCCTACATCGCCCTGGCCAACATCGACGGCCGCAATCAAACCCATGTCATCAACTGCGACATCGGCTGCATACGACTGCTGGACGAGCAGCCCCACCGGCTGTTGCAGTCGCCCTTCATCCGCCCGGAGGATCTCGACCTCTACCTGTTCCATGTGGATACGATCAAACTCTGCGGTCGCACCCTGGGAGCCGATTTTCTGATCAACGCCATCAGCGCCTACCGTGCCCGCCGTTATGAGGGCAACCTGCTCGACTTGATGGACGCCCTCTCCTGGCTGGCGAACCGCCTCTACGTCGACAACCGCATGCTCTCCTTTGACTTCGCCAACATGCTCTCCCAATGCGACAACCGCTGCGATCACTGCGGGTTCTGCAAGGAGCTGTTCGACTCCATCAGCCGTCCCCTTCCCCTGGTGATCCGGGATCAGCGCGCGACTGCCGATTGACAGGGCCGATAGGCAGGAGTAAGTTCCTCGGAACCGCTCACCCAGGCGGGTTGGTGACCGCGGGTGGGAAAGACGAACCCGAGGCTCTGGACACAGAGGCATTGGCGGCGGAGAGCATGGAGACATTTGAGCAGTTGCTGGCGGAGTCGACCAGGATTCACGGCCACATCTGCGCCGGTCAGGTGATCGGCGTGCGCATGGCCATGGCGGCGCTGGAACGAATCGGGATCAGCGATCCCAAGGGCGCGGACCGGAAGAAGCTCTACGTGCTGGTCGAGATCGACCGCTGCGCCACCGATGCCATTCAATCGGTCACTGGGTGCAGTCTTGGCAAGCGTTCGCTGCGCTGGCTCGATTTCGGCATCATGGCGGCCACCTTCGTCAACCTGGAAAGCGGTCGCGCCATCCGGGCCACCGCCCGGGAGGAGGCACGGACCCTGTCTGAATCCTATTGCCCCGAAATCATGGATAAATACCAGCGGCAGCTGGAGGCCTACAAGGTCATGCCGCTGGAGGAATTGTTCTTTTTCCAGGAGGTCAGCGTCCAGCTCAACGACTGCGACATGCCGGGCAGGCCGCTCCGCCGGGTCCAGTGCCAGCTGTGCGGCGACTGGGTGCAGGACTGCCGGGAGGTGGAGGTCAACAGCAAGATACTCTGCCGCGCCTGCGCCGGAGAACGGTATTACCATGTGATAGAAGCGCCCAAGCAAACCTGAGCGCTCCGCATCCGCCAACCGCCTGTTTCCTTGACCGGTCTTCGCTTGCCCGCCATGCACCGACCGCGTATCCGGACCTTCAGCGTCCACTGCCGCGAGCGATACGGCCAGACGGTCGGCAAAATTCCCCTCGATCTGGGCATCCCTTGCCCCAACCGTGCGCGCGGCGGGTGTCTGTATTGCCAGCCGGCCAGTTTTACCCCCGCCTTCCTGCGGGCCGCCGATCCGCTCGCCGAGCAGATCAGCCGCGGCAAGGCCTCGTTGCTCGCCGGGCGATTCACACGTTATTTCGCCTATTTTCAGCAAGAAACCCCCACCGCCCTAGCCACCATCGACCTCCTCCCCCATCTGCAACGCATGCTCTCCGATCCCGATTGCCTGGGCCTGATTCTCTCCACCCGGCCCGATACCATCGCCGCTGACCTGCCGGCGGCTCTTGCGGATCTGATACAGAAGACCGGCAAGGCGTGCCTGGTTGAGCTGGGAGTGCAGTCGATCCACGACAGAAGTCTTCGCCTGCTCAACCGCAACCACTGCTTTGCCGACTTTCTCGCCGCGGTCGACCGGCTGCACGCCGTTCAGCGCATCGAGATCGGCGCCCATCTCATTCTCGGCATCCCCGGCGAATCGGAGGCAGAGATGCTGGCCACGGTGCGGACCGTCTGCGCCCTGCCCCTCCAGCATTTGAAGCTGCATCATCTGCAGGTCATCCGCGACACGCCCCTGCATCGTTTGTACACACAGGGGCAGGTGCCCGTGTGGAATCAGGAGGCCTATCTGGAGTTACTGCTCCGCCTTGTGCCACACATCCCGGCCGCCCTCACCCTCCACCGCCTCTGGTCCACGGCCCATCCCCACCTGTTGGTCGCGCCGCGATGGCACTGTCATGCCGCTGCACTCAGCGCCAGGCTTCAGCAGAGAATGGTCGAACGAGGGATATGGCAGGGACAGCGCACGCCGGCGGCCGGGTCAACGAAGCAGGGAGGCCAGCAATGAGAAGCGGTTGGCGCGGCACAGCCGCTTGAGATATTGGGGGAAATCGAGATCATAGCGTTGCTGGTGCTCCACGCTGTGTTTCCGCGCCTTCTTGATCGCCCTGTGCGGGATCTCCTCGGGAAAAAGCAGCACAATCACGTTGCTCCGCCTTTTGACCTGCATCTGCACCAACCGACCGTCGCTGGCCCGATACGCAGCCTCCATCGCCTGCTGGTACAAGGGTTTGTCGCCGCTCCACAGGTTGATCGCCAAAACACCCTCCGGATGGAGCCGCTCGAGGAGCCGTCGGTACAGTTCCGGATCGAACAGCGCCGGGGCCATGGTTCCTGGTCCGAAGATGTCGAGGAAGGCGACGTCGTATCCGCAGGAAGAGGGGGTACGGAGAAAGGATAGGGCATCCTGGGGAATCATGCGCACCCCCGGGTGGAGTGGAAGGCGGAAATAGCCGTAGGCCACCTCGATCACCAGCCGTTCCTTTTCCACCACGTCGATCGAGGATTGCGGGTGATGGTGGAGAAGGAAATGCGGCAGGGCGCCGCCGCCCAGGCCGAGGACAAGAAATTTGTCCAAACGGGGGGGAAGCAGCAGGGCGGTGCTCATCCACCGGGTATAGGCGAGTTGCAGGATGTGCGGGTTGCGCAGATCGATGCAGCTTTGCCGTTCCTCGGTGCCGAAGCGAAGGGTGCGTAGCGTGCCCGCATCGCTGACACGCACCGGATGGTGGCCGGTATGACCGCTGAACACCAATTGTTCCACCACAGATCACCGAGACAAAAAAAGCCGCACGGCTGAACGAATCAGCTGTGCGGCCGGTTGGTTTTGCTCACCCGTGCCTTGCGGAACAGGAAACAAGCGCGCGTTCTGGGCGAGGCGAATGTTCAGGAAAGCGCGAGCGCTGGTTCAGTTTTTTTCATGCACGATGAAAATCAGCTGCAGCCCTTGAGCCCTCAGCCACCAGCCTTGGCCGGAGCCGGCTTGTCCGCGTCGGCGGCCGAACCGGCAATGGCGGCGCGGTTGACCTTGATGCGCACGTTCTCGGCGATCTCCAGAGTGGCCACGGTGTCGGTCAGGCCGACGATCTGGCCATGAATGCCGCCGCCGGTGATGACCTTATCGCCCTTCTTCAGGTTGGCCAGGTAGTTTTGGTGTTCCTTGGCCTTTTTCTGCTGCGGCCGGATGAGAAGAAAGTAAAAAACGATGAAAATGAGAATCAGCGGGACAAATTGGGCAACGCTGGCCAATCCCGTGGGCGCCGCTGCAGCGTCAGCGGCCCAGGCAACTCCGGTCATCAAAGAATCCTCCAGTTAATCGGTAATGGTTGCAAACGGTTCCGTTCGTTGTTGATAAAAATGACGCCGAAAATCCAGGAACCGATCCTCTTGGATCGCCTCGCGCATTGCGGCCATCAGGGTGCAGTAGTAGTGCAGGTTGTGGATACTGTTCAGCTGGTAGGCCAGAATCTCACGGTTCTGAAACAGGTGCCGCAGATAGGCGCGCGAATAGTGGCGGCAGGTGTAACAGCCGCAGGTTTCGTCCAGCGGACGCGGGTCCTGCTGAAAACAGGCATTTTTTATAACAACTCTGCCTTGTGAAGTAAAGAGCATTCCATTGCGGGCATTGCGGGTCGGCATGACGCAGTCAAACATGTCGATGCCGTGATAGACCCCCTCGACCAGGTCTTCCGGCGTGCCCACCCCCATCAGGTAGCGGGCATGGTCGACGGGGAGATGATCGGCCGTGGCGTCCAGCATTTCCTCCATCAGCGCCTTAGGCTCGCCTACCGACAGCCCGCCCAGGGCGTAGCCGTCAAAACCGATCTCCACCAGCTGTTCGATGGCCTCGCGGCGCAGGTCGGCATACATGCCCCCCTGGACGATGCCGAACAACAGTTGGCCGGTATCGCTTTGGGCCTCACGGCAGCGCTTGGCCCAACGGGCCGTCAGGGCCGTGGCCTTGATGGCCTGGTCGCGGTCCGCCGGATAGGGGATGCAGGTGTCGAGCGCCATCATGATATCCGCGCCCAGAGCCTCCTGGACATGGACCGCGCCCTCGGGGCTGAGGAAGAGCTTGGCCCCGTCGATGTGGGAGCGGAAGGCGGCCCCATCCTCGGTGATCTTGGCCAGTTCCTTGAGGCTGAAGATCTGAAACCCGCCGGAATCGGTGAGGATCGGCCGGTCCCAATGCATGAACCCGTGCAACCCGCCGAAGCGGCGGATCAGTTCATGGCCGGGCCGGATGTAGAGATGGTAGGTGTTGCCGAGGATGATCTGGGCCCCGATCTCCTTCAGGTTCTCCGGGGTCATTGCCTTGACCGTGCCCAGGGTGCCCACCGGCATGAACACCGGGGTCTGGATGGTGCCATGGAGGGTGGTCAGCTGGCCGCGCCTGGCCTTGCATTCGCTCGACCGGCCGAGCAGGGTAAAGGGGGAAACGGTGCTCATGGAGTGCGGGGTTTCACTCGACGCTGAGGATGGTGACATCGAAATGGAGCACCTGTCCGGCCAGGGGATGGTTGAAATCAAGGGTGGCGGTGGTCTCCTTGATCGCTGTGATCATGCCTTGCAGTTCCTGGCCTTGGGGACCGACCGCAGTGATCATCGCCCCAGCCTGCCTGCCGTCCTCGGGCAGGTGGTCCAGGGGCACCTCGATCAGGGCCTCCTCGATGACCGGACCATAGCCCTCTTCGGGCTGAATGCTGACCGCGAAGGTCTCGCCCGCCCTCTTCCCGGCCAAGGCCTGTTCCAAGCCAAAAATGAGCTGTTCCTCCCCTTGGGTGTAGGTGAGCGGTTCGGCGTCCACGTTGCTATCGACGACTTCGCCGTTGTCCAGGGTCAGGGTGTAGGTGATGGCAACGGTTTTGCCTTCGCTGATGATCATGCTGTCCTCGTTGGGAAAAAAGAACCGGACGGCGGGATCCGTTCCGGTGACCGCGTTTCGCGCCACACGGCACAAGCGGCGTGGGCACAGCTATAAACCGCCCGGCTGACAATTGCAAGGATGGTCTATGGAACAGAAGCGCAAACATGGCGTGGTTGCGCCTGTTTTCAGGCCAGGAGGGCGGCCAGCAGCCGCTCCAGCGTCTGCTGCTGCGCGCGGATGGATCGATTGAGGTGCAACTGGATCAGGGCCCGATGCAGGTTCTGCCCCGGCTGGCTGACCTTGAAATACCGGTCGCCGTCGAGATGGTCGGTGAAGAACCGCACGCCGAGCTCAAAGCTGATCACCGCTGCCGAGGTAACCAGCAGCTCCCGGTCGGCGGGTGACAGCAGGTGGCCGGCCTGGCCCAGGTACCCGTCCATCAAGGCCGCGAACAGCTCCGGATCAAAGACCGTGTCGTCCGGGACAGGATGGGCCTCGCCGAGTGGGTTGCAACAGGAGCGGAGGCAGTCGCCCAGGTCATACAGCAGCAGCCCCGGCTTGACAGTGTCAAAATCGATCAGACCGACCGCCCGGTCGGCATCCACGGCGAAGAGAAAATTGGCCGCCTTGGGATCGCCGTGGATCACCCGTTGACTCAACCTGTGTTTGGCCTCCTCCAGGACGGCAGCCAGCGGCCGCAGCTGTTCGATCAGGTCGCAGCACCAGGCCTCGTCGTCGTTCGCCGGCGGCCCCGCTCCTTTGACGGCGTCGAACTGTTCGAGATAGCGGGGCGTGCAGTGAAAGCCCGGCAGGGGATCGGCCAGGGAGCGGCAATCAAGGTCTGCGGTCAGCAGATGGAAGCGCCCGAGCAGCGTTCCGATCTCGCGGGCTTGGGTGGTCGTGTTCAGGCGGGCCAGGGTCCGGGTGTGGTCGATATGGGTCAGCAGCCGCCAGCAGCACCCCGATGCATCCAGCAGATAGTCCAGGCCCTGGGGATTGGCGACCAGGCGGAAAAAGGCGTTACCGTGTTCGGGGAGGCGGCCGAGGTGTTCGGTCACCAGCCGCATATTGGCCATCACCGCCGCCGGATCGGCAAAGATCTCGGGACGCAGCCGCTGGAGCACCAGCCGGGTGCCGTCAGCCAGCACCACCCGCCAGGTGTCGTTGATGTTGCCGTGACCAAGCGGATGCAGGCTGTCGACCCGCCGGTCCGGAAGAAAAAAGGTCAAGGCGAAGCAAGGGTCCATGGGCGAAACGGCGTCAGGCGGAACGATCGGCAACAGCCGGATACTTGCGGGCATTGAGCGTCATCTTTTCCCGAACCGCGGCCAGCATGTCGATTCCCAGCCGATCGGCCAGGCGGGTGAGGTAGATGAGCACATCGGCGACCTCGTGGGCCACCTCGGTTTGCACCTCCGGCGGGAGCGTTTGGCTCTGTTCGGGGGTGAGCCACTGGAAATGCTCGAGCAGTTCGGCGGCCTCGACCATTAAGGCGGTCGCCAGATTTTTCGGCGTGTGATAGGCCTCCCAATGGCGCTCGGCGGCAAAGTGACGCAGTTCCAGCGCCAATTGCTCAAGACTGTCACAGCGCAAGGACGAGGTCTTCTCGTTCATGGCAGAACGCCCTCACGGGCAGGCAGATCGGATTGGTGCGCGTTGGCGCGCCCCGCCACACGGACGAAGAGCCATCCTGCCGAGAGCGGAGTGAACCAGCTGAGCACAGGCGGTTGCCCCTGGAGGGTTACGGGGAAAATTATGCAAGCGCGGTGAATTCGCATGGAAAAGGTGTCGGGAGATGGTTAGAGTGAAACCGCTCAAAGGAGCCCAGCCGACGGGCCCGGCAACCGGCCGCCAGACCGCCCTTGCCCGCCGCCGGGCTGGACGCCCCAGGCCAGTCCCTATTAAACCCGTTGCGCAAGCGACCGGCAAGGGCAATGACGCACACGGGAAGAGCGGCTTGGGACCGGTTTTGTGTCCGGGCGACGGCGTTTCCACGGCCTAGCCGCCCCACGGTTCACTGAAGAAAACAGCAAGAGGACCAACGATGATCGAACAGTGTTTCGCCGCCAACCCCGGCCGCCACGACCAGCACACAACACCTGCAGGCAAGCCGCCGCGCCACGCCCTCCTCAGGGGAGCACGGGCCGGGCACACCTGGCTGTGGGTGGCGGTCGTGCTGTGCGGTCCCCCTTCCGCCATGGCGCAACAACCGCGCAACATCGTCTTGAGCGATGCCCAGTTCAAGGAATCCTATCTGGAAAAAGTCACGGTTTCAGGAGGGGTGCGCGCCGGATTCATGCAGCGGAGCACCCTGCCGCACGTTGACCTGCAGGCGCTCTCCATCCATCTGCAACGGCCTGTGGACGAGGAGGATGCCATGCTCTGCGTGAACATGGTCAGCCGCGACGGCCGCTATACCGCCTCCTGGCAGTACGCGCTGGGCAAACAGCCGCCCGGCCCCATCGCGGTCAACATGCCCTCGAAATATCAGGAGCAGCTTGCCGCCTACACGCCCGACGCCCTGGCGGTGCTTGCCGGCATCGCCCGCAAGGACTGTTTGTCCCCGGAGATGCGCTACGTTCCGGCAAGCTGGGGCGCCGACACCGCCGATGATTATGTCTTGTATGTCAATTCCAGCAACACGGACACGGAAATCGGCATTCCCGGCGCCAAGGAGCGGATTCCGTGCACCAGGATCGCCGCCGACAACGCCATCGCCTATGATACCCAATGCGTGCTCAAACGGGAGCTGCTCCTCGAGCCGAAAAGCATCTACCTGTTGCGGAAAAATTTTGGCAACAGATTGCCAAACGTCGAATTTCCGGTAAGATAATTCGTGTGGTTCAAAAAAATTTTCCGGAAATTTGTTGTCATCACCAGAGACGTCCTGCTCGCCTCTGTTGTTTCCGAGCCGGAAAAAAAGGTCTTTCACAACATTTCCCGGCAATATCCGAGGTCGCTGCACTGCATTGTCTTCTTTTTCTACATCTACCTTGTTTTTCTCCTGTTTCTGGTGGCCAAGATCGCCATCAACACTTTAAACCCCGGTAGCTTCATCGTCTCGGCACGGACGGAGCAGGTGGAATATCAGCCCGAAAGCATCGATCCGCCTCGCATACCGTTTCACAATGCGACCGTGTATTGGGAGGAGGTGGGTTCGGAGGTCTTCGATCCCCTGGCACCTGAATCGGCCAAGTTGAAATCGGTGTCCCACAAGGGCGCGGGATCCCTGCAAATCCATGGAAAAGCAGCGGTCATCTTTTCACGGATCGCCAAGGGACCGGTCCATGTCAAGATCCGAAGCACCGACAAGAACAGCCTGTATGACGACAACGATCAGCTCCTCTGCACCCTGCCGGAGGTCGTTGATCTCGTGCTGAACGATCCGGCCGCCATGATCGCCCAGGGCGTGACCTGGAAATACACCGTCGATGGCCCGGTTATCGTCGGAAGGGTGCCCACCTACGACGCCTACCAGCAAAACGGCCTGTTGCTCGACGGTGAAATCCACATGATCGCCAAACAGCTGCTGTCCGGCAATCATTACAAGGTGGATCCGTACAAGTTGCAGTTGGGCGATGGCCTGCAATTCACGCCCACGGAGCCGAAAACCAGCGGCATGATCACCTTCGACCTGGATCGCGGCCTGCAGATCGTGACCATCGTCGAGGCCAATTCGGCCACGATCAACAAATTCCGGGGCACGAAACTGAAAATCCGCAACAATCTGTGGTCCAAGATGGGAAAAGATGAAGAACTGGTGATTACCTGGGCGATCATGCTCGCGGTTCCGGGATCGATCGTCTTCTTCATCCGCCTGCTCTATTTCCATTCCGAGATGAAATTGAAAAACGAACAGAGCAGCCATGATTGCTAGCTCGCAACCCGCCGCAACCCACCAATGAACGTCAAACAGCCCCTCTTCCTTACCCTGTTTTTCCTGGCCCAGGTTGTCTCCGGGCCGAGCCATGCGTCCGATGCCTACCTCAAGGTCGACGACAATGAAACCGGCCAGGGCATTCTCCGCCCACGGCAGAACGAATGTCTGCTGATCACCCCTGCCCATGTGGTGGAAAACGCCTTCAAGATCGAGGTGACCACCGTGGACAGATCGCGCCGCCAGGCTGAACTGGTCGACGTTTTCCCCGGGGACATCGCGGTCGTTCGCCTGGACAAGGACACGCCGGTCTCCTGCCGTGGCACCCTCTGGCCGCAGCACAACCGCCTGACCGCCCTTCTCGGCACCGAAAAGCAGGGCGAACTCCACACCATGCTGGCCGACGGCAGCATCCGCAAAACGCCGGTGGATGTCGTCGGCTACGATAAATACCGCCATATCAATGTCCGCCCGGTGAATCAGGACGACACCATCACCAAGGGGATGAGCGGCAGCACCCTGTACATCGGCGGACAATGGGCCGGGATGCTCGTTTCGGTGACCGACAACATCGGCAATGTCCTGCGCCAGGATGCCCTGGCCACCGCCCTGTCGCTGTTTTTCGAGGACACGGAAAGCAGAGGCGAACCATCGCCGCCCGAGGCCAGCGCCACGGCACAAGCGCCGCCTCAACCGCCCACGGCGCAGGAACAGGAGTTGACCGGCACCGTGGTCCTCAACAGTTTCCAGGACCATCGGGTCAACCTCAAGGAAAACAGCCCGATTCGCATCCACCTCCTGCCCACTGGAGATCGGGTCAGGTACGCCATCGATGTGATGGACTCGACCAACAGGGTCTCGTGCCGCTACTCGCTCGGCAAGCCGCTTGGCAAGGAGGCGGTCAGCTTTCCCTGCACCCCCTTGAAGACCGACACCTTTTCCTTCAGGGTTACCGGCACCGAGGGCGAAGGACGGTACAAAATCCGCACCACTCCCATCGTCACCGATGCCGCGCTGCGGAGCGAAGCCCACGTGTTGCAGATCGATGGCGAGGAGTTTTCCGCGGTGCTGGTGAAAAACGCGATCGCGGAATACAAGGTGCGGCTCTATCAGAACAGCCCGGTCCGCCTCAATTTTTCCTCGCTGGACGAGAATTTTCAATACACCGTGGAACTCTCTGATTCGAGTGGGAAAATTGTGTTGCGCAAGCAGTACCGGCACGGGTTCGATACGCAGCATGTCCGCCTGCCCTTCACCCCGGACAAAAACGACACCTACCTGCTGCGGGTGCTGGGAACGGGCGAGGAAGGAAAATACACCCTCACTGTCCAATCCATTGCCTTCGATGCGCAGCTGCGCGGCGAGGCCAATGTGCTCAAGATCGGGGACAGCGGGGTGAGCGGCGCCATCGCCAAGGACGCGGTGGCCGAATACCGCTTTGAGCTGGAGGAATTCGTCCCGGTGCGCCTGTCCTTTTCAGCGACGGGTGATGGGGGCAGTTATGCCGTGGAGATTGTCGATTCCCGGGGCACCCCGGTATACCGCAATCCCTACAAACGGATCGGCGGATCGGAGACCACGGTGATGCCCTTCACCGTCGCCAAGACAGACACCTACACCCTGCGCCTTGTTGGCGCCGAGGGGGAATGCGGCTATTCGGTGGCTATTGCTCCCAAGCAGTAGCCCCGCTTGTGCGGCTGGGCGGTCCCGCTTCCCTGGCGGCGACCATTCCCTTGATCCGTTCCACCACCACGTCCACGGCCGCCTCCACCTCGGACGACATCTGCTGGGTGAACTCCTTGATTTCCTTGACCTCGATCAAGAGGATGCGGATATCGGCGGGCATCTCCTCGGGAAAACAGACATAGCCGGTCTTGAGGGTCGTGCCCAGGGTGACGGCATGGGAATTGACCAGGGCATGGGTGGTGAAGATGTCGTCCACCCCGACTTCGAGAATGGAACCCGGTTCGTTGCCGAGCATGCAGGCATCGACGATGATCGCCTGATCACAGCCGCGGATCTTGTCCATCACCTCAAACCCCACGGTAAAAACCACCTCCGTCCGGCAGGGAATCCCTTCCTGCTCCAGCCGTTCCACCACCACCACCCCGGCGCGGTCATCCTGAAGATAGGGATTGCCGATACCGATCACGACGCATTGTGTTTGCATGCCACTCCGGCGGAAAAAAGTTATGGATGTTAAGTCTGTAGCCCCTTGGCCCCCCCAAAAAGACTACAGACTCACAGGCTCAACGCCTACTTAAAAATTCTTCAACGTCTTGTAGAGGGTGCCGTTGTTGTCAAAGATTTCCACCAACAGCGGCGATTGGCCGCCGGTCACGGTGTGGGTGGCGCAGGCCAGGCAGAGGTCGTAGGGGCGGAAGGCCATTTCCACGTAGTTGAGCATGGCCGGCGACACATCGCCATTTTTGATGAAGTGCTTGGCCGCCTTCTTCACCGCCAGGTTGATCGGGGCGTTGTTGTGGGTGGTGGCCACGATCAGGTTGGCGTTGGTGACGATGCCCCGCTCGTCGGTGGTGTAGTGGTGGATCAGGGTGCCGCGCGGCGCCTCGATGATGCCCACGCCCTCGCCCGGACAGGAGGTCGGCTTGGTCCAGGTGTCCTTGCTGGTGATCTCGGGGTCACGGGAGAGTTGGAGGCACTTCTCGGCGGCGTTGAGCAGCTCGATCGCCCGGGCCCAGTGGTAGGCCAGGACGTTATGCACCGGCCGCGCGCCGAAGGTGGCGTGGAATTTCTCGAAATGCTGCTGCGCCAGCGGCGTGTCCATGCCCCCCACGATGTTCATCCGCGCCAGCGGGCCAACCGCGTAGATGTTGGTGCCCGGCCCTTCGACAATGCCCTTCCAGGGGCCGATCTTCTTCTGGTAGGGGAATTTCAGATAGGTCCACGGCTGGACGCGCTCGGAGATAAAATCGAGGTATTCCTTGCCGTTGAAGCTGCCCACCGGGTTGCCGGCCGAGTCGATGATCTTCTGGGTGCCGTCGTAGTAGGTGATATTGTCGTTCTCGTCCACCGAGCCCATGTAGCCGACCTCGACCTTGTACATATCGCCGGTGACCAGCTCCATATACTTGTCGTTTTTCAGCACCACATCCTCAAAGACCTTGAGGGTCAGCTCGCCCAACCCCACCAGCTCCTGGGACCACTCCTCGATCTGCTTGCGCTCCTCCTCGCTCAGCTGCTTGGACCAGCCGCCGGGGATGGCCGCCACCGGATGATTGGGCTTGCCACCGAGCAGTTCAAAAATCTTCACTGCCAGACCCCGACGGCGCAGGACCTCACGGCCGGTTTCCGCGCCCACGGCGTTGATCAGGCCAACCACGTTGCGCACCGCGGGATTGGCCTCCGGCCCGACGACAAAGTCCGGCAGCCCCAGGGCATAGAGGATCACCGAGTGGTCCTCGACATAGTGGGCGTTGAAGAACAGTTCGCGCAGCTTGCGGCCGGCCGGCGGCGGGGTGACGCCGAAGACGCCGTCCGAGGCCTTCATCGAGGCGGTGAAATGGACGCCGCGACAGACACCGCAGACAGTGGACACGGTGCGCGGTACCTCCTCCATGGGCATGCCCTGGAGGAATTTTTCAAAGCCTCGGAATTCCACGGTCTGGAAAAAGGCGTCGTCCACATTGCCGGCATCATCCAGGAAAATGGCAATCTTGCCATGGCCCTCAAGACGGGTGATCGGGCTGATTTCGATTTTTTTCATGCTGCGTTCTCCTTCTGCTCGGCGACCCGATGGTTGAGTTTCGAGGCCGTATGGCTGTAGCGATAAAACATCTTGGCCATATCGTTGTATTTTTCAATGAACTGTTCGGCAACGGCCTCGCTGGCCATGCTGGAGGCCAAGGTGGAGACGCAACGGGCACCGAAATCCTTGATACCGGGGATCGGGCCGCCGCAACCGCGACAGGGGATGTTGACGTTGAGGCAGGAGGCACCGCAGTCGCCCTGGGTCACCGGGCCAAAGCACATGTAGCCCTGTTGCAGCAGGCAGATGTTGGGGTCGGGCCGGTCGTCGATGGTGCGTTTGATCTCACCGATGGGCAGCCGTTCCTGGCCGGTGAGGGCCGGATTGCGCTTGCAGGTGTCGCAGACCGCCTTGCCGCCGGTGAGCCAGGAACCCGCCGGGGGCAGGTCGCCGGCAACAATGGCGCCGACCAGTTTGCCGACGAACGAGGGATGGGGCGGGCAGCCGCCGACATAGTAATCCACAGCCACCACCTGATCGATGGTCGAACAGGTGTCGAGGATGGCGGGGATGGTCAGGTTGTACTTGCCGTCGAGCAGGTACTCCGGTTCGGGATAGACGCCTTCCGGGTTGTCAGTGGAAAAGGAATCCTTGTAGGCCTGGCGGAACAGCTCCTCCTTGGTATGCAGGTCGCCAAGCGCGGCGATACCGCCCAGGGTGGCACAGGCGCCGAAGGCCACCAGCACCTTGGATTTGGCCCGCAACACCTGGACGGTGTGCAGGTTTTCGGTGTTGCGGATCATGCCGTCGACAAAGGCCAGGTCGATGGATTTATCCGGCATATCTTCCAGGTCCTGATACTTGACGTCGGCCACGGTTGGCGCCCAGAAGACGATTTCCAGGTGCTCCAGGGCATCGACCAGTTTTTCCGAGAGGTCGACCACGCTCATCTCGCAGCCCGCGCAGCCGCCGGCCAGCAGAAAGGCGGTCTTCAGTTTATTTGCCATGACCATTTCCTCCTTTGAGCGGGTTGGGACCCAGCTCCTGCAACTCCTTGGTAAACTCCTCCACCACCTCGGCGAACCGGTAGCCCTCGGCACCGGAGATCCATTCCAGACGGAAGCGGCGGGAATCAAAACCGCTGTCCTCAAGCAGTTGTTTCAATATTTTCATCCTGTTGGCGGTTTTGTAGTTGCCGGTCTTGTAATGGCAATCGCCAAAGTGACAACCGCCGACCAGCACGCCGTCGGCGCCGTTGGCCAGGGCTTCCATGACATGCTCTGGCTCCACCCGGCCGGAGCAGGGTACCTTGATCAGCTTGATCGAGGGCGGGTATTTGGCCCGCAGGTTACCGGCCAGGTCCGCGCCGGCATAGGTGCACCACTGGCAGGCAAAGCCAACGATATTGGGTAGAAAGGACATCAGGCCACCTCCTTGATCAGACGTTGTTCGCTTTGGATCTCGCTGATGATACCGCTGCGGTCGATCTGCGAGAGGGCGGCCACCTGGGCGGGATCACATCCCATGGCCAGAGCCAGCAACTGGGTATAGTAAAAGGTCGGAATCGGTTCGAAGTCGATCAGGCCGCGCTCCTTGAGGATCGGCTGGGACATGTCGAACTGGAGGAAGCAGGACGAACAGGTGGTGACGATCAGGTCGGCGTCGGTTTCCTCCTTGATCGACAGCAGTTTGTCGCGGAACAGCTTCAGCGATTTCTCCACGTCGGTGGAACGCATGCCGCCCATGCCGCAACAGCTCTCCAAACGGGAATAATGCGGCACGGTGGCGCCGGTGGCCTCGCAAAGATCGCGGAGGATGGTCGGATAGTAAGGGTTGTCCTCCTTGATCTTGTAGACATCCGAGGGCCAGAGGGTGTGGCAACCGGTCTGCACCGCAATTTTCAGTCCACCAAGGGAGTACTTAAGATTCTCGCGGATCTTCTCCACGCCCACCTTGCGATGGAGCACATGGGCGACATGGTAGATGTCCGAGGTGCCCTTGAACTCGCGGTTGATGGCGGCGAGGCTCTGATTGACCGCCTTGCGTCGCGCCGGGTCATCGAGAAAGTGCTTGGCCTCGGAGAGCACGCCAAAGCAGGAGTTGCAGCCGGTCATGATGTCCACGCCCTGGGCTTCGGCGATGGTGATGTTGCGGCTGGAGATGGCGCACCAGGTGTTGAGGTCGAATGAGGGGGCCGTGCCCCAGGCCGGGCAACAGGAGGCGCCCTGCAGGTCAACCGGCTCGATGCCGAGCACCGGCAGGATCTTGCGGATGGACTGCTCGATGTCCGGCGCTTTCAGCGGGATGTTGCAGCCGAGATATAATCCGATTTTTTCCATGAGTTTCACCTTGTCTATGAAAAGAGTCCCGGGGCGAAAAAGCTCCTCTGCCAAGACTCCTTATTCATTGTTCGTTGTGCGGTTGGGCAATCTGGTCCAACTCTGCTGGTTAAAAGAGTCCCAACTCGCCCATGGGGCTGTTGTTGATCAGGGTCTGGATTTCCTGCTTGGCCTGGTCGTCAAAGGCGGAGGTCGGCGTCTGGGCCGGCAGCCCCACCCGCGTGCGCAGCTCGCGGGGGTCGGTGTACACCGCGTGCCCGGTCTCGAACAGGTTCATCTGGCTGGTGACCGAGGAGGTCGAAAAGGCCAGCTGATTGGCCTGGTAGCGGCGAAAGGCAAACACCACCTCCTGCGGGCGCACGTCGCGCGGGCAGACCTCGGTGCAGCGGTTGCAGGCCTGGCAGCCCCAACTGGAGGCGTCTTCGATGATCTCCTCCAGCTCGCCGCTCTGCAGGTGACGGATCAGGGTGCGGCACAGCAGGGGGAATCCGGCGCGGACCCCGGGACAGACCGCCGAACAGGCGCCGCATTGGATGCAGTTGAGGATGTTGTGGCCGCCGTAGCCGATAATGGTAGCGATGGCCTCGTCGATTTTGCTTTGGTCGATAATCATGATGGTCTCTCCTCTCAGGCGGTCAGCGCCTCGATCTGGGCGAAAATCTGCGCTTCTTCATAGCCGTGCAGGACAATGGCGCCAGACGGGCAGGCCGAGGTGCAGACGCCGCAGCCCTTGCAGGCACTCATCTCGATCCGGGCTCTAGGGCCATTGTCAGAGGGTTGCATGCTGATGGCGTGGTAGGGACAGAGCGGCACGCAGATGCCGCAACCGGAGCAGATCTCCTGATGCACCTCGGAGATGATCGGCTCGATCTTGACCTTGCCCTGGGCCAGGGGCACGGCAGCGGCAGCGGCAGCCCCCTTGGCCTGGGCCACGGTGTCGGGGATATCCTTGGGCCCCTGACAGCAGCCGGCCACGAACAGGCCTTCGACCGCGGTTTCGACCGGTCCCAGTTTGGGATGCAGTTCGCGGAAGAAGTTGGAGCCGCAGAACTGGAGGCCAAGCTTCTGCGCCAGGCCCACCGCATCCTTGGGCAACTCGACCGCCGTGGCCAGAACCACCAGGTCGGACGCGTACTCGATCGGGGTGGCGGCCTCCATGTCGTAGGCGAGCACGCGCAACTTGTCGCCGGGCAGCATCTCCAGCCCGCCGACCTTGCCTTTGAAGAAGTTGATCCCCATCTTGCGGGCGCCGGTGTAGTACTCCTCGTAGCCCTTGCCAAAGGCGCGCACATCGATGAAGTGCATGTTGATGGTGATCTGTGGGTACTTCTCCTTGATCAGGCGGGCCTGCTTGATCATGTACATGCAGCAGAAACGCGAACAGTAGGAGTGGAAGTGCTCGTCGCGCGAGCCCATGCAGGAGACAAAGGTGATGGTGTGCGGCTTTTCGTGATCCGAGGGCCGCAGCAGCTTGCCCTCGGTCGGCCCGGTGGCGGAGATGATGCGCTCCAGCTGCAAGGCGGTGATGACATTGGGCGAGGCTGGGGCCATTTCCTTGAACCAGTCCTTGTCCATCACCTGATAGCCGGTGGCGACGACGATGGAGCCGACCTCGATCTCGCGGATCGTTCCGTTCGGGTCATGGGCAAGGGAGCGGTTGATGGCCTCGGCCGGACAGGCGCGTTCGCAGGGCGCGAGGATCGGCCGGCCGGTCTTCTGGTTGCTTTTCGGCTGGGTGCCGATTTCGCGGCCAGCGCAGTTGATGCAATGGTCGATGTCGATCACCGCCTTTTTCGGCACCGCCTGCGGGAACATGATGAAGGCGGCCCGGCGGTCGGAGAGGCCGGCATTGAACTCGTCCGGGGTCTTGGCGGGGCACTTGGAGGCGCAGTCGCCGCAGCCGGTGCACTTGTTCCAGTCGACATAGGTCTGCTTGCGCCGCACCTTGACCTTGAAGTTGCCGATATAGCCGCTGACATCGTCCACCTCCGAATAGGTCATGGTTTCGATGTTGGGGTGGTTATAGGCCTCGACCATCATCGGCGTGAGGATACAGGCCGAGCAGTCGTTGGTGGGAAAGGTCTTGTCGAGTTGGGCCATCACACCTCCAATGGAGGGGCGTTTTTCGACCAGATAGGTCTTGTGGCCCATGTTGGCCAGTTCCAGGGCGGCGCTGATGCCGCCGATGCCCGCGCCAATGACCAGGGCCGCGTCGGTGACCGGCACAAACTTGTCTTCCAGCGGTTCGAGATTGCGGGCCTTGGCCACGGCCGAAGCCACAATCTGCTTGGCTTTCTCGGTGGCACCCTCGTGATCGTGGGCATGGACCCAGCTGTCCTGGTCACGGATATTGGCCATCTCGAACAGGTACTTGTTGAGCCCGGCCTTTTCGACGGCCGCGCGGAAGATCGGCTCGTGGGTTCGCGGCGTACAGGCAGCGACCACGACCCGGTCCACCACGCCGTCGCGGACATCCTGCTTGACCATCTCCTGCCCTGAATCCGAGCACATGAACAGATCCTTGCGCGCAATCACCACATCGGGAAGCGTTTCCGCAAAGTCGCGGACCGCCGCCACGTCGATGACGCCGGCAATGTTGGAACCGCAATGACAGACGTACACTCCGACTTTCGCCATACAGGCCTCCTTCTCTCAAATAATAGGTCTCCGCGAATTCGCGCCCACAGGCCAGCTGGCCTTTTCTGCTGTCACCGGTTTTGACATATATTTTATTGATTTTTCAGTTCTATTTTACTGAAAACTGTCCCGGCGATCACACAGGTGCCCTTTCTATAGAAAAGGCGGCCATTCTTCGCAATATATTTTCTATTTTGCACATATCGCACAAGTTGATTCATTGGTAGCCCCAGAACCCCTCCACATGGTTGCCAATAAGCGGAAATTATTATTTTTCAAAACTGTCTTCTCCTCTCCCTGATCGCCAATACTCGCAGCGCAAGGGGATTGCTTGTTGCCCGTTTTTTGTCGGCCTCTCGCTTTTTTTGTTGCGGCGATAATCGCCCATTACGCACAAAATCCTCCTTCTACCTCAATGGACAGCCCATGCGGGCGGGACATGCCCCACTGCGCCGATGCGATGCAGCGCAGGATCACGAAACACGAAGGAGCAAAACGAGCAGGGAAGAAAACGGTCAACCGGGGGCGAAAAGATGCGTGGCGGTAGCGTGAAGACGTGCGGGAGACAATCGTTCACCCGCCGTTTGTGCTGGCAAACAGCGATGAACAAGGGGGGAGGGCCAGCCGCGCTGGCCTGGTTATGAACGCAGCTGTTGGGCGGCAGTGACCAAGGTCTGCCAGGCGGCGGAGGTGCTTTCCCTGGCATCGGGGACGATCACCAGGGTTTCGGCAAAGCCGTAATCGCGCAGGGCCTTGCGGCATTCGAGCAGGGTGTCCTGGACGATTTCGCGGGGGTGATTGCCAAACAGATTATAAACCAATCCCAACAAGGGAATGCGGCGTGCCTTGATCGCCTCGAGGCTGAGCCGGGTATGATTGATCGACCCAAGGCGGGGCGAGCAGACAAGGAGCATCGGCAGCTGCCTCGCGGCAAAATAGTCGAGCAGCAGCAGCTCCGGGTTGAGCGGCACCAGCAGACCACCGGCTCCCTCCACCAAGAGCCAGTCATGGTGCTCCTGTAGGGTGGCCATGGCCCGGTCCAAAACCTGGGCCTCGATCACCCGGCCGACCATGCGGGCCGACAGCAGCGGCGAGGCCGGATAGGGAAAGACGTACGGACAGGTGGTGCCATCGCGGTCAAACGCGGACAACGGCTGGCCCATCAGCTGCCGGTGAAGGCGAATATCATCAGACGTTTCGGCGCAGCCGGTCTGCACCAGTTTGAGGGTGGTGACCTTGTGCCCCTGCTGGATGAGATACCGGGCGAACAACCCGGTCACATAACTCTTGCCGACATCGGTATCGATGCCGCCCACGGCAATGGTGACGTGCGCTGCGGTCATGCGTATTCCTCGCGGAGGATGAAGACTAACCGATCCGTCCCTCTGCCTGGTACCGGGGGCGGGCCACAATGAACATCGGATGATAGGTCAGACGGACGCCCTGCTGGCCGGAGAACCGATCTCTGTACGCGTGGCTGAAGGCGTTAACCTGGCGTCTGGTCCAGGGGCGTTGACCGATCGAATTGACGCCGGTGGCCCGCAGGTGCTGGAGCACGGCGATCGGGTCCGGATACCACAGGGTTTCCCGTGTCTCCTCGGCGGCCAGAATGTCGAACCGTTCCGCCACCACTGTCCGCAGCTGATCCAGATTGCGATAGGCCAGCCCCACGCCGGTCACGGCGCGAATCTCGGCCAGATTGTCCTTGCCGTAGAGGGAAAACGCCAGGGTGCCCTGGGGCTGCAGGTGACGATGCAGTTTGGCGCACAACGCCGGCAGATCATGCACCCAGTGCAGGGTGGACGAGGAAATGATCAAATCATAGCGTGCCGGCAGCCGAATCGTTTCGATATCCCCAGCCAAGAAGGTGATATTGTCGACCCGGAGACCAGCCTTGCGGCACACGCACTGTTCGAAGGCGGCCACCAGGTCGCTGACCGTCAGCTGCTGGATCGACGGGTAGCGCTCCAGCACCTTTTCGGTGAGCAGTCCCGTGCAGCAGCCGATCTCGAGAATCTGTTCCGGGGTCACCCCGGGGGCGCTGTCGTTCAGCAAGCCCAGGAGGCGGTCAGCCACTCGATGCTGCACCGTTGCCTGCTGTTCGTAGGTGGCGGCGGCCTGCTCGAACCGGAGTTTGATCAGTTTCTTGTCGGGAATCATCGGGATCGATCGGGTTACGTCGTACATATTTCCAAAACCTCGCAACCCAACGGAGCTGATACCGTGCCGAAGCGGAAGGATGGGAACGATGAAAAAACGGGACGCTGACTTTCGCTGCGAAACTCGGGCCTAGAACCCCCAAAGCAGGCTGCCTTCAACCCACCCGGTTACCCCTTGGCCGTGCTCGACCTTGACCCAGGTGCCTTGACGTTCCAGGGTCTTGAACACCACACCGTAACTGGCCGTTGCCACCACCGCGGCCTTGGTGCTCGGTTCGCGGCGCACGTTGATCTGCTGCGCGGTGCCGCGGTTGGCCTTGACGATCATGTGCGGCGTGGCCCGGGTGGTTTTCTTGTGCACCCACCCGCTGCTGCCCTCAAAATCCTGGACCTGCAACCAGTCGCCCTTGGTGGCGAGCACCTCGAGCGGGAATCCGTCGCTGATTTTCCACAACACCTCATGCTCGGTGCCTGGACCGGAGCGCATGTTGATCTCCTCGCCGGCAATGGATACCATCTCGGCCGCAGCAACGGAACGGACCAGCAGCAACAGCGAAACAGTGCAGGCAAACAGAGCACGTCGCAAGGTCATGACCGGGCTCCTTGATTGCAGGATGGATCGGGCGATGTCCTCGCCGCCAACGAAAGCGTGTGCCCGGCAATGTCCAGGGACAGCGCCTGCTGACGGCACTCGGTGCAGCAACGCAGGCAGCGGATGCATTCGGCACTGTTCGGCGATTCGTCAACGCGAACGCCCACCGGGCACACCCGATGGCACGCACCGCACTTTGTACAGGCATCGGCAGTAAATTTCAACTGAATCAGGCTGTACCGGTTCAACAGGCCGTAAAAAGCGCCCAGGGGGCAGAGGGTGCGGCAAAATGGCCGGGAAGCGACGATGCTCCACAGGAGGAGAGACGCCAGGAGAGCCAGTTTGTAGCCATAGAGCAGGCCGGCGGCGGGCCGCAGATCCGGGCTGAGGAGCAGCATGGGAATGCCTGCCTCCAGGGTGCCGGCCGGGCAGAGATAGGTGCAGAACCAGGGTTTGCCCATGCCGAACTCATCGACCACTACCAGCGGCAGCACAAGCACCAGCAGCAGCAACACCAGATACTTGCCCCAGCCCAGCACCCGTGGCACAGCGAATGTGGGTGAGGGGATGCGGTGCAGCCACTCTTGCACTAGGCCGAAGGGGCAGGCCCAACCGCAGAGCAACCGCCCGAATAGGGCACCGAGCAAGCCCATGCTGCCCAGTACATAGGTGCCGAGATGGTATTGCCCGGCCTGGAGCGACATCCGCACCCCCAGCAGCAACTGTTGAAGACTGCCGATGGGGCAAAAGGTGGTCGAGGCCGGGCAGGAATAGCAGTTGAGGCCGGGCGAGCAGAGCACTTTCAGCGGTCCCTGATAGAGCGTGCCGCTCCAAGGAAATCCCCAATAGCCATTGGACAGGAACAGCCACAGGATCTGGATCCATCTGCGCAGGGTTTCCATGTCCAGCCCGTTCACCCGATCCCGATGCAGCCCAGGCAGATGGCACGGGCCTGTTCGAGCACCCGCGTCGGCTCATCGACGGCAATGCCGATCAGCAGCAGAAGTAGAAAAAAACCGATCACCACCAAGGGGGCAATGCGCCTTTGCCGCTCCTTGCTCGGGCCTGGTGATCGCCGCGGTGCCATGCCGGTTCCCAAGGTCGTTAGCGTAACAGCAGACTGGTCAACCGATCCAGGTCATCGCTGGAGTAGTATTCGATCTCCAGCTTGCCGCGCTTGCCCTGCTGGACAATGCGCACCTTGGTGTGCAGCTGATTGGTCAACTGATTGACCACGGCGGCGCAGTACGCCGGAGGGAGCTCTTCCGCCGGCGGCTTGGGAGCCGTAGCTTCACCGGTCTTGTCGGTGGCCGGCGCCTGCGACTTTTTGCCGCACAGCCGCTCCGCCGCCCGCACCGACAGTTCCTCGTTGACGATCCGGTCGCGGATCTGGCGCAGCTGTTCCGGCTGATCCTTGACCCGTAGCAGCACGCGAGCATGCCCTTCGCTGATCACCCCCTGGACCACATCGTCCTGCAAGGGCTGCGGCAGCTGGAGGAGGCGCAGCACATTGGTGATGGTGGAGCGCTGGCGGCCGACCTTTTTCGCCACCTCCTCCTGGGTGAGATGAAATTCCTCCATCAACCGGGCATAGGCCATGGCCTCCTCGATGGGGTTGAGGTCGTGGCGCTGGATGTTTTCGATCAGGGCCAGCTCCAGGCTCTCGTTGTCGCTGGCCTCGTCCATGACTACCACGGGAACCTCGTCGCGCCCTGCCAGCTTGGCGGCCCGCAGCCGCCGCTCGCCGGCAACCAGGGTATACCGGTTGCCGCCCCCCCTGACGACCAGCAGCGGCTGGATCACACCTTTCTCCCGGATAGAATCGGCCAACTGTTGCAGCTTGTCGGCATCGAAATGGCTGCGCGGCTGATTAGGGTTTGGCGATATTTTATCGATATCACACATAAAATACTTATCTTCCGCGACCAGGTCATCTTCGGGCAGCAGGGCGCCCACGCCCCGGCCCAAGGGGTTCTTGCCCATGCTCAGGCCCTCGCCTTGGTTCGTTTGAGGAATTCGCCGCCCAGCTGCCGGTAGGCCTTGGCCCCGGTACTGCCGGGATCGTATTCGATGATCGTCTGTCCGTGGCTGGGGCTTTCACTCAGCCGGACATTACGTGGAATGACGGTCTTGTAGACCTGGTCGCCAAAGTGCTTTTGAATCTCGCTGGCCACCGAATGGGTCAACCGATTGCGACGGTCGTACATGGTGAGCAACAGCCCCTCGACATACAGTTCGCGATTCAGGGTCTTTTTCACCTTGCGGATGGTCTGGATCAACTGGGCCAGTCCTTCCATGGCGAAATATTCACACTGCATGGGGATCAGCACCGAGTCGGCGGCGGTAAGACTGTTGATGGTGAGCATGCCCAGGGAAGGGGGGCAGTCGATCAAAATGTAGTGGAACTGTTCCCGCACCGGGCGAAGCAGGGCTTTAAGCCGTTTCTCCCGATTCTCCTGACTGATCAACTCCACCTCGACCCCGACCAGATCAATGGAAGCCGGGAGGATGGAGAGATTCTTCTGTTTGGTGGGCAAAATGCAGTCGACGGCCTCCTTGGCGCCGGTGTAGCAGCTGTAGATATTCTTGTCCTCATTGGTATTGAACAGTCCGACCCCGCTGGAAGCATTCCCCTGCGGATCGGAATCCACCAGCAGTACTTTCTTCCCCTTGTCGGCCAGTACGGCCGCCAGGTTCAACGCAGTGGTGGTCTTGCCGACGCCGCCCTTCTGGTTGGCAAGGGCGATGATGTGTGTATCCAAGGTAAATATTCTCCCGACAACTCTTTGTTGATGAAACATTCGGGGAGTATACTATACTCTCGCTTCCCAGTGAACAGTTCTCTTGCTTTTT